>JBEINE010000219.1:0-4175 GCA_040378245.1 Hyphomonadaceae bacterium | reverse complement strand
TCAAGCCTTAGGCCGTCGTTAGCGCTTCGGCATGCAATGTCGTAATCAAAGCGGGAGCCAGTTTCAAACGGGTCGCCAGATCGGCCAGATAGGCTTTCTCCGCCGCGCCATTGAGATCGATTGCCACCAATGAGGCGGCATAGAGCGAGGCCGCTAGCTCTGGGGTTGTGGCATCGGCGACGACGCTGTTGATGTCGAGCGGCTTGGCCATTTCTTCAAACAGAAACGCTTTCTCTTCATCTGACAAGTCGACCTTGCCCAAGCGGTCAAACAATTTGGCCTTTTCGCCAGACTCAATCTGTCCGTCTGCCTTCATGGCCATGATCATGGCGCGAATACTGGCTTTGCCAATGGTTTCCTTGGCCTCGGTTGTCACGGGAAGGAATGGGCCATCGGGGGCCGCATCCGCGGGCCTGCCGCCTTGATACTTCTGGTAAGCGTTGAATGCCAGCGTGCCCAGCGCTGCCAATCCACCCAAAGTGGCAACTTGGCGGCCAAACTTACCGCCAACACCCGACAGCAACATGCCCCCCACCAATCCCGCAGCCCCAGCACCCAGCGCGGCATTCTTAGCGCACTCATCAGTTTTGATGCGATCAATTGTGCCTTGCCCCTCAGTCTTGAGAGCCGTCAAAGCACGCGGCAATTCATTTTGTAGCGCGGCGAAAATCTTGTTGGCGTCAAACATGGATCAACAGTCTCCCGATCTCGGTGGTCGGAAAAGCCCGCCACCGACGCCCTATAGATTGGGCTTGTCAGGCCCACACACAAGCGCGCGCTGTAAACAATCCGATCACAAGGAGTTGTGTCGCTGATGGGGCCGTTGTAATTGTCGCCCCCTTAACAACACCAAACGCCGCTTTAGCTCAGTCGGTAGAGCACATCATTCGTAATGATGGGGTCGTAGGTTCGAATCCTATAAGCGGCACCAGTTTTTTCCTAAATATCAATGATTTGCATCCGGGATCAAGCTTCGAAATAGATCGAATTCAATATCAATTTCTAGTTTGCTACCAATTTGCTACCAAGGTTTGCGGACTTTGGTGTGTGAAGAGATCTGTGGATAAATTTGCAAGTTCAGCACATCGGGCGCATTCCAAATGTGACTAACGATGACCATTGTCGGTTTGTTGCAACGTGAAATGGCCAGCCATTGTGCCAGCAGTCGGTTTGCTAGTTTTGTCTTGTTCGACCGCGCGCAGAAAATGCAATCCTATTTCAACGCAGTTACGACGGATTTATCCTAGCTAAAATTGCAAAATTTTGGCCGAAGAACGAACCCGCTCCGCGGGAGGGGCGCTTGTGATAGAGTGGGCGTATGGGGTCGCGATTGCGATTTGTATTGAAGATGTGGGTTTAGGCTCTGACGATGATTGCTCCTTTAACAAGATAGGAGCGACCCGCTATGAAGAGACCATTTTTAAGAAAGCGGGATAAACAGACTCTAGCGATCTCAAAAAGGGCCAAATGGTTCTGGCAGATCGCGCCTATGATGCCGATTGGCTATGCGTGATGGTCAATGGAAAGGGGGCATGGGCCGATATCGCAGCAAAATCTAACCGCAAATCAAACCTCTGCTTCTCACCTTGGCTCTACAAAAAGCGCAATCTGATCGAACGCTTCTTCAACAAACTCAAATACTTCTGGCGCATCGCAACCCGCTATGATAAAGTCGGCTCCGCCTTCTTTGCCATGACTAAACTCGCTTGCATCAGACTATGATTGCGCCATTAGGAGTCCACGGCCTAAGATGAGGCGAAGAACCTAGGATAAGTTGTTTTGATCGCTCCGGTAATACTTGGATCAACAGGAATGTTGGGGTCCCATCTTACGCGTTATTTTGGCCCGCGGTGCGAAACCATTTCCGGTATCGACGTTACAGACTGGCCTAAGTTGGAAGCTGCTTTAGCGGCGACGAACGCGCAAGTAATTGTGAACGCCGTTGGCCTTATCAAACAACGCGCAACTGGGACCAAAATTGCGGCCCAAATCGAAGTCAATGCGCTCTTTCCTCAGCGCCTAGCGGAGTTTTGTCGCGAAAACGGTCGCCGCCTCGTCCATTTTAGCACAGATTGCGTGTTCTCGGGCCGCCGCGGGCAATATGAGGAGACCGATCCGACTGATCCTGTTGACGTTTATGGGCAAACCAAAGCTTTGGGGGAAATAATCGGCCAAGACATTATCACCTTGAGAACGTCCTTCATCGGCCTCCAAAACACCCGAAAAGATAGCCTAGTAGAATGGTTTCTATCGCAACGGGGCCCTGTTTTCGGGTATAAGAATGCGACATATTCTGGCCTGACCACTTTTGAACTGGCCCGCGTGGTCGACCTCGTTTTAGCGCGCGAGCCCTTTATTGGCGGACTTTACCACGTATCTTCCTCGCCCATCAGCAAGTATGACTTGCTGTGTTCACTTCGTGAGAAGCTAGGACTTGATATCACTATCCATGGCGACGAAACTTTTGTATGTGATCGTTCATTGCGGTCTGAAAAGTTTCAGGCTGACTTTGATTACACCCCGCCAACGTGGGAGGAAATGCTTAGCGAGCTTGCGGCTGAGATCAAGAAACGGCGTGACAATGTTTAGCGGAAAATCGATCCTGATATTTGGTGGGACCGGTTCATTGGGTCGCACACTTCTGCGCCGTTTGCTGGGTAGCGTGCATCCCCCAACAAAAATCATCGTCTTTTCGCGCGATGAAGCCAAGCAACACGATATTCGTGTCAGCTATTTGCAGGCAAACGCAGCCACTGACGACGCCATCTTTGAAAACTTTCAGCGTGTTATTGAGTTCCGTATTGGGGATGTGCGCAATCCCGGCGATGTATTGGGCGCCTTACGAGATGCCGATATTGTTGTGAATGCTGCGGCTCTGAAACAAGTGCCTGTTTGCGAGTATTTTCCTGAGCAAGCCGTCCTGACGAACATTATGGGCGCCACGTCCATCGTCAATATGATTTCCCATAATCGATTACCAGTCGAAACGGTTGTAGGTATCAGCACTGATAAGGCGTGCCGCCCGATCAATGTGATGGGGATGACAAAAGCAATACAAGAGCGCATTTTCATCAATGCCAACATTCTTGCGCCACAGACACGTTTTGTCTGTGTTCGATATGGTAATGTGTTAGCATCGCGCGGATCGGTTGTGCCGCTTTTCGCTGCACAACTGAAAGCTGGCGGTCCTTTGACGATTACCGATGAACGCATGACGCGCTTTTTCATCAGCCTTGATGTTGCTGTGGATACGGTCTTAAGTGCTATCGCGTCAGCCTTGCCTGGTGAAATCTATACACCAATTGCAAGAGGCGTGCGGATGATCGATGTTGCCAAGGCGATGATTGATGGACGCGCAATCGAAACCAAAATCAAAGGCGTACGACCCGGTGAAAAACTAGATGAGGAATTGATATCCGACGAAGAGGCTCTGATGACGGTTCAGCGCGGCAATTATTATGTAATTCGACCCATGTTGCCCGAACTCAATCAGGGTGCAGCTGTCAACGAGGCGCGACCGCTGAAAACGGCATTTCGATCTTCCACAAAAGTAATGACTTTAGAGGAAGTCATTGCTCTTTTAGACAAGCATAACTTGCGACTGCTCGGCAATTTCGACAATGCTAGCTCAACTGCGATTATATGACGAAGTTAAAGCTGTTCACATTGGTCGGTACGAGGCCCGAATTGATCAAACTGTCAGCGACAATCGCGCTGGCAGATCAGTTTTTTGACCAGCATTTGGTACACACTGGCCAGAACCACGATTTTGAGCTCAATGAATTAATCTCCGGTCAATTGGGGATCCGGCGGCCTGACTGCTATCTGGACTGTGCCGGCGGCACGACGGCGCAAACTATCGCTAGAGTTATCGAGCGAAGCGACGAAGCTCTCGGTGCGTTCAAGCCTGATGCTTTTTTAATCCTAGGCGATACAAATTCTTGTCTAGGCGCACTGTCTGCAAAGAAACGACAAATTCCGATTTTCCATATGGAAGCAGGTAATCGTTGCTTTGATCAGCGTGTTCCCGAGGAGGTTAACCGCAAGATCATTGATCATATTTCTGATGTCAACATGCCGTACACTGAATTTGCGCGCTCCAATTTGCTGGCAGGGGCCTGCCAACGAATCGAATTTTTAAAACCGGCACTCCGATTGCAGAGGTATTGGCAATC
>JBEINE010000025.1:0-22358 GCA_040378245.1 Hyphomonadaceae bacterium | reverse complement strand
GGTCTATTTATCCCGCTTTTTTGATTCAAAAAAGACGGGACAGACCCTAGAAACGATTACTTAACTTGACATCAATCAGCTTTTTTCCCTTTCCAAAGCGGTGATCTGGTGTAAAACTGCCGTGGTGACACAAAACAGTCACATCACGAGCGTTGGTCTTTTCTATGGCTTATGCCGATCACAAATGATCGTCGTTCACCTTTGTGAAGAGAGCCGTTGGTATTTCCTTGCGAAACTTGAAGTTTTTTATGGAGTATAATGATGGGTAGTCTCAACGTCAGAGTGACAGGCCGCAATATCGACGTCGGGGAAGCCTTAAGAAGCAAGATCCAAGAGGAATTAGAAGCTGGAATAGGTCGTTATATTACCCGCGACGGCGAAGCCATCGTAACCCTTGATAAGCAGCGGCATCTCTATCACGTTGAAGCCATCGTGCATTTAGATTCTGGTATTTCGCTGGAATCCAATGGCGAGGCGAACGAACCCCATGCAGCTTTTGCCACGGCTCTGGAAAAAATCGAGAAACGGGTTCGCCGCTATAAGCGTCGCCTCAAGGATCACCATGGCAAAAGTGCGACCCCGCTACCGCGCGAAGAGGTTGCCTATAATGTTATTGAGCATAATGCCGATCAAGCGGAAGAGAGTCTTGATGATCCAAATGCCGGACCTGCCGTTATTGCTGAAACGAAAAAAGCTGTGAAAACAATGACTGTTGCGACAGCTGTTATGCAATTGGAGTTAGGGCTTTCCCCTGTATTGATGTTTCGAAATCCCCGATCTGGCGAATTCAATGTCGTCTATCGTCGCCTAGATGGGAATATTGGTTGGATTGATCCCGCCTCTGGTGTATCGGCCTGATCGCGATATGTCATCACCATAACCAGCTGAGAGGTCCTACAATTCGACGAGGACACAGACAGCTTGAGAAATGAAAAAATGCGAGATATTGCCGACCTCATAAGCGCTAAGGCGATCGTCCACCGCATTAAGGCGGGTCATAAAAATGAAGTGATACTCGACATGTGCCAAACAGCCGTCAAGGCCTATGGCGTGGACCTGTCGGCGACACTTGAATCTACGCTAGAGCGAGAGCGCTTAGGTGGCACGGGCGTCGGGGATGGGGTCGCTCTTCCCCATGCTCGGCTAAAGGGGTTAAAGGCCCCGATGGCTGTTTTGGCGGTGCTTGATCCCGCCGTTGATTTTGACGCGCCCGATGGTCGGCCTGCCGACATCATTGTGTTATTGCTGTCACCAGAAGATGCTGGGGCCGATCACTTAAAGGCTCTGGCGCGTATCTCCAGACTGCTGCGGCGAGAAGACGTACGCCATGGAATTCGCGCTGCCAGCTCAGCGGGTGCCATTCATGCCTTTACCTGTGGACGAGCTGATTCAGCGTTGGCTTGAGAGGCCGGAGCGCTCCGCAGGTTTAGTTGGGTTGCCTACCCAGCCTGTGTTGTAAACCAGATTTGCACGCTGATTGCGATACAGGCCCCCAGTGTCAGAGCCGTTCGCAGAGGTTTGTACCACAGGGGCCAGCGTCGTGTGCTGCCGCCGCTACTGACATAATCCCAAATCCACAAGAGAATGAAGCCCAATAGTAACAATCCCAGTCCGATAAGCGGCGCCTGATATTGGGAAATGGCGACAATGACTCCAAGGAGGCTTGGTAAAATCGAGAGCAGCAAAGCTAGAAAGTTTGGCCCTTCGGGGCGCGCGCCAATTTCAAAGCCCCAGCGCGTTCCGCCCAAAAATGACAGGATCAGCGCGCCATAGACAAAAAAGACGCTTACGGCCACGCCGCCATAGGGGGCAGGAGCCATCTGTCCCCCAGCCAAAGCGCCGTAAAACGGTAGCAAGCCCAATAACCCAAGTACCCAAGGCCCTTTTGGAGACTTATCGCGGCGGCGCATGCTTCTTTCCCCCCCGACACTTAAGATTTGCGCTTGCCCGTCCTCGATGCGATCTAAACAGGAGCAAAACGCCTAAATAGGCTCGACGCAGTGAAGCCTGCAATGAGGGCTATCGCAACCCCTAACAGCCCGTGAAGTGCAGCATGGTCGCGGGCAAACTCAAAAATGGCGCGCTCAGCACCGACTTTAGAGACCACCAAGGTCGATAAGGTGGACTGGAACGGACGACCATTGCGAAATACCATAACTTTGGCTGTGTACAGACCCGGCGGTGTCCTATCGGGCATTTGCACATCGGCACGAAATAGATCGCCTTTGAGTAAGCGGACTCCATTTGGGTCCTCAACATAAAGTTTCTCGCGTTGACGCTCTGCGACAAAGGCCGCCTCTAATTCCTGTCGTAGAGGCGAACGCGCGCTTTTCTGCGCAATATCGAGTTGCCCTCGTGCAATCAGTCCGTATAGGGATAATGTGTCTTTGGGTGCAATCGTCTCAAGGGGACGGGCGCTCGCTACACCAAAAAACGTCGGAGCGGCCGCGAAATAAATGCGATCCTCACCAATCCATAGGCCAGCCGTACGCTTGCGCTTACCGATCCAGGCCGGACGATCTGGGCCACGCACAGTAACAATGATATCCGTGCGGCTAGACGCGCTACGCCGTACGGAGCCAAACACAGTCACTTTAGCGCCTGTGAAACTTGAGGTGACCAATACGGCCTCGTCAATCACGGCGGCTGAGACTTGTTCTGTTTGAGCCTGCACAGTGCTTGGCACCAGCAGCGCGAAGAACGACATAAGAATATGGAGCGCCCTCATAAGCCACCGCCCGGGGATGAGGTGTCAAATAGGCTGACCGGGGAAAAGGTCAAATCTGCCGCTAGGCGTAAGGCTACAATCAAAACCAAGGCCCCCAACAAAGCCCGCAATTGCTCACCTTTCAGCTTGCGGCCTATGATCACCCCAATCTGCGCGCCAAACACGCCGCCGACAATCAATAGACCCGACAAGACAATATCTAGACCGCCATTGGCGACCGATTGTAAAAACGTCGTTGCACACGAGGTTACCAGCACTTGTAAGGTTGAAGTCCCCACAACCAGACTTGGCGGCATATGAATGATGTAAATCAGGGCCGGAATCAGGATGAAGCCACCACCAACGCCCATAATGGCGGACAATATACCGACACCCAGTCCAATCAAAAATGGTGGAATGATGGAAATGTATAGCTTGGACCTAGGAAACTTGACTTTCAGGGGCAGGCGATGGGGAAAGTCATCATGGCTGCGTTTATGGAGGGCCGCTGGACCTTTGTTTTTAGCGCGAAGGATGGCGCGCACACTCTCCCAAATCAAGCTCGACCCTAAGGTGCCGAGTAACAAAACATAGGCAATGCGTACGGTGGCTTCTGCGACGCCCAACGTCTTTAGCCAGCCAAACAGCACTGCTCCAAGCCCGACCCCCAAAACCCCGCCCAGCGAAATGACAAGGCCCATACGCAAATCGACGCCGCGCCGTTCAAATTGGCCCAATAGTGATGACGTCGAAGAGGCCGCGGCGAGATTAGCCCCGGCCGCAACCGCCATAGGGGCCGGAATGCCGATCAGCATCAAAAGGGGCGTCATCAAGAAGCCGCCACCAACCCCGAAAATGCCCGACAAACAGCCAACTATAAGCCCAAGCCCCACCATAAGCCACGGGCTGACCGCCATTTCTGCGATGGGAAGATAGACCTGCATGAATGCTGCGCCTCAAAGAATCAACTATCTTTATGGCGGGTTGGTAGACGTTTCTATGGCAACAAGCGAAAAAGTGATTGATTACTCAGCCGAGGCGCTTTTTTGATGCTTTCGGCCCAATTAAAAACCAAGCGATAAAGCCAAGATAGGGCACAAACAACACCAGAACCGACCAGATAGCTTTGCCGAGTGGCCCCGATCGGTCATTCTGCACAATGTTGAAAACGGCCCATAGTCCCAAGACGAGCGAAAAAAGATAGCCAAATGTATAGCCATCATTCCATTCCATACCAAACATATGCGCGACACTCCGTTCTTAATGCTGCACCAAGCCAACATCCATGATATGAGATGGCTTCGGCTTCTCTGCAATGGTGAGTTAGCCGTCTAGATGATCTCAATTTTGTTATGACGACACTACCCCCCCTTGACCCACTGGAGACTCCATGGCCTCGCGCTGGCGAGGTGGAGGCAATCACGCTTGGCTGTCGACTAAACCTCTATGAGAGCGAAGCTATGCGCACTATGGCCAGTGCGGCAGGTCTGAAGGACGTGGTTTTGGTCAATACATGCGCGGTGACCGCCGAAGCGGTGCGACAAGGCCGTCAGGCCATTCGCAAAGCGCGGCGCGAAAGACCGGACGCGATGATTGTGGTAACCGGATGCGCGGCCCAGATTGATCCAGCGATGTTTGCGGCTATGCCCGAGGTCGACCGCGTCATTGGCAATGCTGAGAAGGCTGATCCGGCTGTATTTCGGGCGCTGGCGGCGTCCAATGGTGGTCCCAACCAAATTGAACGGGTTTTGGTCAATGATATCATGAGTGTGCGCGACACGGCCGGTCACTTGATTGATGGGGTTCAAGATCGTGCGCGCGCTTATGTGCAAGTTCAAAACGGCTGTGACCACCGTTGTACTTTCTGCGTGATCCCTTTTGGGCGGGGTAACTCTCGGTCAGTCCCTGCCGGGGAGGTCGTGGCGATGATCGGGCGACTGGTCGCTAATGGCGTGCCAGAAGTTGTGTTGTCGGGGGTCGACATGACCTCATGGGGGGCAGACTTGCCCGGACAGCCGGTTTTGGGGGAGTTGGTAGCGCGAATCTTAAAACTGGTGCCCGACTTGCCGCGTTTGCGCCTGTCGTCGGTCGATGCGGTGGAGATTGATGAGACCTTGTTTCGATTATTTGCGGAGGAGCCCCGTCTGATGCCGCATTTGCATTTGTCGCTCCAGCATGGCTCTGACTTGATCCTCAAGCGTATGAAGCGGCGACATATACGTGCCGATGCAATGGCCTTGGTCGCCCGCTTACGCTCCGCGCGCCCTGACATGGCCTTTGGTGCCGATCTGATTGCGGGTTTTCCCACTGAGACTGACGCCCAATTTGAGGAATCCATGTCGCTCGTTGATGACATCGGCTTGGCATTTTTGCATGTTTTTCCCTATTCGCCCCGCCCGCAAACCCCGGCAGCCAAAATGCCCCAAGTCGATAAGGTCATTGTTAAAGAGCGGGCAGCGAAGCTGCGTGGAAAGGGGGAGCTGGCTTTGGCCCGCTTTCTGGACGCTCAGATTGGCACCAGCCAACGCGTCTTGATCGAACGGCCAGGTCTTGGCCGCTTGGACTCATTTGCCGAGATCAGAGTTGAGCGCACCTTTGCCGGACAGACTGTCAATGCAGCGGTGACTGGCCGAAATGGGGGGCATTTGGTTGGTCGATTGCTTTAATTGATCACCCCTTTGTCAAAGGGACTATCGAGCGAAAAGGCCGGCACGATGGCGTCAAAAATCTCTCCGTCCAACGTCTTCATCCGGTAGGTTCCACACATCAGACCGGAAGGCGTTGAGAGGGGACAGCCGGATGTGTAGCTAAATCGATCACCCTGGTGCAATATTGGCTGTTCGCCGACAACGCCAGCCCCCTCGACGATGCGCGTGATTCCATTGGCGTCAGTTATCTCCCAACGGCGCGCCGTGAGCTGAACCGGTATTGGTGCGCTATTCTCAATTTCGACTGTATAGGCCCAGACATAATTGTTGGTGCTTGCATCTGATTGGTTCGGCAGAAAGGCCGGGGTTACTTTGATGAGGATGCCGCGGGTCGTGGCTTGATAAAGGGTCATAATCGCCTCATTAAGACCAGGGCGCAAACAGCTTTGAGAGCTTCAGGCTTTGGCCTTGATAATGGCTACCCATCTCACCATAGACATGATCGGGCGGGCTGGCGAGCTTTTCATAAATGAGGCGCGCAACAGGCTGACCGTGTTCCAAGACAAAGGGCACATCACGGCCCCGAACTTCCAGAACCCCGCGCGTGCCTTGGGTTTCATGTGGCCCCAAGCCAAATCCTGGATCGAAGAAACCCGCATAATGAGCGCGAAACTCACCTAGATCCTGCGCAGTCGGGACCATTTCGGCGGCCATTTCGCGTGGAATAGAGAGCCCTGGAAGCGACGCTAAAATGTAGAACTCACCGGGGTCCAAGACCAATCGGCCATCGCGGGCGACCAAAGGTTCAAACCAGTCCCGCGGTGGGTGGGTACCAACTTTGGCAAGATCGAGGAGTGGCGCGTGGCGACGTGCGCGGTAGCCAATAATGCCGCCCAAGCTATCCTGGGACAAATCTAGATTGAGGTCTCGCTGATCAAGCGCAATTGTGTTGCCCGTCTTGAGGCGCAATTGGGTCAGACGGTCGCCTGGCCTTGCCAGAATAGAAAACGTGCGTGGGCATATTTCGGCCCAGAGCGGCCCCTTATAACCGTGGGGCACGCGGTCAAAACTGGTCGCACCATCGCAAATGACCCGCACAAAAACATCAATCCGGCCAGTTGAGCTTTTAGGATTGGCTAGACCAAAGATATCGGCGGGCAGAGCTAGGCTTTCCTGCAGCGGTACAAGATAAACGCAACCCGTCTCTAAAACAGCGCCATCTGTCAAATCCAATCGGTGCATGGCGAGATCACTTTGCGCCAAACGCGCCGCAACACTGCGAGCCCCACCTGGCAAAAAGCTGGCACGGACGCGGTATGCATGATCGCCCAGTCGCAAATCAAGGCTGGCCGGCTGGATTTGGGTGTCCGCAAAGGCCGTGGACGCCGCAATCGCCCCCAGATCGTAAAGGGCGCGCAGCGCATGGTCGGGGAGCACCCCGTCAGATTGTGAAACCTTCATAACTGAACTCTAGCGGCTGTGTGCACTTACGCCAATCCGTCAATGGCCCATTTGGCGTGGGTCTTGTTGGCGGCCAGAAAAGCGTCGACTTTCAGACTCTCCAGACCCTCAGGCCCCGATAATTCCTGCGTATGAATGCCGTCGGCGACAAATAGACAATCCAGTTTTTGATTGAGCGCGCCCGCGACATCGGTTTGAACCCCATCGCCGATGCACAAAAGCCGCGCGCGATCCAATCGCCGGCCCGCAACCGCCTCAGCGGCTGCAATGGTGAGGTCATAAATTGGCGCAAAGGGTTTTCCAGCCATAATGACTTGCCCGCCCAACTCCTCGTAAATGTCGGCTAGAGCGCCTGCACATGGGATCAAATGGCCACCAAATTGCACCACCCTATCGGGGTTGGCGCAGATAAATGGTAAATTACGTGCCACCAGTGCGGCTAATTCGGGCCGATATGACTCTGGGGGTTCGGTCAGATCATCACGTAATCCAGTGCAGATAACATAATCCGCGCTTTCAAGGGCGCGGAAATCCACAGGAAGGCCATCATAAAGGCCTTCGTCCTTGGACGGGCCAATCTTATAGCCGCGCGGTCCGCGTCGTTCAATCTCAGCGCGTGTGGCATCGCCGGATGTGACAATCCTGTCCCAAGCGTCTGTGGGAACGTGCAGGTGGGCTAATTGGTTGGGAATGACCGATGATGGACGAGGTGCATTGGAAATCAGAACAACAGGTTTCCCGGACTGGCGAAAGTCTGCCAAGGCTTGGCAAGCCGCCTGAAAGGCAGTGCGGCCATTATGAATAACGCCCCAGACGTCACACAGGACGGCATCATAATGAGAGGCGATATCGGCAAGGCGGGAAATGATTCGAGCGGTCATGCCCCGCTGATACTCAGTGTTTAAGCGTAGGTCGAGGTTGCAGGCGTGCTCAACTCAGCAAATCTCAGAATTAGCCCGGGCCCGCGCCGCCGTTCATGTTCTGATAACGGATCCACGCGGGCGTCAGAATAACAATGAAGAGAACGGGCAGGAAGAAGACGATCATTGGAACGGTCAATTGTGCCGGCAACGCCGCCGCTTTTTTCTCCGCCTCTGTCATTCGAAGCTCGCGGTTTTCTTTAGCCATCACCCGCAAAGCGGAACCCAACGGTGTGCCGTAACGTTCAGCTTGGATCAGCGCTGTCGCCACACCCTTGACGCCGGGATGATTGGTGCGCTTTGCCAGATTTTCGTAAGCAACACGACGATCTTGCAAATAGGCCAATTCGGCATTGGTTAGGCCCAATTCTTCAGCAAGCTCCAGAGATGATGAGCCGATTTCCTGCCCGACCCTCAGGAAAGCGGCTTCAATGGACATGCCTGATTCCACGCAGATCAACAAAAGGTCAAGCGCGTCTGGGAAGGCTTTCATGATCGACTTGCGTCGGTTGGTGGCGATGTTGGCGACCAGGATATTGGGCAGATAAAAGCCAGCGACACTCGCCCCGACCAAGACCATCATCCGTACGTTGGGTGCCAAGTCGCTTTTCACGAAGGTTATATAGAGGGCAGCCAACACGAGGAACAAAAAAGGCGTGGCAAATCGGCAAAAATAGAAAACTGCAAGAGGTCCCGGGCCTCGCAGGCCAGCTTCCAAAAGTTTTTGAGAAACCGTGGGGTCTTCCAAGAGCTTTTGAAGGTTCAAGGCATCAACAATGCTTTTCCAAGGACCCTTAGCCGTTTTCCGCAATGTTCCTCGCTCTGAATGCTCAAATGAAAGGGCAGCACGGTTTTTGCGGCGCAATTGTTCACGATCTATGGCAAGGGCCTTCATTCGTGCGGTGAGTTGATCGCGCTTAAGCAGCGGGATAACCAAGGTCAACGCGGTGATAAACAGCGCCAGACCCATGATGATCGAACTCAGAAACATCGGGTCGGTGATCGAGGTGGCGAAGTTTTTGACAGCGTCAAACATGGTCGCGATTCCTAGACATCAAAGTTGATCATTTGACGCATGACGAGAACGCCCATGGTCATCATGACCACGCCTGCCAATAGCCCCAAATGACCGGTCGGATCGCTAAACAACAAGCCCATATAGGCCGGGCTGGTGACATAAACGATGCCACAGACGCAGATCGGCAAGGCACCAATGATACCTGCGGAGGCTTTGGCTTCTGATGACAAAGCATTGATCTTTTCCCGCATCAGCTTGCGTGAGCGCAAAACAACCGAAAGATTGTTTAAGGCTTCTGATAGATTGCCGCCGGCTTTGAGTTGAATCGATAAGACAATGGCGAAAAAGCTGACTTCGGGTAGGGGCATACGCTCAAACAATCTGGTCAAGCCTTGCTCCAGCGGCACGCCCATTGAAACACTGTCGCACAAACGGCGAAACTCACCCGACAAAGGTTCTGGCGCCTCTCTGGCGATGATTTTGAGGCATTCGTTCAAAGGCAGGCCAGATTTCACACCCCGTACGATGACATCAATTGCGTTGGCGAACTCGGCCGTGAACTTTTTTTGGCGTGCGCCAATCAAGAACCCAAGTATCCAGCGCGGCAATCCAAGCCCCATAACCACTGCAGCTGCCGCGGCATAATACAGGGGCTGACCTATGATCAACATCACGATCACACCCACCACAGCCAAGGCAATAGACGCGATCCAGAACGTCTGCTCAGGCAATACAAGGCCCGCATGTTCAATCCGCGCGCTAATCGACAAGCGCGCTTTGCGCATTTGATTTTCCCGAGCTTGGAGGTCTTTGATCCCACCTATGATCTTTTTTTTGCGCTCAGTATCGGGATCAACCTTGCGCTTGACGGACGTTTGCTTTTCTTTGGCGACCGTTTTGAGGCGTCGGGCTGCGGCTTCTTCGCTATTGATCGACAGGGCAAAGCCCAGGATGGCAATCCCGCATCCAACGGCCAGCGAAGTTAGGAGGCTCATGTCCATGTCTAGATGTCCGCGGCGTCTAGAGCTTCGGCCAGCTCTTTTTCAAGGCCATAATAACGCGCGCGATCCCAGAATTTGGGCCGCGCAATACCAGTTGATCTGTGCTTGCCGACAATCTTACCGTTGGCATCTTCACCCTCAATTTCATAAACCACCAAATCCTGCGTGACGATCACGTCGCCCTCAAGGCCTAAGACTTCGGTGATGTGGGTAATGCAGCGGGAGCCATCGCGCAGCCGTGCAGCTTGGATGACAACATCAATGGAGCCGACAATCATTTCTCGAATTGTTTTGGTGGGCAGCGAGAAACCACCCATGGTGATCATGCTTTCCATCCGCGACAGTCCTTCACGCGGGCTGTTGGCGTGAAGCGTACCCATCGAGCCATCGTGGCCGGTATTCATGGCTTGCAACAAATCGAAAGCTTCAGGGCCACGCACCTCGCCCACAATAATGCGTTCTGGACGCATCCGCAGACAGTTTTTGACAAGGTCGCGCATCGAAATCGACCCTTGGCCTTCAAGATTGGGCGGGCGGGTTTCAAGCCGGACGACGTGGGGCTGTTGTAGTTGAAGTTCGGCGGCGTCTTCGCAGGTAATGATCCGCTCTTCCGGGCCGATATAGCCGGTCAAGCAATTGAGGAGTGTCGTTTTCCCTGACCCCGTGCCTCCGGAAATCAAAACATTGCATCGGCACGCGCCAATGATGCCTAGGACCCGCCCCCCAGCTTCAGAAATGGACCCAAAGCCGACAAGGTCCTTCATCCGCAATTTGTCTTTCTTGAACTTTCGAATGGTGAGTGTTGGCCCATCAAGCGCCAACGGCGGCACAATCACGTTAACGCGCGAGCCATCGGGTAAGCGCGCGTCGCAAATAGGAGAGCTTTCATCAACGCGGCGGCCCACTTGGCTCACGATGCGCTGACAAATATTCATAAGCTGCTGATTGTCACGAAAGCGAACGGCCGTTTTGATCATTTTCCCGCCGACTTCGATGAAGACAGCACCGGCTCCATTGACCATCACGTCGGCGATATCATCGCGCGCGAGCAAGGGTTCGAGGGGTCCGTAACCCAGAACATCATTGACAATATCGCCCAGCACTTGTTCCTGCTCGGCAACCGACAGCATCACTTGCTTGATAGCAATGATCTCATTGACAATGTCGCGTATTTCTTCGCGCGCTGTCTTCTGGTCCAATGCGGCCAATTGACCCAAATCAATGGTTTCAATTAGAGCATTATAGATGGACGTTTTGGTCTTGTAATATTCTTCGTTACGGCCATCGGACACTTCGGGGGTCGTAACCGGCGTGATCTGCGCGCCTTTGACAGCTTTTGCTAAACGATCCTTGGGTGGCGCGCTGCTGGCTTCTGGAGCCACGGATTGGGGCGTGGCCCGCGGCGTGACAGGTGCCAGCGCTGGGCTACTCGCGCCCACAGCACGGGGTAGTTGTGGCGCGGTAACACCATCAGAACGTTTGCCAAACATGGTCGTTTATTTCCCGCTCTTCAAAGGCGTAAACTTTGACAAAAGAGACGACTTGTTTTTTGTCTGAATAGGGCGACCGGTGAATAATTGCGCCAAATAATCCATGCCTTCAGAACATTTTGATTGAGCATTTACATCCGCCAACATCTGGCCGTTGTTGCTCGCAGTTCCGAATAATTGAGGATCGTAAGGCAGGACCAGAATGGGTTCCACGCCAAGTGCTTCGGCGAAGTCCTTGACAGGGATCTCAGGCCGCTTTGCGATCCCCACCATATTGAGGATAATCTTTGGCGGCGCATCGTTTGGTCGACCGATTTTAATCAGGTCAAAAATATTCTTTGCATTGCGAAGACCCGCCAAGTCGGGTTGTGCCACAATCACAACTTCATCGGCCTGCATCAAGGTTTGGCGCATCCACCTTGACCAGATGTGTGGCAGGTCAAGCACGACAAAAGGCACACCACGCCTCACGCCTTCAATGACGATCTCATAGGCTTCAGGCGTGATTTCAAGTTCACGGTCCAGTGATGCGGGCGAAGTAAACAGTGTCAGATGGTCAGTATGGCGGGTGACCAAACGATCTAGAAGCACATCATCGACCCGTTCGGGTGTTTCCAACGCATCGGCAACCCCGGTTGCCGGATCATTGTTAAAGTCTAGAGCGGTGGTTCCCCACGACAAATCGAGATCAACAAGAGTTGTGCTAACCCGCACATGCTCGGCCATACACCATGCAACATTGTGGGCAATTGTGGATGTACCTGTTCCACCTTTGGCGCCGACAAATGCGATTGTGCGTCCTAGAAATGGCTTGGTTGGATCAACATAAAGCCCTGAGATTGTGCGAATAAGTTGCAATGGTTGTATAGGACGCACCAAATACTCAGAAATGCCGCGACGAATAAGCTCGCGGTAAAGACCTATATCGTTGGAATCGCCAATCAGAATGACTTTGACGCCCGGCTCGCAGCTGGCGGCTAGCTCTTCTAAGAGTTGCACGAGCTCTGCTGGAGGTGCGACACTCTCTACGATAATCAGGTTTGGCGAGGCCTCTGTACGATAGAAGTCAATGGCCCCTTGTAGGCCACCCATCGACACCGTCACATGCGCTTTAGCGATACGCCGATCAGTCGAGGCGGAGTGCATCAATTGAGCCGTATCGGGCCGCTCGCAAAACACTTGAACTGATATGCGAGGCACAGGCTGGTCGCCACCGCGGGCCAAATCGTCGACATAGGTTTCTGAAAAGGCTGTGGTGTCGAAGTCGCCTTGTCCTGCAGACTTTGAGGAACGCCTAGTCGGTGCTGGCGCCAAAAAGTCCAAATCCGAATCGAGGTCGAACGGCTCTTCAAGCTGAGCCAGTTCCTCCCAGGCCGCCTTTCGTTTCTGGGTGCCCATCATCGTCCACCCCCAGCAACCGTGCCACTGGCCTTTGGCAGCTCACCTTTGCGCAATTTTTCCACACCAACTTGGATGCGGGCCGCTTCGCTCGGGCCATCGCGGCGGTCGCCCAGTAGATCGCCGGGATCGGCAACCATGGCCGCAATATTCGCGTTTTGAGCACAGCCGAAGCGGTCAGGGGAGAGATTGTTGGCGGTCTTGCGCGAATCGGTTTCTGACCAAGGCTTACAAGCTATTTTCTGGGCTTCATAGCGTTCAAAGGACAGGAGGATCGGTGCTTCTGGCCGACCTTGAGCATCATAGCTTCCGCTGCCGATTTGCGCATCATCAACACCCCCAGCATAAAGAGCGCGCCGCGCGTCCTGAGCCACGATCGTTGCAGAAGATGCGTTGGAGGAATTGGCAGGAATTGAAATGACCAAATTTCCCCGGCCTTGGCGCACGAAATCAGTAGCAAAGGCGATAAGTTGGCTATAATCTTGGCCTGACAGACCCTGTGCGCCCTGGGCTACGCTCAGCACCATTCGCGCCTCAACCGCAATCGCGCTGGGTACATGCGCGTCCAACACCGTCCGTTGCAGATGAGCGTTCAAGATAGCATCTTGAGGGGGCGGCTGGCTGCGAGCTGCAGAGCCGCCGCCGCAACCAGCACTCACCAAAAAGGCAATGCCCGCGCCAGTCCATAAGCCCGCGCGGGTTAGATTTAGCAGTGAAAAGTGCGCTTTCTGCGTCTTAGTCATGGCTTTTTTCCTATTGCATTACATGCCCAATGGGGGCTCGGTAGCGGCCTTTGGGTAGGCGTGTCGAAGTGGGTCGAACAATTCGGTTCATCCGCCCCAACAGTAGCGCATCGGCGTCAGTCGCAGGGGCATAACCATCGGCAGGTGTTTGAAGCTGATCGATTGACGTGGAGTTAACGATGAATGGTGTGATGATAATGACCAGTTCGGTGTCATTGCTTTGAAAGTCACGCGAGCGAAACAAATTGCCAAGAACCGCTAGGTCTTTCAGACCCGGCACCCCTTCAATCGATTGACGGGTTGATTGCTGAATCAAGCCTGCCATCACCATGGAGCGTCCAGATGGCAGCTCAAGGGTTGCTTCCGCGCGGCGCGTCGAAATCCCCGGGATCGAAAGGCCCCGAATAGTCTGAACGATGTTACCGGCGGCGTCGCGAATCACGGTGTCAGCCTGTCGAAACGAGGCCGCCGTCGAGATTTCAGAAACTTCAGTGGAAATCTTGAGCGAGATACGATCAGGGCTCAAAACGATGGGCGTAAATCCCAAACCAACACCGAACGGCTTGAAAGTGACGGTGATTGTATTACCCTCTTGGGCCGTCGGAACAGGAAATTCGCCGCCGGCCAGAAACGTTGCCGACTCGCCCGATGATGCCGTCAAGATCGGTTCTGCCAAAGTGCGTGCCAAACCCACCCGCTCAAGAGCTTGAATGTTGGCGTCAGTGCGCTGACCGGTGACCAGTTCGCCTGGGCCAAAAGTTGTCGTGGTAATGCCCGTCGCCGGATCAGTAACTTGGGAGTAACCACCTGCACCCGCAGAGGTGGCTGGATTGCGTAGCGCGGAGTTTGGACTCAAAAAGGTGTTGGTAATGGGGCGGATAAAGTTTTGAGCCCAGGTCGCATCAACACTGGTCCCACCGAGAAAAGCGCCGTTAGTTGAAAAACCATTGGCGGTGGCAAAGCGTAAGCCCCAATCATTGGGCAATAATTGATTCAGAATATTGGAGCCGGTGAGATTAACGCCCAATTGCTTGATCACTGAGCGCTGCATTTCAACAATCCGCACGCGCAGCTGAACCTGATCGCCGGTTTTTACGCTGATCAGATTAACAACTTTGGTCGGACCACCAGCATAATTTTGAGCGACTTGGATGATGCGATCGGCAACTGCGGCGTTGGGCACATCGCCCGACAGAATAATGGAATCGCCCACACCTTCGGCTTGTACACGCGCTTCTGGTGCCAGACGCGAGATCAGAGATGTCAGCTCACTCGTGTCGCGCGCCACGCGCACTTCTAAAGTGAGAATTTGACGACCTTGTGCATCAAGGAAGTAAACATTTGTTTCGCCGTTTCTGACGCCCAGCAAAAAGCCACGCCGCGAAGTCCGCATCACGGCGTCGGCAATATCTGGATTGGCCACAACAACATCACGGGCTTCAACCGGCAAGTCGATAATGGCTGATTTGCCCTGAGCCAGTAGCAGCCGTTGAACAGGCGCTTGTGATCTGACGCTGGTCAGGCCCGGTTTGACGTCTGCCGTGGCCAGCCCCGGTGTGAATGCCAAAACCAAGGCACCCAAGGCCGTGCAGAGCCCTGTTACTTTTAGGCGCGATAGCGTTCTCATTGACCGCCCCTATAGACTTTGACCGAGGGCACATCGCTGGGTTGGCCTAAAATACCGCTTGTATTGGTCTCAGGTGGCGGCGGCGGCGGAGGAGGTGGTGGTGGCGGGGGTTCGGGCAGCAATTGCGCCATCACAGCAGAATCAAGGCGCGCCAAAGTTGGGCCGGTTGTGTCTGAATAGCCGCGCAATAGAAGGGAGATATCGCCTAATTTATCAGCCAAGCGCAGTTTCTCTGCATCTGTGGAGGTGAGTTCAACGGTGGCCGTAGACCCTGCGAGCGTCTTTTGATCCCTGGAGGCTGCGACCGCCTGATCGATTGCGAGCACGCGAACATTTTCGATTATGGTTGAGGTCATTGTTCGGGGGCGGGTTTGCCCATTGATCTGAATCTGCATTTCGCGAGTGAGAACAATGTCAACTCGGTCATTGGGTAGTACAAATCCAGCAACACCGGAATCCGGCGTGATCGCCACCGCTGTAGCGCGCATCCCAGGCGTTAATAATGCGGCCATTGAGCTGGTTGTGGCCCCGACGGCGACGATCTTACGATCTGTGACCGGCTCACCAATCACCATCTCCTGTCGTACAATGGCGTTTTCATAGGCTTTTATGGCATTGGGGGTTTTGGACTGAACAATGAAGGCGATGGAGGTCGCGCCAGTCTCGGGCCAGTCCTGCCAGCCCAAAGCATCCCCCGTCACGCGCTCACCGACGGCGAGACCGCGCTTGGCGACAAGCACCTGGATTTTGATGGGCGCTGGCTGCGCCGCAATTATGGCCCCGCCTTGTTTCGACGTGGCTTGACTACGCATCCACAAAAATGCACCGCCCGCAATGATCAAGGCACCACCAATGATTGCGATTTGTCTGACGTTCACGCCCGTCGTCCCTTATTGCGAGGTGTTAGCTGTCGACTTTAACCGAAAGCCACGCACACGAATCACCAGGGCCAGCTGCCCAGTTCCCCTAACAATGCACAAGGAGGTTCTAAGAAGGGGTTAACGATGATCGGTAAGCGGCTTAAGAATTGGGGAACGGCGCCAGCGGACTAACTCAATAGAGCCAAAGGGAACCATTCTGCATAGGGCACCGCCACAATCGCGCCGATTCCCAGCGCCACCCCATAGGGGACCGCCGATTGCTGACGCAACATGCGACGTGCCCACTTTGGCGATCTCGGCAGCCCATAGGCTTTGGCGAGCCGCCTGCCGATTAACAGAGTGAGGCCCAAAATGCCCCCTGCCAATGCGGTATAGAAGATGAAGGGGACTAGGGGGGCCGACCCCAGCCATAAGGCGATCGCGCCGGTCATTTTGGCATCCCCTCCGCCAAAAATGCCGATATAGAACAATAGAGCTGCAACCAAGCATGCGATCACGCTAATCTTGATATGGTCCCATACCGTCCCCCACTCTAAACCCATTGGCCATGCCAAAAGGATGAAGGCGGCGGCTAATGTCAGGTTGAGCTGATTGGGGATCGTGAACGTGCGAATATCTCCGATGCCGGCCCACAACAAAAGGCCACCAAAGGTCAGCAATCCGACGATGCTCATAACAAGATTTGCGGAGAGGTCCATTGCCTAAACCCCTACCCCAAACTCCCTAAGGGGAAGTAAAGTGGCGCTCAGAAGCTGTTGTTTACCGCCCCAATTCCCGCATGGCCTTATCCAAGCCCTGCAAAGTCATCGGAAACATACGGTCCTGTCCAATCACATCGCGTATCAGACTGACCGACGGTGTGTGGTCCCAATGGCGTTCAGGGACGGGATTAATCCAAATCATATGGGGATAGACATCGGCAATACGCTTGAGCCAAGCGGCACCGGGTTCTTCATTCCAATGCTCGACGCTACCGCCGGGATAAGTAATTTCATAGGGGCTCATGGTGGCGTCGCCGACAAAGACAACTTTGTAATCGGCGGGATATTTGTGCAAAACCTCCCAAGTCGGGAGCTTCTCATTGGCGCGGCGGCGATTATCCTTCCAAACGTCCTCATAGGGGCAATTGTGGAAATAGAAATATTCCATGTGCTTGAATTCGCTGCGCGCGGCGGAAAACAATTCCTCACAGACCTTGATATGGGCGTCCATTGAGCCACCAATATCGAAAAACAACAACACCTTTACAGTATTCCTACGCTCTGGGCGCAGCACCACATCCAGATAGCCATTGCGCGCCGTCGTATCGATGGTCCCCTTAAGATCAAGCTCACTGGGCGCGCCGTCGCGGGCCCAGCGACGCAGGCGGCGCAAAGCGACTTTGATATTGCGGGTACCGAGTTCAACTTGATCGTCAAGATTTTTGTATTCGCGCTTGTCCCAGACTTTAACAGCGCGACCGTGGCGGCCTTCTTTCTGGCCAATCCTGATACCCTCGGGATTATAACCATTGGCACCAAAGGGCGACGTGCCGCCGGTTCCGATCCACTTATTGCCGCCCTCGTGACGCTCTTTTTGCTCTTCAAGGCGCTTTTGCAGCGTCTCCATCAGCTTGTCCCAGCCGCCAAGACTTTCAATCTCTGCCTTTTCCTCTTCGGTGAGATATTTTTCCGAAAGCGCGCGCAACCAATCTTCAGGAATAGCGGCTGTCAGGGCGTCGGAAGTCTTCTCTAGGCCCTTAAAAACATGGCCGAACACACGGTCAAACTTGTCCAGATTGCGCTCATCCTTAACCAAAGCCGCACGCGACAGATAATAAAAGTCAGTAATCTCGCTTTCAATCACCTCTTTATCCATTGCCTCCATCAGCAATAGATATTCCTTGAGACTAATCGGCAATTTTGCATCGCGTAGCTCTGTGAAGAAGCGTTGAAACATGAGGGCGGGGTCCTGCGTCGGTTGTCGTCGTTGTCTGAGACTTTAGCGCGTGGAGTGGGCTTGTCGAGTGGGGCTGGCGGGGTGCTCTAACGCACCTACCCCTATTGCTGCTGCTGTTGTTGCTGTTGCTCCAACTGAAACTGCATCGCCAGCGCCGTGTTTCGAGCTGGTTTGGGCTTGGCGAGAAATTGGTCGGTGCGGGTGCGTGGTGAGCGGACCACCTTCAGGAAATCGCTATCTAGAGACAGCCGCTCGACTTGGCGGACATGGACATCAACCTCCAATATGCTGGCCGCATCACCTTTCAGGACGCCGCGTGTTGGCGGCACATCGGCATAGTCGCGGCCATATGCGACCACAACATGGCGTTCATTGGCGAGCATATCGTTAGTCGGGTCAAATCCCACCCAGCCCTGTTCTGGCAAATAGCATTCGATCCAAGCGTGCGAGGCATCGGGTACGGACCTGAACTGAGTATCTTCCGCGGTGCGCGCCAGATAACCAGAAACATAGCGCGATGGAATGCCCCAATGGCGCGCTACGGCTAACATGATGTGAGCAAAATCCTGACAAACGCCCTTGCGGTGTTCAAGCGCGGCGTCAATCGGGCTGTCAGCGGCGGTAAAGCCCGGCACATAGTCAAACGCCCCAAAAATCTCGTGATTGAGGATGCGTAGGCCCATCAAAGGGTCAGGCGGCAGATCGGCGAGATCGCGCTCCGCCATAAAGCGTTCCAAAAGGCCGCTGCGTTCAACAAATTGAGACGGCTGCATCATGTCATAATAGCGGGCGCGCACGTCGTCACTTCGAAGCCGCATCCATGCGCCTGAATCGACGCGCAGGGGAATAGCCTCTTCGCGCACATAGGTTTCTACAATCGCGCGAGACCGGATGATAAGCTCACTATGTTTGGCAGGCAGATCAAAATGATAAACAATATTGCCGAGCCAATCGCGATATGTTGCCATTTTTGCGCGTGGCTCTGTTATGATCTCAAAGCCAATAAGTCGCTGTAGGGGCAATGTGAGGGGCTGCAGCCACAATTCCATCACGCTTTCGCGAACAGGGGCTGAATACACGTAGCGGGTTTCGTGGATGATTTCCAGGCGCATCTAGCGTCCCCCCCCAAAACTACTGCCCGGCAAACGCTCTGCCAAGGAATAGCTGATAAAGGCAGCCTGAACCGCTTCCGATATGCCCATGCAATCCTCCGCCACTTGAGCAATGAAGGCTTTGCCATTTTTTCCGGTCACCTCATCAAGCAAAGCAAAGTTCAAGCGACCGGCTAATCGGCCTGCAAGCCTCGTACAATTGCGCCGTGCCGCATCGTCGGCCAAGGCACCCACCGCCTCAATATGGAAGGCGATCGTGTTGGCGCAAAAGCGCAGAGAGCGAGGAAACTCATCATTAAGGACTAGAAAATCAGCAATTTGGTCGCGACGAAAGTCAGCGGTTTTCACCCTCAAATAGGGCTCGAGCCCACAGCACATGCGCAGCAATTGCACCCAGCCATAATCGCCGACGCGCCCTTCTTTCTCGTCAAAATGCAGATCCAGCAGTCGCACCAATAATTGAGCGCGCTCAATAAAGTTGCCAACAGATAAAAAGTGAAAGCCCTCGCCGTGGCTCATCGTGCCCGACACAATACCTTTAAAGGCATGGAGATCACCGATTGCCGCTTCAAAAAAACGGAACGCGTCAGCGGCAAAATTTTGTGTCTCCGCCCCTTCGCGGACGCGGAAGTAAAGACTGTTGAGCCGCTCCCACATTTCAGTGGTGATCTGGTCGCGCACTTGGCGGGCATTTTCGCGCGCAGCAAATACGGCGGTATAAATGCTCGATAGGTCCCGCTCACGTCCAAATGTCAAAAGGCGGGCTTCCTCAACAGCCCCCATGCGCGCGGCGATCGGTGCGGCTCCTAACGCGCGCATGGACCGCTCTGCGGTGATGTCGCCCTCCTGCGCCCCAGCTTCAAGACCGGCGGTGAGCGTGATCTGGAGCAAGCGACAAGTATGTTCGGCGCGTTCTGTATAGCGCCCCATCCAGTAAAAACTGTCGGCAACCCGTGACAGCATCATGATGAAGCCCCGGCTTCGGCTTTGACGCTTTGGGCAGGGCCCGACAGCACCCACGTATCCTTTGAGCCCCCGCCTTGGCTTGAGTTGACCACCAGTGATCCTTTGCGCAAGGCGACACGTGACAGCGCCCCAGGAGTCAGCGTGGTCTTGGCACCCGTCAGAATAAAGGGCCGCAAGTCGACATGGCGTGTCTCAACGGCGCCATCAATAAAGGTCGGTGCGGTGGATAGTGAGATTGTGGGTTGCGCGATATAATTGGCGGGATCGGCTTTGATTTTGTCGGCAAACTCTGAGATTTGAGCTTTACTAGCATGGGGCCCTATCAACATCCCATAACCACCACTTTCGCCAACAGCCTTCACGACCAATTTGTCGAGATTATTCAAGACATGCGCGCACTGGTTTTTCTCGCGGCATAGAAAGGTTTCAACAATATCGAGGATCGGGTCTTGATCGAGATAATGTTTGATAATGGCCGGGGTATAAGCATAAACGGCCTTATCATCGGCAACCCCAGCACCAGGCGCGTTAGCGATCACCACATTGCCGGCGCGGTAAGCATTCATGAGGCCGGCGACTCCCAAGGTCGAATCTGGCCTGAAAGCGAGAGGGTCAACAAAAGCATCGTCAACACGGCGGTAAATCACGTCCACGCGCTTGAGGCCCGATGTTGTGCGCATATAAACTACATTATCATGCACGGCCAGATCGCGGCCTTCGACCAGCGGTGTACCCATCAGGCGGGCCAGAAAGGCATGTTCGAAATAAGCAGAATTGAACACACCTGGCGTTAGGACAACGACACTGGGGTCTGGCTGATACTCGCTGGCAAGGCCCTTGAGCATCGCCAGCAAATCGTCGGGATAGGTTTCAACCGGCCGCACACGCGCCGCACGGTAAAGGTCTGGAAAGGCCCGCTTAACAGCATCCCGATTGGACAACATATAGGACACCCCCGACGGCACCCGCAGATTATCCTCCAAAACAACATAATCGCCAGCCTCATTGCGGATAACATCAGTTCCACAGACATTGACATAAGCGCCGTGGGGAACTTCAACGCCCAACATTTCCCGACGGTAATTCACCGAGCCTAAAATGAGATCGCGGGGAATATAGCCATTATTGATGATGGCTTGGTCGCCATAAATATCGGCCAGAAACAGGTTCAGAGCTTCCACCCGCTGCTTAAAACCACGCTCTAATTTGTCCCACTCATGGGCTGGAACGATGCGGGGAAGAATGTCGGTTGGAATAATTTTTTCCGTTGAATCCTCATGCCCATAGACGGTGAACGTCACGCCTTGGGCCATAAAGGTGCGATCAATATTGGCCTGAAGATCGCGCAAACCTTTAGAATCGCTGGTGCAGAGGCGATTATAGAGACCGACCCATCCCGCGCGTGGATTGCCCGTCGCATCAAACATCTCATCATAGGATGTGCCAAGCTGATAGTCTTGAAACGGGCCCGCCTGCCCCGGTCGCATTCCTTTTGAACCGTTCATTATGCTTTGCGGCGCTTGCGCCATATGGCTTCCCCCATTCAAGGTCATTCCAAGGCGAGGGGTGGCGCTAAGTCAAGGGAGGTGTTGGTTCGCGTTGCAGGCCTGCCCAAGCCTTAGGCACATAAGGGGGCACATGAGGGCGGGCCTTGCTCACCCATCTTTTAGCCTTATAGCTTCCGTTTGATTTGACGAAAATGACAAGCCATGTGGGGAGTTCTGACGATGCGGTTTGATGGCTCAAAGAATTATGTTGCTACCGACGATTTAAAGATTGCGGTCAATGCGGCGATTAAACTGGAACGCCCGCTTTTGATCAAAGGGGAACCGGGTACCGGCAAGACCGTTTTGGCCATTGAAGTCGCAAAAGCACTCGGTCTGCCACTGATTGAATGGCATATCAAATCAACGACTAAGGCCACACAAGGCCTATATGAATATGACGCCGTCAGTCGTCTGCGTGACAGCCAATTGGGCGATGAACGTGTGAAAGATGTTAGGAACTATATCAAAAAAGGCAAAATGTGGGAGGCCTTTGCCCACGATGGCAAATGCGTTTTGCTGATCGATGAGATTGATAAAGCCGATATTGAGTTTCCAAATGACCTCCTCCAAGAGCTCGATCGGATGGAGTTTCACGTCTATGAAACCGGTGAGACGATCAAGGCCAAGGATCGCCCGATTGTCATCATTACCTCCAATAATGAGAAAGAACTCCCCGACGCTTTCCTGCGTCGCTGTTTCTTCCATTACATCAAGTTTCCCGACGATGAGACGATGCAAAGCATTGTCGACGTCCATTTCCCCGGCATCAAAAAACGGCTCATCGCCACGGCGCTCAACAGCTTTTACGACATGCGCAAGGTGCCAGGCCTCAAAAAGAAGCCGTCGACGTCAGAATTGCTGGATTGGCTGAAGCTGCTTGTCACAGACGACATTGATCTCG
>JBEINE010000196.1:0-4919 GCA_040378245.1 Hyphomonadaceae bacterium | reverse complement strand
TGTGGCACCTCATGCCCTCGTGCAACGCAGAACAAAGGACTTGGTTGCCCGACATAGTGGAAACCTAACTTCTCCAGAACGCGACCAGATTGTGGGTTTTCCGTGAAATACCCTGATACCAAAACCTGCGGCTGGAAATCCGCGTCAAAGGCGGCCAGCAATGCTCGCCCAGCCTCAGTTGCATAACCCAAGCCCCAAAAAGGCTTGCCCAGCCAATAGCCGATCTTGAAACCCCCCAAGGCTTTCTCTTCCGCGGTTGTTGTGACATGAAGCCCGATGCAACCGATCAGGCCGTCAGCAGGGGTCGTAATTGCAAAGTGAAAGTCTGTTCCCTCTGCCCATCTGGCCGCGTGGGATGATAGCCAACCAAGGGCGTCTTCCATCGTGTAGGGGTGCGGGCAGCGTGACAGCATTTTCGCCACATCATAATCACCGATCAGGGCGCAGACGCGGGTCGCGTCGGCTATTGTGAAGGGACGCAGGACTAAGCGGTCAGTCGTAATCGTTTCGCGCATCATGGCTTCAAAGTCCTCTTGTCTGTGGTTTGTGCGTTGGGGCTGGGCGAAGCATCAATTGGATGGGCGACAATTCGCCAGTCGATAAGACGGTTAATTCTCGAATCCCATCGACTTGGTGGAACCCTAGTTTCTCAAGGACGTGACCAGAATTAGGATTCTTTAAGGCATAACCAGCCGTAACATCCTGACAGCCTTCCGCGCGTTCCAGTTCGGCCAGCACGGCTCGGCCCGCTTCGGTGGCATAGCCCTTGCCCCAATAGGGAAATCCGAGCCAATAGCTCAGTTGCCACAAATCCTTATCTTCAAGGTTCATGCGTGTCCCACGATGCAGGCCCATCATGCCGATTAGCCCTTCACCTGGTAGTTCAATCGCCCAAGGCCGGTCGCGGGCGCCAGCCCACATTTCAGCCTGCCGCTCGAGCAAATCGTCAGCTTCCTTTTGCGTATAGGGATGGGGCATCCGAGGAAGGTTTTGCGCCACGCGAATATCGTCGGCCAAATCAATCAAACGAGGCACATCGCTGGCGGCATAGCGGCGCAAGACCAAGCGGTCCGTCATAATCGTCTCGCGCATCATGGTCTGGAATCCCGTGCGGCGCGCAGCATGGACCTATGAGGCACCTCAAGCCCGCGTGCAACGCAGAACAAAGGACTTGGTTGCCCGACATAGTGGAAACCTAACTTCTCCAGAACGCGACCAGATTGTGGGTTTTCTGTGAAATGGCCTGAAACCAAAGGCTGCGGCCCTAAATCCGCGTCAAAGGCGGTGAGCACTGCCCGCCCAGCCTCAGTCGCATAACCCAAGCCCCAATAGGGCTTGCCCAGCCAATAGCCGATCTGAAAAGCGCCTAAGGCTTTCTCTTCATCGCTGGTGGTCACTTGAACCCCGATGCAACCGATTAGGCCGTCTGCCTTGGTTGTGATCGCAAAGGGAAAGTTAGACCCTTCTGCCCATCTGGCGGGACGCTTTGACAGCCAGTCATCGGCGTCTTGCATCGTATAGGGGTGCGGGCAGCTCGATAACATTTTCGCCACATCATAATCACCAATCAATGCGCTCATGATAGGCGCGTCCGCCAAGGTGAATTGACGTAAGGTGAGACGGTCTGAAACAATAACATCGCGCATCGCAAAAACTCCCAAAAGGCTTTCCCGCGCGAGGTGGGGAGGAGGGGGCCACTTTGGGTAAGGCCGTCTGCGATTGGGGGATACAATGCAAACGGGGGGCCGGTGATCCGGCCCCCCGCGCGGGAAATGGTCTGTTTGACCGGATCACCCCTTTTCAGGGAAGCGATCCGGGATGGTCAGATCGCTCTATTCTGCAGCTTGCGCCATATTCGGCATCACCGAGACGAAGCACTTGTCGTCACGCTTGCGCGTAAACACGACGGTGCCATTGGCGGTCGCAAATAGGGTATGGTCGCGGCCTAGGCCGACATTGGTACCCGCAAAGAACTTTGTGCCGCGCTGGCGAACAAGGATATTGCCCGCAACGACGGTTTCATTGCCATATTTCTTCACGCCCAAACGCTTGGAGTGAGAATCGCGACCGTTACGGGTTGAGCCACCGGCTTTTTTATGTGCCATAAGTCAGTCTTCCTTATTCTGCAGCGGCGGCTGTTGGTTTGGCGGCTTTGGCGGGCTTGGCTTTAGCCTCGCTAGAGCCTTCAGTTGCGATGCCTGTGATATGCACAACACTGCCCCACTGACGGTGACCATTGCGGCGGCGATAGGTGCTGCGGCGGGTCTTCTTCATCACCATCACTTTGTCGCCCTTGCGGGTTTCAAGCAGGGTCGCGTTCACGCTGGCACCCACAACGCGGGGCGCGCCAATCGTGGTGCCAGCATCGCCAACCACCATCAAGACGTCGCTAAAGGTTACCGCACTACCGGCTTCACCTTCTAATTTCTCAATAACAAGCTTATCGCCTGCGGCGACTTTATACTGCTTGCCGCCAGTTTTGATCACCGCGAACATCGCGCTGTATCCTTGAATTTTAGGCGATAAACCAGATCGAGGATCGAACGTGGTTTCGCCAGACAAACGAAATCGCCCGCCATTACAGCGAGCGTTAGGGAGAGAGTGCATAAGGTCCCAGCCACTAGGTGTCAATTGAGTGCGCTGAGGTTTTCATCGCCTTTTGATGAAAAAGCGCGGGGCTTAACGTAGCCTATCCGCCAGCGCGATTCCTGCCAAACCACTCACGTATATCCGTCCGTCCACCAGTGTCAGGCTAACGGGCGCCGATAGGCCATTGATGGCAATGCCCTCGGGCTTGAGGGCCGCTTGGCCCATGAGTGTGGCCTGCCACCTATCAGCCCCTGAAAGTGTGACTTCTCCTGTCGCCTTGGCTAGGGATACTGGCCCCCACTTCAACTCGCCCGCCATTATCGACATTTTGCCACCGCTGTCGCGCCACGCCAGTGGCGACTTTATCAGGGCAGGGGCCTGGTCTACGGGCCCGGAGACAAAGACATGCTGGATCGTCTGCCCCAAAATGGCGCCAGGTCCTTCAAGGGGCATAGCCAATTGAAGCTCTCTTATGTCGCCGACGACGGCTAAAATAGAATCATTTCTTGGATCTGCCATCACGTGAAAAAAGCCAGCCCGCGATTGCCAGCCCCGCTCACCCAACGCCTCCAAGCCGTCAAAAGTCAACGAAAAGCGTTCAAGCCTGCCAACTTGCCTCAAGCGCAGGCTGGCTTTCAAATTTGTCGCTTTCAACGGGCGGGCTGGGCCGTTTGGAAGGGTCAATACCGGATCCCGCGCCCCTTCCAGCACCCATAGCCTTGGATTAAACGGGGTCGCGGTGGCACTTAAGGATGAAACGGCGAATGCCAGTCCATCTTGGCCTTCCAGCTTCAGGCCTGTGACCTCTAAGGTCAAGCGATAGGGGAAGCCGGTTACGCTAAGCGTGGAGATAGAGGTCGGTGCTATGGCGGCGCGAACCTGTGTCTCAATCTGTCCTGCTAGTCGGCTCCAATAAAGCCAATAGCCCCCAGTACAGACGGCCGCCACAGTAAAGGGCCATATCAGTCCGGCCAGTCGGTTTGGTTTCGGATTGGCCACTAATCGCCGCCCCCACCGCCATCACTTCCCCCGCCACCAAAGCTACCGGAGTCAGAGAAATCATTATTGGATTTAACCGGGCTCGCGTGACCGTCACCACTATAGGCCGGTACAAATGCGTCGGCGTCATCGTCAGCTTTAGGTTTTGGTGCCTGGGCTTCGGCCAATAAGGCGTTGGTGGCGGTCTCGATCCGGCTTTCCAAAAGGTCCATAAACTCCCCCCGCTTAAGTCCAGCGGGAATAACGGGCAGGAACTGAAAAATCGCGGTGCCTTGATAACGCATGAAGCCTTTGGCAGGCCAAACAAGGCCGGTATTGAGGGCCATGGGAACACATGGCACGCCCAGCATGGTATAAATACCCGCAACGCCGGACTTATAGTCGGCGGGTTCGTTGATATCTTGGCGGGTTCCTTCTGGAAAAATAATCAGCGGACGACCCTCAGCAAAGCGCTCCCTCGCCTCAGTGATGAGTTTTCGTAAAGCGGCCATTTGACCGCCGCGATCGATGGCGATTAGACCGGCGCGCTGACAATACCAACCAAAAATCGGTGTCTCCAGTAATTCCTGCTTGAGAACATAAACAGGGCGTCGCGTGAACAGGGTCGGCGCAATCGTATCAAATGCGCTTTGATGCTTTGAGGCGATCATGATCGGCCCATCGGGCAAATTCTCTAAACCTCGGACCTCGGTTTTGATGCCACAAATCCACCGCGCTCCAAAGGCAGCGACCCGCGCCCATATCTCCATAACGGCACTGCCACCAGTCTTGGACATAAGCACATAAGGCGCGCCCAAAATGCCAACGACCGCGATAGAGCCATTAAACCAAATCCAAAACAAGAGTGAGCGTAACAAGGTCATGTCAGCCACTTTCTGGTCATATCACTCAAATAAGCCCGCGAAATTGCGACGAGGAACTTCCCATATTCCAAGCCAAGGCTGCGCGCAGCCCGCTCATTTTTCCACCAGTGCTTGTCTGAATAGATCTCGGCTTGAACGGGGCAGGGGATGATTGTGAGCGTGGGATTGGCACGGCGTATTTCAAACAGGCTGCGAGGCATATGATAGGTGTCTGTGATGAGAATCAGCTTTTTTATCTTATTGTGAGCGACCCAAGCGGAAACCTCTGCTGCATTTCCCACCGTATCAGTCGCCTCCCGCCCCAGTTCAATGCAGCAAGCGTAAGTTTGATCCCGGCCCCCTGCAACAATTTGCAGTTCAGCCGCGGTTGCAATGCGATTCACCCCAGATATCAATAACAGCGGTACGGTGCCATTCTCAACTAATTGCACCCCTTTTTTGAGACGCGCATCTGACCCTCCTGTTAGA
>JBEINE010000104.1:0-11104 GCA_040378245.1 Hyphomonadaceae bacterium | reverse complement strand
GTCAAGGCCTTGACGCGCTAAATCGTCCAGAGAAAATCGATACAGGCCTTTTGGTGTGGCATAGCCATCACCAAAAGCCGTCCCAGACAAATAATCATGAAGACGATTCACGGTTCGGCATTATTACTGATGGACTTTAGAATGGCTTCTTTTGGCGGCGCGGCGGGCGAAGCGGTCAGGCGACAGGGCTTTGGCTATAGCTGTTTCAACCGGACTTGGCTCTCTGCACGCTTGCGAGGCGATGATTTCAGCGCACAGAAAGGCAGTGGTGAAGCCACGTGATCCTAAGCCAGTGAGGACATAAAGCCCCGGATCAGCTTGTGGCACGGCACCAACGATCGGCAAATGATCGGGCGTCGTTACGCGAATTGACGTTCGCCCAGATGCTGTCTTCACATCTATCTGACGCGCCAGATCGGGCGCTAAGCCCGCGAGTTTATCGTAGTTTTCAAGATGGCTGGCCACACTAACCGGGGGTGGGGCGTCTCGTAGATCGCAAGGGTCAAAGGTGGCGCCAAAAACGAGTTGATCATGAAATGGCGCTGCATAAGCGCCCCCTGTCACTGGCATAAAGGGGGCGCCGCCCGCAAATGAGGCCCAACTGAGCTGTCCCGCGCGACCGCGCAGATAGGGCCCCATATCAGTGAATTGCGCAATGCCCGGCCCATTGGCGAGGACGCAAATGTCGGCATTGGCCACGCAGACCCCTCTTTCATCAAAGGCTCGCCATTGACCGTTCTCATGAGCGATGCGCGCAACACAGACAGGACGGCCAATTGCGCCCTGCTTGAGGCTGGCGAGGACAGCGTGAGGATAAGCCAAACCGCCTTTTTTATGAATGAGACTGGCGTTTTCGCCTTGCAGAAGATAGTCAGCCGGAAGCGGTGGATCGTCACCAAGATTGGCTAAACGTTCTTTTGAAAGTGGATCAGTGCCGATTTCAAGGACGCCGGTTTCCTCAAAAGCGGCTCCCAATGAGCCATAAATCCGACGGGCGAACAGGAAAGCCGCGCGAAAAAAACGACCTTCGGCTGTGTCGGCGCGATCAAGGCGCGGCTTGACCAGCGCAATTGGATTGCCGCTGGCTTTCGTGGCCGCGCATGGATCGCTGTCAAATAGATCAACTTTGAGGCCGCGCTTCATCAAGGCTGACGCAAGGCTGCATCCCGCAATACCGCCTCCAATGATCATCGCGGTTGTTGGGCGTTGGATCTCAGGGCTTGGGGGTCGGTTTAAGCGCGCTTCAAGGCGCTGGCGTTTGGTCCCGAAACCCGGTTCTTTGCTGATATCAAAACCGACTGTCGTCAAACCCGTCTTGACGCGGCCTGCGACCGAATAAGTGGCGAGCCGCGCGCGGGGGGCGCTGAGCCTAGCAATCTGCGCAAAAACCGCCTCGGACCACATGTCCGGGTTTCTGGCGGGCGAAAAGCCGTCGAGGAACCAGCAATCTGCCTGAAAGGCCATGTTTTTCAACATCTCCACACACGGGCCGATTAGGAGTGTGATGCAGATTGCCTCCTCATGGAACCAAATACGCTGTGCCCCATAGGCGTGAACTGGCCAGTTAGCGATGAGCTTGTCGGATAGGTCTTGAAGCTCTGGCCAAGCAGTATGTGCAGCCTTAGCAAGTTCGGCTGCCAACAAAAAGCCTTCAATTGTGACAATATGGAGGATGGCGTCTTTGGGATGGCTTTTTCGCCATGCATCCCAAACAGCTAGGACATTCAACCCGGTTCCAAAGCCCAATTCCCCAATAACGAAGCTCGATTTGTCCGACCAGGCGTGTGGCAGTCCGCATCCTTTAAGGAAAACGGCCCGACTCTCCTCTAGGCCATTATCACGTGAGAAATAGCTATCATTGAAATCATCGCCAAAAATCAAGCCGGCTTCATCAATATGGGTTTTGGCTTCAGGCGGTAATCGAGGCATAAAGTGGCGTTAGAGCCAAAGTGGTCCTTCGACAACGCAAAAAGGCCGCCCCAGAGGGCGGCCTTTCACTATGCATTTTTCCACGTGAGTGGAAAAGGCTTATTTTGCTTCTGGAGCGACTCCGTTAACGGCTGCACCAGCTGCAGCGTCTACAGCGTTGCCAGTTGCTTCTACTGCATTGCCGGTCATGCCAGCTGCCGCGTCAACAACGTTACCAGTTGCTGCTGCTGCGTCAGTCGCTGCACCAGCTGCTGCGTCTACAGTGTTTGCAGCTGCGTCAGCTGCTGCGTCGACAACGTTACCAGCGGCCGCGTCAACAACGTTAGCTGTGTCAGCTGCGTTGGTTGCTGGTTGGCCGCAAGCTGCAAGACCGAGTACTGCTGCAACTGCTGCTGCTGCGAAAATCTTTTTCATAGTCAAGTTCCTTCTGTGCCCGAAGCGCCACACTTCGGGCGTCGTGGTGAAGGCATTAGAAGGTGTATTAAAGCTAAGCAATAGGTTTATCTCAGTAGCTTTTGCCCAGTCAGCTATGCGTTTTTGACCTGTCGATCGCTTGGTCACTGTCACAACAGCATAGCTCAAATTTTGTTCAGACAAACATTAACTTTCTGAAACCTTTCGTATTTTTGGTTCTATTTTTACCATCATGCAAGAAATCAGACCATCTCAAAGGACCCTTGAGCCCGCCGTATTATGGCTTTTCAGCCAAACTAACCGTCCGTAGGCATTGCATTTAAGGCCTCTTCAAGCTTGATGAAGGACGGAGCCAAAGCGCTTGGTACGCTGCCGCGACCGATCTCGACGGAAACTTGGGCCGCATTGCCATGCAAATGTGCGACCAGAACATCCATAATGATGCGATAGAATTGATGCTCCTCGTCGATCACTTGAACGAGACGCGTCGCCATGGGGCCGACAAGTCCGTAAGCCAAAAACACGCCGAGGAACGTGCCAACCAGCGCGCTGCCAATCATGCCGCCCAAAACGGCTGGCGGTTCAGTGATGGCGCCCATGGTTTTAACAATGCCCAAGACCGCGGCCACAATACCCAATGCAGGCAGGCCATCGGCCATGGTTTGAAGCGCGTGGGAGGGCCCATGCGCTTCATGATGGTGCTTCTCCAATTGCTTTTCCATGGCAGCTTCCACTTGATGGGGATCATCAAGGTTCATGGTCATCATTCGCAAGGTGTCACAGATAAAATCTGTCGCATGATGATCCTTCAGAATGCGGGGGTAGCGCTTGAAAAATGCACTTTCTTCAGGTTTTTCGATGTGCGCCTCCAGCGCCACGACGCCCTTGGATTTCATGATGCGCGTGAGGCCAAACAAAAGCACCAAGAGGTCCTGATAATCCTGCGCTTTCCACTTGGGTCCGCCAGCAATTTTGCCAAAGCCGCCGGCCGTTGCCTTGATGGTCGTCATGGAGTTGCCGATCACAAACGCACCCATCGCAGCACCGAAAATCATCATGAACTCAAGGGGAGCTGAATGGATCAACACCTCAAAATGGCCGCCCGCAAGGCTATAGCCACCAAAAACCATGCCAAATACAATGATAATACCGACGATGAGAAGCATGTGTCTGGACCTGTTCTTTCAAGCTTGAATGGCCGCGTCCGCTTTTTGAGGACAAAGCAATATTGTCGAACTGCACTTTATGTTTCGCTTTCCATATAATGGAGAAGCCTTAACACCTCGTGCAAGAAAGGTTTTCGAAGGGTTTACAGGCGCAATTTGGCGCAGATGCAGATAGATTGAGTGACAAGTTGAGTGACAAGGGGCTTGCAATGGGCCTAGGGTCGCCATTGTGGGTCACAAACCCAGCTCACGTCTCCAATTCAACCAAAGAACCTCCAGATGCCCGCGCCCGATAACACTTTGCCGGCACCGCGCCCAACCTTTAGGCTGTTATTTGCCTGTTTGACGATCATTGGCATCGGTAATTCCATGTTATTTGCCGTCTTGCCGCCCATCGCGCGCGAAACAGGCATGCCCGATTGGGGGGTTTCGGCCATATTCACTTTGTCGGCTGTCTTGTGGGTGATAACCAGTCCTATGTGGGGCCGAGCCAGCGATACACATGGTCGCAAGCCACTGATTGTGTTGGGGTTGAGTGCTTATGCGGTGTCGACGGCCTCCTTTACCATCATTGCAGCGATGGGGCTTTATGGGCATATAAACTGGATCGCACTCTTTGTCGGTTTGGTCTTGGCGCGGTTGATTTTTGGCACGTTTGGCTCGGCAACCAATCCTGCTGCCCAGGCCTATGTCGCCGATACAAGCCCTCCTCAGATACGAACGCGCGAAATTGCGGCCATAACCTCGGCCTTTGCTTTTGGATCAGCGGGCGGACCGGCAATGGCGGCGGCTCTCATTGCCAATTTTGGCCTATTGGCACCGCTGTTGGTGATAAGTGTTTTGGCGATACTGGGAGCACTTGGGGCTTATCTTCGCCTGCCCGCTATCGCGATCACGCCACAGGCGAAGAAATCAGCTGCGCCCTCCTCTGTCTGGCGCTTGGCCTTGGATCGACGGGTTCGCACGTGGCTTGTTATTGGGGTGATTTTGTCAGCAGCCACGGCCGTCATGTTTCAACAATTATCATTCTACTTCATGGATCGGCTCAATGTGCCCCCGCGTGAGGGTGCGGCATTGGTTGCTGTGTCTTTGGCGCTTGGCGCTCTGGCACAAATTGTCGCGCAACTTGGCCTGCTTCCCCGCCTCAGCCTCAGCCCGCGCGGCCTCGTCGTGACAGGGGCCATCATAACGGCTTTGGGCACAGGCCTGACTGCGATTGGCGACAGTTTTGGTGTTCTTGCAGCGGCACAAGGTCTTGTCGGCCTCGGGTTCGGCCTAGCGCGACCGGGGTTTACCGGTGGGGCGTCGCTATCGGTTGGTGATGATGATCAGGGCAGTGTCGCGGGCCTTGTCGTGGCGGCCAATGGGGCTGGCTTTGTGGTGGCACCCATCTTTGGTGCGGCGGTCTATGCCTTTGTGGGCCATCAAGCGCCTTTTATTCTGTGCACGCTGGTTCTGGCGGCGCTGGCGATTTTCTGTGCGAGAAGCAAACAGATTGTTGGCGCACCTCTGGAAGAAAGCCCGCCAGATCAGCAGGGCGTTTAACCGACCGAACGGGGTTGACCATAAAAGTAACCTTGCAAACCGTCCACGCCAATGGTTCGCAGGGCATCAGCCTCGCCTTCAGTCTCAACCCATTCAGCCACTGTTTCCATGCCCAGATCGCGGGCTAAACGGTCAATGGCAATGACAAAGGCTCGGTTTTCAGACCGCACATCAATCCCGCTGATATAAAGACCGTCAATCTTCACTTCATCCAGTGGTAATGACCGCAATGATTGAAACGAGGTATGGCCATCACCAAAATCATCCAAAGCCAATCTCGCCCCCGCTGCCTTTGCAGCATGACCACATCGAGCCGCGATATCGAGATCATGAATTGCGATACTTTCAGTAATCTCAATAGTCAGACGCTCAACCAGACCCGTACTGGATGCGAGCATATCCTTATAGGCGCGCCGTGATGCTTGATCGGCAATTGTGGCCGCAGATACATTAACCGCCAAGTTCAAATTGGTTTCTCGCCCCAGCGCTGTTAGCGCCATCGACAAGGTTTCAAGGTCCAAGGCACCCACCAGACCAGCACGTTCGGCGGCTGGAATAAACTCGGATGGCTTTGCAATCCGTCCATCTTCATGCACCAAGCGAGACAAACATTCCCATCGGATGATGCTGGCGCTCTGGGCATTAACGATCGGTTGGCGGAACAGACACATGCGCTTTTCGGCCAATGCGGACATGAGCGTTAAGGTGGCAGGATCCTCAATGGGTGAGGGCATCGCCAAAATGGGTTGGCTTGGATCGGTGCTGCGCACAACCAGAATGCGACGATCTCCATCGCCGCGCACTTCAACGCCCATGGGTTGGTCCAGTGCAACTGGGCCTGAAACGGTCATCGCGTGGCTGGCCCCACCCCCAGTTAGCGCGTCAAAAGCTGTCAGCGTTAAGGGTACATGAGAGACGCGAAGTAATCTGGCGGCAGCGCCAGCATCAACCCAAAACAATTGGCCGTCTGTGTCAACCTCGCAGCCCGCCGCACACAAAAGCTCAAGCGCGCTCTGCGCTGTGGTCGTTGAGGGAAAAAGAGCCGTAAAGTCAGAGGTCAATTTTGTCATAATCATTCTTGATTGGAGTGATTTTGAGAATCAGAAGCACGCCAATACTCAAGTTTCTGAAACCCTCATTAGCCGGTAAACAAAGCCAATTAGATCACGCGAAGGCTCACACTAGGTCAACCTCGCTTATGAAAGTCAATTAGCCCCTGAGTGTTGACACGTTATGCGCAATCTTTCACCTTAAATTTATGCAGTCTGAACCCAACCTTTATGACGATTGGCCATATGTCAATCGGCCTAACATTGTCTGGCCCGGTGGCAAGAAATTAGCTTTCTGGATCGCGCCTAACATTGAATATTATGAATTCATGCCCCCTGTGAACCCAAAACGGTCGGGCTGGCCTAAGCCTTCGCCGGATGTGGTGGGTTATTCTCAGCGCGACTGGGGCAATCGCGTCGGTCATCAGCGCCTGATGGAAATGCTTGATCGCCACAGTCTGCGCGGTTCCATCTCACTCAATGTGGCGATGTGCGACCATTGTCCAGAAATCATTGAAGCCTGTGTTGCGCGCAAGTGGGAGTTTTTCTCTCATGGCATTTATAACACCCGTTATTCCTATGACATGAGTGAGGCGCAAGAGCGCGCCGTGTTGGAGGATAGCATCAAGACGGTTCAAGCGGCCACGGGTCAGCGGATACGCGGCTATCTGGCCCCGGCACTGACCCATACGACAGGGACCTTAGACCTCATTGGGGAATATGATTTTTGGTATAGCTGCGATTTGTTTCAGGATGATCAGCCCCAGCCCTTAAAAACCAAAACCGGCAAATTGATCTCCATGCCCTATTCCTTGGAAGTCAATGACGTGATCACCTATGGCGCTCTAGCCATGAGCCCTGATCGCTATGCCGATGTTTTGATGCGTCATTTTGACCAATTGTTGGAAGAGGGGGCGCAGAGCGGTACGGTTATGTGTATTCCCCTCCATGCCTATCTGGTTAGCCAATCGCATCGGATAAAGGCGTTTGAGCGCGCTTTGACCCATATATGTTCGTATACAGATGATGTCTGGTATACCACGGCTGCGGAGATTGCTGGTCATTATCGCACGCACTATTGGGATACGACACTGGATGATATCGCGGGCCGGGGCCTTGCGACGGGCGGGACCGGATTTGACCAAATGGTTGAGACTTAAGCCGATAGTCGCTCAAACAGTACAGGCGGGACGCTTTCGTCCATCTTAGCCGATACCCCTGCAATTTGACCCAGTGCATCGGCTTGAAACACGAATTTGATGTTTCCAAGATCAGCGTCTTCGCCGCGTTCGGGTTTAGAATCGAAGACATCATAATGCCAGTGCACGAGATCAAACGGCATATCATTATAGGCAGCCTTCAGGCCAGAAGGCCCCATCCTTACGATCAAATCGCCATAGCCTTTATGATGAAAGCGCCCGGCAAAGGCCGAAAGCGGGCGCGATGGTGTGGTCCCTGTAGCCTGAGGCGGTCCGGCATCTTCTGTGCTGGGTGCAGTGGGCGCATCGCGAAGTGCCAAGCTGCGCGCTGACCAATTTGCGGGCGCCAGACCCAGCAACATGTCCAGCACGTCCAAGGTCACATGCCCCGGCAAAGAGCTCGCCCCCAAATTGGTAAAGGCCACGATGCCGATATTCTTCTCAGGAAACAAACTGACGCGTGAGGCAAAACCGTTGAGATTGCCGCCATGGGCCACCCGCATCATGCCGCGATAGCTATCGATCCGCCAGCCGAGGCCATAAAAGCCGCGTGATAATTCGGGGCTGGACGGAATGCCGCCCGTCATGATCAGGGGTTCCCACATGGCATTGCTTTGCGCCGGGCTAAACAGGCGCACACCCCCAGCACTGCCTCTGCCCAATTGGACGGCAATCCATTTGGCATAATCCGTGACCGACGCGTTGACAGCCCCCGCTGGCCCGATGCGGTCCTCAGGGCGGCGCGCAATGGCATAAGCCGTCTTGTCATCGCGCAAACGGTGGCCAAAGGCGGCGTTGTCCGTGCGGTCCATATCAGCGACACTTAGGTTCGAGCGGGTCATCCCCAGTGGCTGAAGGATGGAGGCGGTTGTAAACGCTTCCCACGTTTGCCCCGTCACGCGCTCTATCGCGTGGCCTGCCAGCATCACCATCAGATTATTATATTGATACGCCGACCTGAGCGGGGCGAATGTGTCGAGATACCGCACCCGCTCCAACAGGGCTGCTAGGCTCAGATCTTTATTGTGATACCACAAGAGGTCGTTGCGCGCTAAACCAGTCCGGTGGCTCATCATATCGCGCAAGCTGGTGCTGGCATATTCGCAGCCATTGCCCAGTCGAAATTCAGGCAAATAGTCAGTAACAGGCGCGTCCCATTCAAGTTTTTTCTGGTCCACCAACATGGCAATGCCTGCGGCGGTTATGGCCTTGGTCGTTGATCCGGCGTTGAATATCGTGTCGGGGGTTACGGGGGCGCCCGTATCGACATTGGCAACACCAAAGCCCTTGGCATAAACCATAGCCCCATCACGCACGATGGCGACGGCCAAGCCCGGCACCCGCCAGTCTTGTCGGGCTTTTTCCAGATAGGCATCAAAAGGTGCCCAAGCATTCGGCGCAACAGCCACGCGCTTTGGTGTGGCATAGGCTGCGCCGCCAAACCCGATATTGGCCCCAAAACTGGCCCCAGCCAACCCCGCACCCAGCCACCCGCCTGCACACCGTCTGGTAATCATTGCAACACCCCTACCCAAGGCCGCCTTAAGTCTGATAGAAAGGATGCACCAGAAACACCTAAATGCAAATCAGACATCGGGAGCCCATCATGACTGTACTTGTCTCACGCGAAATCCGCCTTGCGACCCGCCCAGAGGGCACGCCCACCGCCGCCAACTTTGCTTTGGCGACCACTGAAGCCGCCGATCCCGGCCCCGGCATGGTGCAAGTGCGCAATCATTGGATGAGTGTTGATCCCTATATGCGCGGTCGTATGTATGATCGGCCAAGCTATGTGCCGCCGTTTCAGCTGGGCGAGGCTTTGCAAGGTCACGCGATTGGCGAAGTAACGGCCAGTGGCGATCCAGACTTTGCGGTCGGCGATATCGTGACCCACATGTTGGGCTGGCGGGAAGCGGTAACGGGCCCCAAAATCCTCTTCACCAAGATCGATGCGCAAGGCATTCCAGAGCAGGCGTTTTTGGGCGTGATGGGCATGCCCGGCATGACCGCCTATTGCGGCTTTCTAGAGATTTGCGCGCCTAAGGCTGGCGAGACGGTCTTTGTATCAGGTGCGGCTGGTGCGGTTGGCTCCGTCGTTTGCCAAATTGCCAAGATTAAAGGCTGCACAGTTATCGCGTCATGTGGGTCGGACGAGAAAAGCGATTGGCTAAAGTCTGTTGGGGTCGACCATGTCGTTAATTACAAGACCGCGCCAAGCCTTTTAAAGGCCGTACAAGCTGTCGCGCCAAAGGGCATTAATTGCTATTTCGATAATGTCGGTGGTGAGCATTTGGAAGTCGCGCTTGAAGTGGCAGCCGGTGGCGCACGCTTTGCTGAATGTGGCATGATCAGCCGATATAATGATACCACGCCGACGCCCGGCCCCAAAAATCTAATCTATATCGTCGGAAAAAGCCTGAAAATCCAAGGCTTCATCGTAACCAATTATGCCGCGATGCAAGGCCAGTTCATGAGCGACATGGGCGGTTGGATCAAAGAGGGCAAAATCAAATGGGAAGAAACTGTCATGGAAGGCATTGAGAAGGCACCAGAGGCTTTCATGGGCCTTTTCAGCGGCGCCAATGCTGGCAAGATGCTGGTTAAACTTGGCTAAGGGCAAGGTCAGCAGGTTGGTCATTTCATGCGGACAATTATCTTTGGCACCACGGGTTCTGGCAAGAGCACCTTTGCGGGCAAGCTCGCAGCGGCCCAAGGCGTTGATTTTATTGAGCTTGATCTGATCAACTGGCGACCCAACTGGTATGACCGCGCTCGCCAAGAGCCAGATGCTTTTGTTAAAGACGTGCGAGATCGCATAAGTCAGGATGATTGGGTTGCAACGGGCAGCTATAGCCTTGTGCGGCCCATGATGTTGTCGCGTGCGACGCATTTGGTCTATTTGGACCTGCCGCGCGTGCTTATTGTGGCGCAAGTTATCAAGCGATCATTTCAAAACGCGCTTAGCCGGAGAGAAGTATTTCCTGGGTGTCGAGAGAGCTTCAAGGCTATGTTGTCGCCCGAACACCCGATCCGATGGGCTTGGGACACTTTTGAGCGCCGTCGGGAAACCTTCCGAAAACTCACTCGCCAACCCGAATATCAACATATCCAAATTGTCCACTGCAAGAGCCGGAAAGATGTGGCGGCGGCATTGACGGCGTTGGCCAAAGTTCGTGAAATCGCTTAAGATCGAAGGCAACGCCCGTTAGGTTTTAACAGCCATAACGCCACAAGATAGATGACGAGGTGCAGGCGCATCGCTAGAAGCCCGCGATCAGCTTTCACGTGTCAGCTTGGAATATATGTATGAGCCGCCTGTTTGATAATTATGTGATGGTGGATTGGTCAGCCGCGGCTAAACCTGCGACAGGCGCTGATTCCATTTGGGTCGGTGTGCATCGCCGCGATGTGCGCCTGCAATTGCGGTTTGAAGCCCATAATCCCCCGACGCGAAAAGCGGCGCTGGAATTGCTGGTCTCGATCTTGGCGGAGTTTGACAAGCGCGGCGATCGCACCCTGATCGGTTTTGACTTTCCCTTGGGCTATCCACGCGGCACGGCAGCGGCTTTGAAGTTTGATGGCGCGCCATGGTCAGCCATGCACCATTTTCTGGCCAAAGAGATTAAGGACAAGCCCGACAATTCCAATAATCGCTTTCAAGTCGCGTCGATGATGAACCGGCTGATCAGCGGTGGCCCGTTTCCGTTCTGGGGCTGCCCGCCGCGCGACGTTCTGACGACGCTACAGTCCAAGAAAGGCCGTGCCCACGGGCCAGAGGACGTGCCCGAACATCGTCTAGCCG
>JBEINE010000246.1:0-3254 GCA_040378245.1 Hyphomonadaceae bacterium | reverse complement strand
GGGCTAGACGCTACAAAGCCTTATGTTTGTAAAAACCATCCCTGTGTTTTTGATGTCTGCACTTTTCGCAGGACCAAGCCATGCTTTGGCCTGGGACCAGCGCGGCAAGCCCAGCACTGTTACATTTTCGCGTGGATTTTCAGGCATGTGCACAGGCTGCGATATGTCCAACCGGCCATTAGATAATGCGCGCATGTCGGGGGGGAACTTTTCGTCATCGAATTTCTCAGGCTCTCAAATGCGCAATGCGGAAATGACGGGGGGGAACTTTGGCGCAGCACGATTTGACCGTGGTGACCTCTCTAATTCTGAGATGAGTGGGACCAATTTTTCAACCAGTAGTTTTGTGGGCACGGGGCTTCGTGGCATTGAGGCCACCGGGGCTAATTTCAGCCGCGCAGACTTTGCCGGTGCTGATGTAACGGGTGCTGACTTTGTTGGCGCTAATCTGAGTAATTCGCGTTTTGCCGGCACACGCGGCAATGATGCGGGCTTTAATGGTGCCAATCTGACGGGTACCATGTTTATGGGCGCGACGTTGCGTAATCCAGACTTTACGGGTGCCATTCTAACCGGCGCACGTTTTGAAAGCGCCAATATGATTGACGCCGATTTTACCGGGGCCATGATGCGCGGCGTGCGTGTCGTGCGCAGTGTGATGCGGGGTTCTGAATTTTCCGGAGCTGATATATCCGGGGCAGATTTCTCTGGTGCTCTTGGCCTGACCTCTGGACAGATCAGCACGGCGTGTGGAGACAAGGCCACAAAGCTGCCAGCAGGGCTGATTATCCGTTTTTGTCGCGGACGGCGGTCACGTTAGGCTAGAGAGACCGCAAAATCCGCCGCTGTTTTGGCTTTGACTTCGTCAAGCCCAACACCAGTGGCCAATTCAATCAAACGCATACCGTTTGAGCCCTTGGTATCGATTTCAAAGACCGCCAAGTCTGTAATCACAAGGCTGACAACGCGAACACCTGTTAAAGGTAAATCGCATTTTTTCAATAATTTAGATGATCCGTCTTTTGAATTATGCTCCATAACAACAATGCAACGACGCACGCCTGCGACCAAATCCATCGCACCGCCCATGCCTTTGACCATCTTGCCTGGTACCATCCAATTGGCCAAATCTCCCCGCTCCGATACCTCCATCGCGCCTAATATCGACAAATCTATATGCCCGCCCCGTATCATCGCGAAGCTCTCGGCGGACGAAAAGTAAGAAGTTTGGTCCAACTCGGATATGGTTTGCTTGCCAGCGTTAACCAGATCGGCATCCTCTTCCCCAGCCAAGGGGTAAGGTCCCATGCCCAGCATGCCATTTTCCGATTGCAACGTGACTTTCATATCCTCTGGAATGTGATTGGCGACCAGTGTCGGTATGCCGATGCCAAGATTGACATAAAAGCCGTTGCGCAATTCTTTGGCCGCACGCGCGGCTATATCGTCCCGGGTCCACGCCATTAGACCGTTTCCTTTTCGCGCACTGTGAGTTGCTCAATTCGCTTTTCAAATGTGCCTTCAATCAGGCGATGGACGTAAATGCCCGGCGTATGGATATGATCGGGATCTAGGCTTCCAACCGGCACAATGGCCTCGACCTCGGCAATGCAAACCTTGCCCGCAGTCGCCATCATCGGATTAAAGTTTCGTGCGGTTTTTCGGTAGACTAGATTGCCTTCGGTATCTGCCTTCCAAGCCTTGATAATCGACACATCAGCTTTCAACGCTGTCTCTAGAACATATGTCTCGCCGTCAAAGTCCTTAAGTTCCTTGTTCTGCGCGATCACTGTGCCGACCCCGGTTTTCGTGTAAAAGCCCGGAATGCCCGCTCCGCCGGCGCGAATCCGCTCAGCCAAAGTGCCTTGAGGGTTAAACTCAACTTGCAATTCGCCCGCGAGGAATTGCCGCTCAAACTCTTTGTTTTCGCCGACATAAGAGGAGATCATTTTAGCGACTTGCTTATTCTCAAGCAAAACCCCCAAGCCAAATCCATCCACCCCGGCATTATTTGAGATCACTGTAAGGTTTTTGACCCCACTCAAGCGCAAGGCTGATATGAGATTTTCAGGTATGCCGCATAAGCCAAAGCCGCCTGACATAACGGTCATGCCATCAAATGTGAGCCCCTCTAGAGCAGCGGCAGCATTGGGAAATATTTTGGACATTGGGAAGGGCCAGACTTTCTTATTATCGCCATCAACCATCGCGCGCGCCGCCTCTTTTGTCGATAGAAAAGTTTTCAAGACAATGTCATGCGATCACGCATACTCAGAACCCTAGAGCAACTGCATGCCCTCTGAAAACAAGGTCATTTTTGATAAAACTAGGATAGTCTCTTAAAAATGAACGTCATCTCCTTAGATCGCCCAACCAAAATGCGCTTCACATTGGAAGATGTGCGGCGTATTTGGGATGCTGGCGGCTTTCCTAATTATCCCAGCATTGAATTGATTGACGGCGAGGTCTTTGAAATGCCCGCGGACGGATGGCGCACGACCAATTGGAATGCTTTGGTTGCTTGTTGGTTTTACAGCAACACCGACGCCTCGATCGTCATTGTCCCCGACAAGACCCTCGCCCTAGGTGAAGACGGCCTAAAACCTGACTTTTGGCTTTACCCAGCCAGTGTTGATCCCCAAACCGTCACAGGCAAAGATTGCCTGCTCGTAATTGAGATTTCCGACCCGACTTTGCGCTGGGACATCGGCGCTAGGGCCACCCGCTAGGCCCTTGGCGGGGTGCGTGAATATTGGGTTATTGATGTTGATGGGAGACAGGTTTTTGTATATCGTCTGGGCGCTGTTGGCACTTATGGTGAGGCATTGGTGTTTGGGGCGGACGACGTTGCGGCTCCGGTTTTGATGCCGGAGCTTGGGCTGGTCTTAAATAAGGTGGTGGGGATTTAACTCCCCTACCCCGTCTCGCCAAACAACTCCCGCCCAATCAACCAACGCCTAATCTCAGACGTCCCAGCGCCGATCTCATAGAGTTTGGCGTCGCGCAGCAAACGACCGGTGGGATAGTCATTGATATAGCCATTACCACCCAAGCATTGGATGGCTTCCAAGGCCATCCAAGTCGCTTTCTCAGCGGCATAGAGAATGGCTCCTGCCGCGTCTTTTCTGGTCGTGAAGCCACGGTCGCACGCTTTAGCGACGGCATAGACGTAGGCGCGGGTGGTGGAGAGGGTAACGTACATATCGGCGATCTTGCCTTGCATGAGTTGGAACTCACCGATGGCTTGGCCGAAT
>JBEINE010000144.1:0-7576 GCA_040378245.1 Hyphomonadaceae bacterium | reverse complement strand
AGCACCAAAGAAGCCGCTGATGCGACCATCTGGATTGTAGTTGAGGCGCAATTCCTGACTGACGGCTGTGGCTTTATCGATCAGACCAAATTGCAGCAAGTTAAGCACGGTACCATCAGAGTCAAAAGCTTCCAGCGAAACGATGTTACGGCTGTCAGTGATTGAGTTCAAAGTCCAATCTTTATTCAATTGATAAGAAATAATCGCTGTGGCCGTGCCAATATCACGATCATTGCCTAATTTGGAGCGCAGCTGGTCGCTATTGATGTTCATCGCTGTCGCGGTGAAGGGGCTTAAATCACCACCAGCAGGGGGAAACACACTTGATTTAAACTGAGTACCGGTTGAATCGTCCTTTTGACCATTCAAGATCAAGTCGACTCGCAAATTCTCATTTGGCGTCCAGCGCGCTGCAAGACGCAACGCATTGGTATCCTGCCCCATGAGAGCAGGGCTGTTGCCCAAATTGGGTACATAACCGTCACGGGCACTCAAGAGAGCGGCAACGCGGACCGCAAAAGTATCACTAACCGCCAGATTGCCGATAAACTGGGCCTTGGTCGCGTTAAAATTGCCGCCCTCAATTTTCAGTTCGCCAGTAGTCCCGCGCGTTGACGCACGGTTCTGGATGAAATTGATACCACCCACCAATGCGCCTTGTCCAAACAAAGTCGCCTGAGGTCCTTTGACGATTTCGATGCGCTCCATATCGTGGATGGCTAGGCTTTGGCCGGAGCGCACATTGCTGATAGCGACGCCATTTTGAAAGAGTGCCACGCGTGAACGGCCACCGTCTGAGGTGATACCGCGCAAAGCGAAGCTGGGTGCATTCAAGCTTTGAAGCTGAACTTCAAGGCCAGGCACGAAATCGGCCAAGCGATCCAATTCATCGAGGTTAAAACGATCAACCCGTGCGCCGCCCAAGACAGAAAGGTTGATAGGAACATCAATCTGATTTTGCTCACGCTTTTGAGCTGTCACAACAATCGTTTCGATTTGTCGATTATTGGTTTCCTCGCTCGTCGCCAGTGCCGCTTGCGCCCACACTGATGTTGAAGTCGCATATAGGCAGGTCGTGGCGAGCACGAGTGTTTTTAAACTACGCATTTGAATTTTCCCTGAGTTTTGAAGTTTGTTGGCGAAACTACCAACGGGTCGAAGATGTGTTATTGTTTGAAGAACGTGCCCGTTCCGACCAATTGCTCGCGCCAGTCAGACTGCCAGCCGATCGACAGCGGTGGACGGCTTGGTTTTGCCACCGGGTCGATGTCATTGAGCGAGATATTGAGGCGCAAGTCTGTCCAATTGCCATTTGGATGTTTGGACGCGATATAGGCCAAAGGCACGCGAAACTCAGCCGTGTAACCACCGAGCTTGCGCTTCATTTTGACCGCAAAGATTGACGGCATGATGGCACCAAATAGCCGCTCGCCCTCTTGAGCATTTGGCGTACCCATGATGAAAATCCAGTCGCCTGCTTTCATGGTGGTCGAGAGCGCCACATTCGTCGCACTTTGCGCGACTGGACGACCGTCTAGCGTCAAGATCACGAGATCTTGGGCGTCATGCTTGCCGCTTAAGAGACCCGGCGTCACCTCATCATCCTTCACGTCGACCGCGACATGGAGGAAATTGTCATCATAAGCCACGTCAAAGCGGAAAGATGCGTCTGAGCCACTTACGGCAAAAGTCTTGCCATCGGGCGCACGCGCCGGCGTATCCCCCGAAAAGCGCAATGGGCCCCACTCTTCGATAGAGCCGTCGTGCACGATTGGCGTGCGGGCTTTGCTCAAAGCGTTGCGCAGGACGGGTGCGGCCCGCATGACATTGTTCCAGTCGACTTCACGTCCACCTAATGTCACTTTCGCCGCTGCACGCAACTCCAGCGGGCGGATATCGCCAGAGGTTGTCGCGACTTTGATTGGGATGTCAAAAATACGATCTGACATCGCTGGAACAGTGCCCGTCAAAGGATCGCCGATTAGGAGGATGCTGGGGTGTTGAGGCGCATCAATTGAGAAAGAAAGCGGCGCATCAAACGGATTATGCACTTTAAGGCGTAAATTCGAGCCAACACTGCCACTGTCAGAAACAAACCAAGGCTCTAAAGCGAAAGTTGGCAGTTTCTGGAACCGTTGCGCAAAGCCAGGAGCGGTCACATATTTGTCTGTGATGCCGTCAAGTGCCAGATTGGCAATGATGGGGCCGTCTTTGCCCATCGTGACCCACGTGACATGGTCAAACTCGCCATAGGCCTCGCCGCGCAATTGGCTGCCGCCCCCTGTGGTGCCGAGGGTGATGAGGTCACGGCCCGAGCGTTCAACATGCTGATAGGTGTGCATGTGGCCGGCAATGCCAGTGTAAGGTCGGCCTTTCAACAGCGCCTCAACCTCAGCCCAGCCGGTGTCAGTTCCAATCGACCAGACGGGTTGATGCATGAATAGGAATGTCCAGCGCGATTTTGGGTTGTCGGCCAACACTTTAGCCAGATAAGCGCGTTGCTCTTCATCAATTTTCGGCTGACCACCACCTGGGTGCTTGTTTTCAGTGTTCAGCACCACAAACAAAGTGTCTTTGTAAGTGAAGTGATAGAATGACCGGCCAAACTTCTTTTTCCAGAGGTCTGCCATCACATTGTTTGAATAATCATGGTTGCCCGGCGCATAGAAGAAAGGTGCTTCAATGCGGTTCACCATGCTCTCAAATTGGGCCCATTGGCTGGCCAAGATTTCAGGGCTTTCAGAATAACCTTCAATCAGATCCCCAACGCTGACGACAAATTCAGGCTGGAGCAGATTGATTTTGCCCACAGCACTTTCAAAAACGCCGGTGCGCGCACCGCCTGTATTGTCGGAGACAATGAGAAACTGAAAGGCTTCTGGGTCGTTGCGGAAGTCGGTGTGGCTGACGGCGCTAACGGAGCCGGCGATGGCATCGGTTTTGAATCGACCCGTTATGGCAGGGCTAGCGCTAACGGTAGCGCCTTTCTGGGTCACTTGGGTTTTGTGTCCGGGATGAGCGATCGCCGAGGTCACTGCAACGCCTGAAAAGGCGAGGATAGACGCTAAAGTCAAGAATTGGTTGCGCACACGCGTCTCTGCGCCAGTTCGGATTCTCATACTCATAGCCTCCCCAGAAGCCTCGGTGGAGCTAAAGATGCAGCGAGTGCGAAACAATCTCAGTCATGTAAAGTTTTTGTAAAAAAAATAAGACACAGGACGCACTGGGCGGATGACACGCAGGTTCATTGCGCACAAAGTGGCCACAAACAGCTCAGAACTGGTAGGGACGGCGGGACTTGAACCCGCACGGATCGCTCCAACGGATTTTAAGTCCGCTGCGTCTACCTATTTCGCCACGTCCCCACGGGCTTCAACACGTCGCTTTGTGGGGCAATGCAGCTTGAAGGGCAAGTCGCCTCTACAGACTGTTACCTCGCCCATCATTTCATCACTCAGAAGGGGCTGACGTCGTCGCAATCGGATTTGTGTCTAATCCCATTGCCTGTGCAAATGGCGACAGGATGCTGGGGTCCCACGCATGACGCGGGCCAATGGTGATCCCGCCGTCAATCACAATATGAGTGCCGGTGATGAAGCTGCCCGCGTCACTCATCAAAAGCAAAACTGTCTCGGCAATGTCGTTGCCGGTTCCCGCCCGTCCCGCGGGTTGAGCGCCGCCGCCATTGGCAGCCACCACGGCCGCAAGCTGGTCGGCTTGATCGCGCGCTAATCCCAGCGCAGAGCCAAAGATTGAAGTCGCTATCAAGCCCGGGCAAATCGCGTTGACCCGAATCTTCTTCTGGCAGAGTTCGGCGGCCGCTACTTTGCTGAAATGAATGACGGCCGCTTTGGCGCTTGAATACGCCAAGGGTCCAAACCCCGCCTGTAAGCCTGCAATTGATGCGTTATTGATGATGGCCCCGCCTCCGCGCTTGGCCATGGCAGGGGCCCCGTGCTTGGTGCCCAGAAATACAGATGTCAGAAGGACGTCAAACGTTTGTTTCCAGGCCACAACATCGATGTCTTCAATAGGCTCCATAACCCCGCCGCTACCGGCATTGTTGAAAACGCCGTCCAAGCCGCCAAAACGGGAGACGGCCAAATCAATTGCAGTTTTGATCTGGTCTTCTTGTGTCACGTCACAATGGACATAGGCCAATTTGTCTTTGAATCGGGTTTCAAGTGCGGCCCCTTTTTCGTCTTGAAGGTCTGCTGCTACGACATAGGCCCCTTCGCCAATCAAGCGCTCGGCCGTGGCAAGGCCAATGCCACTGGCCGCGCCTGTGACGAGAATGACTTTATCTTGAACCCGACCTGCCACCTGCAATTCCTTTTTTCGTGTTGAAAAGGGTCGGGTGAATCACGATCCTAATCAATTCACATAGCTGCTCGATTATATCTCGATAACAACTTTACCCGTGGCTTTTCGATCCATGAGATGCTGAATCGCGGCAGCACCATCGGCGAGTGCGAAAGTCGCAGATACATGCGGCTTGATTTTCCCTGCTGCATACAGCGCCATCAGCTCTGCCACGTTGGCGGCATTGGCGACAGGCTCGCGCGCCACAAACGCGCCCCAGAAGACGCCAATAATCTGGCAGGATTTCAAAAGTGTCAGGTTCAAAGGAATAGCGGGTATGCCGGCTGGAAAGCCTACCACCAGAAACCGACCTTCCCATGCGATTGCGCGCAGGCTCGCTTCCGCATAATCGCCCCCAACGGCATCATAAATGACATCCGCCCCATTGGGTCCACAGGCCTGTTTGAAAATGTCAGCAAGGGCTTTCTTGCCCGCTTTGTCGAATGCGCCCGTTGGATACACAACACCCGCATCGGCCCCATGGGCAATGGCGACATCAACTTTCTCTTGCGTTGAGCAAGCCGCAATCACCTTGGCACCCATGGCCTTGCCCAGTTCGACCGCCGCAATACCAACCCCACCAGCCGCACCAAGAACAAGCAAAGTCTCGCCGGCTTTCAGGGCGGCCCGGTTTTTAAGCGCATATTGGCTGGTGCCATAGGTCATGATGAAGGCGGCGGCTTCATTAAACGGCATGTTATTTGGAATAGGAATGCAGCGATCCGCGGAAATCGCGAGCTTTTCCGCCATGCCGCCCCAGCCCGTTGAGCCAATGACTCGATCGCCGACCTTGAGAGTGCTCACACCCTCCCCAAGGCTCGCGACCACGCCAGAGACTTCGCCGCCCGGTGCGAAGGGTCGCTGTGGTTTAAACTGATAGAGGTCCTGAATGATCAAAGTATCGGGAAAATTGACGCCCACAGCTTTAACATCGAGCACGACCTCGCCTTTTCCTGCGACTGGATCAGGCAGATCGGTTAATGCCAAGGTCTCAGGCAGGCCTGGTGCTGCGGATAAAAGTGCCTTCATGTGTGTCTCTCCCAAGCAAGTTTCTTGAGACTGGCATAGCGAATGGAATGGGGGAGAGCTAGGGGGGGTAGCGACTTTGAGCGACAAAGGTAATGGGAGCAAACATATTTGGGGTGCGGAAGGGACAGGTTAGCGCGAACCCACCTCGAGTCTCCGATCAGAACTTTAAGCGCTCGTCCCACGCGGTTGAAACTGACCATAAGGCTTAAAGCGCACCATATAGGGCGGCACAATCGATTCGACGGTTTCCAATTGGTCAATACCGAGATCGGCAAAGCCCTTCGCGCCCTGGCTGACCACATTATCTGTGCGCAGCATTTGCACTTGGTCATCGGTTAAAGGTGGGCCACCAAAGGGGTTGAGCTTGAAGACGATGTTCATCACTGCGCCTAAGGTTTGGGCGGCAAAAAACGGCAAGGGTGCTAGGAATCGCGGCCGTTCAATCTGAACCAGAATATAGGCCAAAAGCTCTTTGAAGCTGTAAATGCTCGGTCCACCTAGCTCATAGGTTCCGCCGCCCGTATCAAGACCTTTGAGCACAGCGCGCGCGACATCGCCGACATAGACGGGCTGAAACTTGGTGACGCCCCCACCAATTAGAGGCAACGCGGGCGAAATGCGCGCCATAGCGGCAAAGCGGTTGAAGAAATCATCCTCAGGTCCAAAAATGATGGAGGGGCGCAAGATCGTAGCACTTGGGATAATGCCCTTCACCGCCTCTTCAGCTGCCCCTTTGGTGCGGCCATAATTGGAGTTTGAAGCCGCATCAGCTCCGATTGCCGAAACATGTACATAGCGTTTAATCCCAGCCTTGGCCGCAGCCTCAGCAATCGTCGTCGCACCCTCTAATTGGGTCGCGTTGAACGTCTGTTTGCCCTTTTCAAACAAAATGCCGACCAGATTGATAACGCCATTGGCACCCTCAAGCGCGCGTGCGACGCTATCGGCATTGCGGACATTGGCCTGCACCAATTGGATTTGGCCGACATCGCCCATAACGCGAAGCTCCGGCGCTAAGTGCGGACGCCTCGTCGCCACCCGCACGCGCTTACCAGCCTTTGCTAAAGCCCGCACCACATAACGCCCGACAAAGCCCGAACCACCAAAAACCACGATCACGTCGTCTGTCATATCAATTCCCTTAATCGGCTTGGTGCATAGTCTGATAGGCCCCTCATTGTCGAGCGCGGCGGGCACACTTGGTTTGTGACATGGCATTCGGGGGGAGGACTAGCCCGATGCCCCGGCTTGCTCTATTTCCCCAGAGATGACTTCCCAAATTGACCCTTTAGAGTTGGCCTGCGCCTTGATCCGCAAGCCGTCTGTGACCCCCGCTGATGTCGGCGCGCTTGATATTGTGGAAGGGGCGCTGCGATCCTTAGGCTTTTGGGTCAAGCGATATCGCTTTGAGGATGTCGACAATCTTTATGCAAGGCTGGGCGATGCCGCCCCCAATTTTTGCTTTGCAGGGCATACGGATGTTGTGCCAACGGGCGATGTCACCAAATGGTCCGTCGATCCGTTTGAAGCGGCCCTTCAAGACGGCGTCCTGATCGGACGTGGCGCTGCGGACATGAAAAGCGGTATCGCCGCCTTCATTGCTGCCACCGCGCGCTATCTAACAGTCAATGGCCCGCCCAAGGGATCCATTTCCTTTCTGATCACCGGCGATGAAGAGGGTGTCGCGATCAATGGCACCAAGAAGCTGTTGGAGGCGATTAGCCAAGAGGGCCAAATCCTCGATCATTGTCTGGTGGGGGAGCCGACAAATCCAGAATCCATGGGCGATATGTTGAAAAACGGGCGGCGCGGTTCGCTCAATTGCACAGTCACCGTCACCGGCATACAAGGCCACGTCGCTTATCCCCACAAAGCCGCCAATCCCGTGCGCGCCTTGGTTCGGTTTCTGAATAAAGTGCAGTCGCGGGAGTTGGACGACGGCGCGCAGGGCTTCCAGCCCTCAAACCTTGAAATTGTGACTATTGATGTCGGCAATCCCGCATCAAATGTCATCCCAGAGACTGCCACGGCGCGTTTGAATATTCGCTTTAACACGGCCCATTCAGGAGCCTCGCTGTCGCAATGGCTGCTGGCTGAGGCTGCCGCAGCCCAAGAGAGCTTTAAAGGCAATATAGCTTTGGACATTAGGGTGTCAGGGGAAGCCTTTTTTACCCAACCGGGGCTT
>JBEINE010000006.1:0-34419 GCA_040378245.1 Hyphomonadaceae bacterium | reverse complement strand
GCAGCGCGCGCTTTGGGCCCAGTGTGGTCTGTGGCGGCGCAGGCACTCAACGGCCAAGTTGAGACGGCATTTGGCACATTTCAGTCGCCGAATACGGGACCAATCGCAGTGGCTGCACGGCCCGAAGCCACGAACATCATTCCCTCTAACGACGGATTCTATCGGGTCATAGACAATCGCGGGGTGGGTCGGTTTGTGACCACAACTCTTGAAGGCCCTAAAGACTCTCTGGATTTCATACAGGCGCGCGTTGAGGCTGATATGGCGTCGCCTGTTGGAACCAAGGTCGATATCACCGTCTCGCCGAGCGATATCTTTCTGTTTCCCGATCCATCGCAAACTTCGTCCTCATGACGCAACGCAGCAGCCGCCGCCTCGCGAAATCCGAAATCGGCACGGTCAGCGCTGAGGAGGATGCCTTCATTCGCGGCCTTGTTTTGCATGAAGATGGGGACATTCTGGTCTTCAACAAGCCATCGGGTCTCGCGGTTCAAGGTGGCTCTGGCGTCAAAATGGACTTGGACCGCCTTCTCTGGGCCTTTGCGAACCGAAAAGGGCGTAGGCCCAAACTCGTGCACCGATTGGACCGCGAAACGTCAGGGGTCATGGTCGTTGCCAAAACAAGCCCCGCCGCCGCCCACTTGTCCGCGCAATTTGCCGGGCGCAGCACCGAGAAATCCTATATGGCACTGGTTTCTGGTCAGCCAAAATCAAACTCCGGCACAATTGACGTGCCATTGATGCGCATCACATCCAATGGCATTGACCTGATGCGCCCAGCGCGCGCACCTGAAACAGATGCACAGGCAGCCACAACAGACTGGCGCGTCGTCGCAGAAGGCGCGTCCTACAGCCTGCTTGAGGCCATTCCCCACACCGGCCGCATGCATCAAATTCGCGCGCATCTGGCCCATTTGGGCCACCCCATTGCTGGCGACACCAAATATGGCGGATTGCTTTGCTTAGGGGCCATCATGATCCCAAGGCTCATGCTGCATGCGGCCGAGCTTGGTTTCATACACCCAACATCAGGCGAACGCGTTTCATTCAGCGCGCCTTTGCCGTCTGATTACAACGGCATAGTAGCCGCTTTGGGGATGACGTGATCCATAACCCACCGTCATCCCTGACAAACAAAGCGCAGCGAAGTGCTGACCGGGGACCTTTGGACGACGCGCGCTTAAATCCGGAGTTCCCCGATCTTCGCTTCGCTTGTCGGAGATGACAAACTGAGCGTTATTGTGGGCGCGAAAGCCTAAGCCACGCCCGCCTGTGCATCCTCACCGCGCTCGCGCTTGCCCCGCAGGCGAGCCAGCGCGGCGGCATAAGCCTTGGCTGAGGCGACCAACGTATCAGCGTCGGCAGAGCGTGCGGTCACCATACGCCCATGCTCGGACAACCGCACCGACACATCGGCTTGCGCGTCTGTGCCCTCCGTCACGGCATGAACCTGATACAAATCGAGGATCGCCTCATGGGGGATCAGCGCCGAAATAGCATTGAAGACCGCATCCACAGGACCATTGCCGCGTTGGGTCGTCCAAGCCGCAACGCCGTCAATTTCCAGATCAATTTCAGCGGTTTGAGGGCCATCGGTACCAGCAACGACGCGCAAGCGGAGAACTTTGATCGTATCGTCAAAATGGGCGGCAGCATCGTCAACCAATGCAATCAGATCATCATCATAGACGTGCTTCTTCTTGTCGGCCAAAACCTTGAACCGCGCAAAGGCATCTTGGAACGCATTATCCGACAACTCATAGCCCAGATCGGCCAACTTGTCTTTGAAGGCATGGCGACCGGAATGCTTGCCCATGACAAGATTTGTGGCCCCCTGCCCGACATCTTCGGGCATCATGATTTCATAGGTTTGCGAATGCTTGAGCATGCCATCTTGGTGAATGCCGGCTTCATGGGCAAACGCATTTTTGCCCACGATGGCTTTGTTATATTGCACCGGAAAGCCCGTAATCCGGCTGACCATTTTTGAAGCCATCATCAAGCGCGTGCTATCAATGCCCGTGCTAAAGGGCATGCCATCACCGCGCACCCGCAAAGCCATGACGACTTCTTCAAGGGCCGCATTGCCCGCCCGCTCGCCCAAGCCATTGATCGCGCATTCAATCTGACGCGCACCACCTTTCAGAGCCGCCAAAGAGTTTGCAACGGCAAGGCCCAAATCGTTGTGACAATGGGCCGAAAAGATCACGCCGTCGGCACCGGGAACATTGGCAATCACGTCGGCAAACATCGCACCATATTCGTCGGGAAACGTGTAGCCGACGGTATCAGGCAAATTGATGGTCGTCGCACCGGCCCTGATGGCGACTTCGACGGCACGCCGCAAGAAATCCCTTTCCGTCCGTGTGGCATCTTCGGCTGACCATTCAACGTCGTCAGTATGATTGCGCGCCAGCGAGACCGAGGCTTGTATCGCCTCCAAAACCGCTTCTGGTTCCATTTGCAGCTTGTGTTTCATATGGATTGGCGAGGTTGAGATGAAGGTGTGGATGCGTTTGCGCGGCGCTGGTTTGATGGCCTCCGCGCAGCGCTCAATGTCCTTAGCGCCCGCACGGGACAGCCCGCAAATAACTGAGTTCTTGATGATTTTGGCTATCGCATGCACGGCCTCAAAATCACCGGGGCTGGCGATGGGAAAGCCAGCCTCAATGACGTCCACGCGCATGTCTTCCAGCAAGCGTGCCAAGTCCAGCTTTTCATTGTGCGTCATGGAAGCGCCGGGAGATTGTTCGCCGTCGCGCATCGTGGTGTCAAAAATACGGATTTGCTCTGTCATGGGATGTTCCTGCCTAAACTGGGAATATGTGATAGGCCGAGATGTGCGCGGCTAAGGACTATATTTTTCCCCTGAGCGCCGCTACTAACCCATTCAGGTCAATCAGCTCGAACGCGCCCAAGGGCCAGCTAGGTGCTGAGCTAGCAGCGCAGAGCTTAGCAGCCATTTCGCAGAGATTCTCTCACACGTCACCCGCTCAGCGCACTTTGCTGACCCAACGAACAATTGTGAAAAAATCATGCGTGGCATGGGACCCAAATCCTCTTTTGAGGTCGAATATTGCAAAGAGTACCGACATGCAAGCTATTTTTTGCATTTCGTGATTGTACGCTCGCCCCGCCGAGAAACCCCCTAAAGGTCTTCCTCGGCGTCTTCGTCGATTTTGACAGGAGCAGATTTCTTCCCAGGTTTTGGCAATGCTGGTTCAAAGAAGAAGGTGAGTTTCTCGCGATCGGTATGATCAATATCGACACGCACCAAGCCCCCTTTCTTGAGCTTACCAAACAGCAATTCATCGGCCAATGGCTTTTTAATCTGCTCTTGGATCAGGCGGCCAAGCGGTCTTGCGCCCATGGCGGGGTCATAGCCACGCGCGGCGAGCCACGCCCGCGCCGCATCGGTCAACTCAATCTCAACTTGGCGATCACTGAGCTGAGCCTCTAATTGCAAGATGAACTTATCGACAACATTAGCGACAATCTCTGGCGACAAGGCGGCGAATTGAATCACCGCGTCCAGACGATTGCGGAACTCAGGCGTGAATAGACGTTTGATGGCCTCGACCGCCTCATCATCACGCTTGCCCCGCCCAAAGCCGATACCGTCCTTAGCGGCGTCAGATGCGCCCGCATTGGTTGTCATGATCAGAACCACGTTACGGAAATCGATTTTCTTACCATTGGCATCGGTCAGTGTGCCGTGATCCATCACTTGCAACAAAATATTGTAAAGATCGGGATGGGCCTTCTCGATTTCATCAAGCAACAAAACGCAATGGGGATGTTGGTTGATCCCATCGGTCAATAGCCCGCCTTGATCAAAGCCAACATATCCCGGAGGCGCCCCAATCAAACGACTGACGGAATGGCGCTCCATATATTCGCTCATATCAAAACGCAGCATCTCCACGCCCATGGTTGCCGCCAATTGCTTGGCAGCCTCTGTCTTGCCCACACCCGTGGGGCCAGCAAACAAATAAGAGCCAATGGGCTTATTGGGATCGCGAAGGCCCGCACGCGACAATTTGATCGACGCAGCTAGCGAGGCGATGGCTGTATCCTGTCCAAAGACCACGCGCTTGAGATCAGATTCCATGGTCCGCAGGGCTTCGGTATCAGATTTGGTGACTGATTTAGAGGGAATGCGAGCAATCTTGGCAACAACAGCCTCGATCTCTTTGACGCCAATCACTTTTTTGCGCTTGCTCTCAGGCAACAGCATTTGGCTGGCCCCTGTTTCATCAATCACATCAATGGCTTTATCGGGCAGCTTTCGGTCGCCAATATATTTGGCGGACAGTTCGACGGCGGCCCTAATCGCTTCGCTGGTAAAGCGCACCTTATGGTGATCCTCATAAGCGGTCTTGAGGCCCAACAAAATCTTGATGGTATCAGGAATTGAAGGCTCAACCACATCAATCTTTTGGAAACGACGCACCAAAGCGCGATCCTTCTCAAAATGCTGACGATATTCCTTATAGGTCGTCGAGCCCATGCAGCGCATAGTGCCTGATTGTAGGGCGGGTTTCAGCAGATTCGACGCATCCATCGCCCCACCACTGGTCGCGCCCGCACCAATGACTGTATGGATCTCGTCGATAAACAAGATCGCATTGGGATGGGCCTCAAGCTCTTTGACGACTTGCTTCAAGCGCTCTTCAAAGTCACCGCGGTAGCGCGTACCCGCCAGAAGTGCGCCCATATCAAGCGAGAAAATCGTCGATCCAGCCAAAATGTCGGGTACGTCGCCTTCGACAATTCTGCGCGCCAAGCCCTCAGCAATAGCTGTTTTGCCAACGCCCGGATCGCCAACCAATAGGGGATTATTCTTTTGACGACGGCATAGCACTTGGATCGCGCGATCCACCTCTTCATGACGACCAATGAGCGGGTCCACACGGCCCTTGCGGGCCTTTTCATTCAGATCAACGCAATATGTGGCCAGCGCCTCCCCGCCTTGGGCTTTGTCCTTGCTGGTGGCACCTTCTTCTTGACGATCCTCATTGGCGCCTTTGACTTTTTTCGGCTCCGTCATGCCCGGGCGCTTGGCGACGCCATGGGAGATGAAATTGACGGCGTCATAACGCGTCATGTCTTGTTCTTGCAGAAAGTAAGCCGCATGGCTTTCACGCTCTGAAAACAGCGCCACCAACACATTGGCCCCTGTGACTTCGCTACGCCCGGAGCTTTCAACATGGATCACGGCGCGCTGGATGACCCGCTGAAATCCAGCAGTCGGGCGCGCTTCACTGTCGCCGCTGACCACCAGATTCTTCAGCTCGCCATCAATATAGCCATTGAGGTCATTTCGGAGGCGCGCAAGATCGACATTGCACGCGGTGAGCACATGGGCCGCGTCGTCATCCTCGAGCAACGCCATCAAGAGATGTTCCAACGTCGCATATTCATGCTTGCGCTCATTTGCTAATGAAATCGCACGATGAAGTGATTGCTCTAAGCTAGGTGAGAATGAGGGCATGTCCTATTCCTTCTCCATCGTACATTGCAAAGGGTGTTGGTTGCGACGAGCCAAGTCAAGTACCTGCGCAACCTTGGTTTCAGCAACTTCGTATGAATAAATCCCACAAACGCCCACACCATTCTGATGCACATGCAGCATGATGAGTGTGGCATCTTCACGCGACTTATTGAAGAAGTTTTCAAGGACATAAACGACGAATTCCATAGGGGTATAATCGTCGTTGAGAACCAGAACCCGGTAGAGTGAAGGCTTTTTCGTCTTAGGCTTAGCACGCGTGGCAACAGCCGTATTACGGCCATCGCCGAAACCGTTATCCTCATTATCTTGATCGCGCGGTTCACTCATAAGTAGCGTCAGTCCTAGCTCCGTCAGTGAGACCAAAAGAACGAACTGGCGCTCAACTGACAGTACATCATTAGATAAGTAGTTTGCATCGTTCTGGAAGCCCAAAATAGATCGGGCTCTGCAGTATCTTGTCGATGAAAGCGCCATCCGCCCTTTTGTGAGCAAAAAAAAGGCCAACCCGTGCGGATTGGCCTATTTGGGAGCCTCATACAATGTGGACTATTTCACTGATTGAAGGGCTGAGAAATTGGCCGACGCGCGGTCGCTTATCGGCTTAGAAGCCGCTTTAGCGGCCTCGAGTAGCACGTTAGCGACCTTGTTAAAGTCTGCGACGTAGGTATCCAGCGCGGAACGTGTGTAGTCGGCCTGAACCTCAACGACTTCCTGGATCGACTTAGCGCCACTGAGCGTTTTGGCCGCTGAGCTGACTTGTTGCGCCGATGTCTTGATATGGCCGGCGGTGATCGCCGTGACATCTTCAAAGCTTTTGTAAGTAATCTTCGCCGCATCCGTTAGAGCTTCCAGATTAGCCTTATAGTGACCGCTCAAAAGTGCAGATGACGCCTTAAGCTTTTCAAATCCTGACCTGAACGCTTCGTTGGTCGCGCCAATAGGGTCAGATAAAGTGGCGGCAATTTGCCCCGCAAAAGGGGCCTCGTTCTTGTCTTCTGTGGTTTTGGTCATTTTAACCTCCGATACGAAGAACGCTTGAGGAGAACAGCTCCTTCGCAGATGCAATATATTGCTTCGCAAGCGCAACGTCAATAAATGGGTATTGTAGCTCAGCGTTCCGTCAATCGCCACAAGATTTTGGCCGGCAAGAATGGCGAGCCTATCGCCGCTTAGGTACGCTGCGGCAGAAGACCTCTAACCCGTTCAAATAGACTGGGTCCTTCAGGCCTTTCGCGCTCGGTCAGATAATACATGACGGGTGTCGCGACGCGCGACAGGAATGTCGATGTAATCAATCCGCCGATGATCGAGATAGCGAGTGGTGAGTAGAGACCTGAGTTCGAGAAAGCCAAAGGCAATAAGCCGCCAATGGCTGTGACGCTGGTCAAAAGGACCGGTAGAAAACGCACTTCGCCCGCTTTCTCAATCGCTTCCATGAGGCCCATCCCTTCACGGCGCAATTGTTCGGTGAAATCAACCAAAAGGATCGAGTTCTTAATTTCGATACCGATCAATGCAATAATGCCGATCGTAGCGGTAAAGCTCAGACTATAGCCCGCCAGCGCCAATGCAACGACCGCACCAAAAAGGCCCAAGGGGATGATGCCCGCCACCACAATCGCCGTCTTGAACTTACCAAACTCAAGAACCAGAACCGCCAAAATCCCAAACAACGCCACCAGAAAGGCTGTTCCAAGCCCTGCAAAGCTGCTTGATTGTGATGCAGCTTCGCCACCAAGCTCGACGCGGAAACCAGCGGGAAGGTTCAACTCTTTTTGTACACGCTTGAAAACATCGGCTGTGACCGACGCCGTCAGAAATCCCGCTGCTGTTTGGGACTTCACGGTTACGACGCGCTCCCGATCAACGCGCGCAATTTCCGCGGGACCGGAAATCAATTTTGGTGTCGCAAAAGACGACAATCGCGCGGAACCGCCAGTATTGGTCGGCACATAAATGCGCTCAAGGTCCGCCAATGTGTTACGCCCCTGCATCGGAAGCCGAACTACAACGGGATAATCATCACCTTGTTCGTCTCGAAAGGTTGAAGCCGCTTCTCCAGCAAGTGCCAGGCGCGCGATCCGCCGTTCTATCCCAGCCGGCACGCCCAGAGCCGCGGCCTCACCAACATCAACGCCGAGATCGAGATCGGTTCTGTCAAGCCGCAACGGATTGACCACATCGCGCGTCCCTGGCGTGGCTTCCATGATCGCCATGGCTTGCCTTGACAGATCTTTGAGTGTTGCCAGATCCTCACCAAATATCCGCAGCGCAATCGGTGCCTCAATGGGGGGGCCGTTCTCATAAACAATGACAGTGAATCGTGCGCCGGGATAGCCCTTGAGATCGTTGCGGAGCACCTCAATCCAGCGCTCAGAGGCCTTCCCTTCCCACTTGTGCTTTTGCACCGCAATTTCGGCGAAATTTGACGATGAATCACGCTGTCGAATGTTATAAAATATCCTTGGATGACCTCTGCCGAGATTGGATATATACCAGTCTACTTCTCCAGCCTGTTTGCGTGCTTCCAGTTTCGCTTCGACAAAATTCATCGCTTCTTCTGTTTTGGCAAGCGAGGTACCCTCTGGCGTTTCGATCCGAATTTGAAACTGGGGGATGCCTGCTGGGGGAAAGAGGCTTTGGCCGATCACGCCGACAATCGGAATAGAGGTAAAGCTGATCGCCATAACAATGCCCAAAGCCACCCAAGGCCGCGCCAAGGCCTTATGGAGAAGGGGCGTATAGAAGCTGTGGATTGCGCCATTGATCCGGCGCAAAAGGAGATTGCCTTCGTTATGCTCTTCATTCTTCAATATCCGGCTGGCGAGAAAGGGTATCAAAGTTAGCGACACAAACAGTGAAGCGGCGACCGTCAGCAGAACTGTGACCGGCACAGACCTAATAAACTTACCTGAACCTTCCGGCAGGAACATAAGCGGCAAAAACGCCAGCATTAAAGTTGCCGTGCAGCCAATAACGGCAATGCCTATTTGAGCGGTTCCATTAATGGCCGCACTCACGCGCTCCTCACCTTCACGTATACGACGTGCGATGTTTTCGGTTACGACGATGGAATCGTCGACCAACAGGCCAAGCGCCAACACAAAGGCCGCAATCGACAATTGATTGAGCGTAAATCCAGCCATTTGCAGGCCAAAAATACCGATCAATAGCGACATCGGTATCGATACCATCACAACGAGACCGGCGCGCAAGCCTAAGGGCAATAAAGTGATGAGAACCAAGCCGAGGGCAATCCCAAAGTCCGTGTAGAGCTTCCCCAGTCGGCTTTTGACGTTTGCGGCTTGATCAAAAGCACGCTCCAATTTTATGCCGGGGGGCAGACGCTTCTCAAAAGCATCGAGACGTTTGTCCAAATCCTGTTGAACTCGCTGCACGTCAACATTATCGCGCTGCTTGACCGTAACCAGCATCGCCCTTTTGCCGTTCAGAAACGTCAAATGAGTAGGTTCTTCAGTCTCCCAACTGACGGTCGCGACATCGCGAACGCGCAAGACCCGACCGCCCAGCGACCGGATTGGAACCATGCCAATCGAGTCCAAGGTTGAAAACGCGCCCTCTGTTTTGACATTAAACTTGCGCTCACCGGCATGAACCGCACCAACGGGTGTCTCACTGCCCGCGGCCCGTAACGCGTCTGCCACTTGGGTTGGCGAAATCCCCATATCAGCAAGTCGACCTGTATCAACAGCTACACGCGCTTCGCTGCGTGGCGCACCCCAATATTCTGTCGTCCTGACGCCCTGCGCCCGGCCTAACTCCTCGCGCAAATCATCGGAAATCTTTTCCAAGGTTATCCAAGGAGTCGTTTCTGAAACCAGCGCCACTTGAAGAATGTCGGTCTCAGTTGTCCGCTGCCGCCGGATTTCCAGCCGAGCTATACCAGCCGGCAATGTGGAACGAATAGCGTTAACCTCGCGGATTACTTCGTCATATTTCCCCTCTGGCGGTACGTTCCAATCAAACTCAACAACAATGACCGCAACACCGTCAACGGCTGTCGCACGAAGTTCCTTAACGTCGTCCAGACCGTAGATGACATCTTCGATTGGTTTGATGATCAGAGATTCAATATCTTTGGCATCCGCACCGGGAAGGACAACTGTTGTTACCACCACGGGATTAGGAAAATGGGGATCTTCAGAACGAGGAATTGAGAGAAAAGACGATAGGCCCAAAAGCCCCAATAGCACAAATGCCACCATGGTGAACTGCCAGCGTTCAACAGCAAAACGGGCAGGATTTGGTTTTAAGTACATGTTTTCGGAAGCCTTATTGGTTCTTACGTTCAACCGGCAGCAGCACGCTTCCATCCGTCACATAGGCCCCGCCTGCGGTCACAATGGCGCTGCCAATGGCCAGCCCGGTTACGATAGCCTCCCCGCCGCGAAAGCCAACAAAGCCAACCCTAACCCGCTTGGCGGTTTTGTTATCCCCGGCCAAGGTGAATAGCGAAGCTGCCCCCTCTCGTGCCTCGATTAAGGCTTCCGCAGGGATCACCACTTGACCTTTAGGTGCTAAATCACCTGATGTCGCCAGAATGCGGGCCTCAGCAAAAAAGCCGGTCTTGATTGGGGCGCGCGGATCAACCTGAATATCCACGTCAAATGCACCCGTTTGAGGATCGGCCCGCTGCGCCACCCGACTGACCCGCCCGCTGACTTCGCTACCAATCGACGATATCGTAACACGCGCGGCGTCCCCGACTTTAACACGAGCAACGTCACGATCTGAGATAGGTGTACGCAGAATAAGCGGGCTTTTTTCGTCTGCAAGCACGAGTACGGGTTGCCCCGGAGCTGTGATTTCCCCGGGTTCAGCGACACGGGTCAGCACGACTCCAGAAGCCGGAGAAACCAAGCGCGCCCAACGCCGATCAAACGCCGCTGCATTGACACCTGCCCGCGCCGCGTCGGCCCGCCCAGATGCGGCACGCACGCCTGCAATGGCCGCCCCGCTGCTCGCTTGGGCTTGATTAACGCCCGCCCCAGCCACGCTGATGCCTGCCCGCGCCGCGATAGCCGTTTGCTGGGCGGCAACAACTCCAGCTTCAGCCGCACGCACATTGGCATTAGCGACATCAAGCCGCGTTTGACGAGCGTCCAAGCGTGCGGGCGATACAAATCCTTTATTCGCAAGAGCTTGATCGCGTTGAAACTCACGCCGCGCATTATCCATGTCTGCGCGGGCTTGCACTAAGGTCGCTTGGGCCCGGCCACTATTGGCCTCTGCTTGCGCAGCCGAAGCTATAGCTTGGGCTTGACCCGCTTGAGCTGACGAGATCGCTGCGGCCGCGGAACGCACTTGCTCTTGGGCCTGCCCAACGCCGGCTGAGGCCTGTGTCGCTTGGGCTTGGGCCTGGGCGATTTGGGCTTCAACCTGAGTTGGGTCGATGGTGGCGACAATCGCCCCCTGCGCAACAATGTCGCCCTCGCGATAATTAATCTCGCGCAAAACACCGGGGATCCGAAAAGCCAGATCAATCTCGCGCTCGCGTCGGAATGCGCCGGTTGCGACAACTTCCTGACCGCCACTCAAAGCACGGGCGCGCGCAATCTCAACAACGACTTCTTCAGCGCCTGCTTTGCCCTTTCCCGACGCCGCGGCGTCGCCCTTAGCTTTCGACTCATCCGATCCAGACGAACCACAGGCGGCCAAAGCAACGCAAAGGACAATGGCTAGACCAGCACGACCTAAAACTCCACGTTTCAGGTCACCGACAAACAACCAAAAGTCAAGATTTTTTACTTCTAAACCATATCCTTGAAATCGCATCGACGGCTCCAAATGCCCCGAAGAACCGGCACAATATTGTGCCTAACAGAGTATTGCGACGGATATATGAAAGCTCCCTCACACTCAATCTTAGGGTCTGAAAACGAATCAATTATCATCGATTGCTTAGAATTTAAGCAGACCGCAGCTTTTTTTCCAGCCGACACTTCACCTGCGCTAACCGTAACAACGGCGAGCTCAAACCTAGATCTTGGTTGCCACTAGCAGCCTGTCGCTCAACTCAGGCCGCTAGAGCGAGTCTGGTTCTTTTAGAACTAGGTTGCGCGTCTAGGGATTTGCTTGAGGGTCTGTCCCGTCTTTTTTGAAGCAAAAAGACAGATCCTAGCCCGCCGCCGCGGGCTGTAGATCGCGTCGCTCACCATATATGAGCAAGGGCTGGGCTCTGCCCTCGATGACTTCGGCGTTAACAACCACCTCTTCGACCCCGTCATATGAAGGCAAATCGAACATGGTCTCCAGCAAAACGCCTTCCAATATTGAACGCAGACCACGCGCGCCCGTCTTGCGACCAATCGCTTTGGTGGCGACACTGCGCAACGCTTCATCTGTAAAGGTCAGTTTGACGTTTTCCATCTCGAACAAGCGCGCATATTGCTTGATCAGCGCATTCTTGGGCTCAGTCAAAATCTGGATCAGGGCGACCTCGTCCAAGTCTTCCAAGGTTGCGAATACGGGCATCCGACCGACAAACTCTGGAATCAAACCAAATTTCAACAGATCTTCAGGTTCACACTCGCGCAAAACTTCACCCACGCGCCGATCTTCAGAGCTGCGCACATTGGCACCAAAGCCGATGCCAGCACCGGTTCCACGCCGTGCAATGATGGTATCAAGCCCCGGGAACGCACCACCGGCAATGAACAAGATATTGGTTGTGTCGACTTGCAGAAACTCCTGCTGAGGATGTTTGCGGCCACCTTGGGGCGGCACAGAGGCAATCGTGCCTTCCATCAGCTTTAGAAGAGCCTGTTGAACGCCTTCGCCAGATACATCCCGTGTGATCGACGGATTGTCTGATTTACGACTGATCTTGTCGATTTCATCGATATAAACAATGCCGCGTTGCGCGCGCTCAACATTATAGTCCGACGCTTGCAACAATTTGAGGATGATATTCTCAACATCTTCCCCGACATAGCCAGCTTCGGTCAATGTCGTGGCATCAGCCATTGTGAAGGGCACATCAATGATACGTGCCAAAGTCTGAGCCAACAAAGTCTTGCCACAACCCGTCGGGCCAATCAGCAAAATATTGGACTTGGCGAGCTCAACATCAGCATTCTTGGCCGCATGGGCCAGGCGCTTATAGTGATTGTGGACTGCCACCGCCAGAACCCGTTTGGCATAGGTTTGACCAATGGCGTAATCGTCGAGAACGTCTTTGATTTCCTGAGGCGTGGGGACGCCGTCTTTGGATTTTACAAGCTGATTTTTATTCTCTTCACGGATAATATCCATGCACAGCTCGACGCACTCGTCACAGATAAAGACGGTGGGGCCGGCAATCAGTTTACGAACTTCGTGCTGGCTCTTGCCGCAAAAGCTACAATAGAGCGTGTTTTTGGAATCACCGCTGGCTGCTTTAGTCATATCAACTCCGGTCCGACAGGGCCTAAACTGGCGCGATGGCGGTCAATTGAACACCCTACCAAATCAGGGGCAGGGAAATCTCTAGTCTGTATCGAAACTGTCATATCATGTGATTTGTCTGCCGCAAACACGGCTTGGCAAATTAGTTTCCAGCACTGGCTGTGGGCTCTTCACGTTTGACGAAAACCTCATCGACAATGCCAAAGTCTTTGGCCTCTTCAGCCGTCATAAAAAAGTCACGGTCCAAGGTCCTTTCAATGACTTCATAACTTTGGCCCGTGTGCTTGACATAGATCTCGTTGAGGCGACGCTTGGTCGCCACGATATCTTCGGCATGGCGCTCAATATCGGTGGCTTGACCACGATAGCCGCCCGAAGGCTGATGAACCATCACGCGCGCATTTGGCAGCGCAACGCGACTACCTGTTTGCCCCGCGCACAATAAAAGCGACCCCATACTAGCGGCTTGCCCCATCACCACTGTGGCGACCGGTGAGCGGATGTATTGCATCGTGTCATAGATGGACAAGCCCGACGTCACCACGCCACCAGGGCTGTTGATATAAAGCGAGATTTCCTTTTTGGGATTCTCACTCTCCAGAAACAAAAGCTGTGCATTGATCAGGGCCGCCATGCCGTCTTCGACAGGACCATAGACGAAAATGATGCGCTCGCGCAGCAGGCGTGAGAATATGTCGAACGCCCGCTCGCCTCTGGAACTCTGCTCAACAACCATCGGGACGAGGCCGAGAGCGCGCGTGATATGATCTGTCATGAAAGCCTCTTTGCACGCGGTTGGGGGACGCCCGCGCTTGTGTTATACTGATATTGGCGTCGCCGCGCCCTCTTGCAAGGACATGTTGCGGTTAACGAGGGTTGACGCGCAGATATCAACAAAAAATAAACGCCCGAAGCGAGGCGAGGAATCGTCCACAGGCAGGTGCGGTTTGGCGGGCTACTTGAACAATGCGTTGAAATAAGCCGCCATGCGAACGCCCGCTTGCATCAGTCGCGTATCGACTTTTTCCTGTTGTTCAAAGGCATATTTCCAGCTGATTTCACTGCTTGTCGGATAGATCGTATCGCGAATGGCCGCACTTTCCCCAACCCAGACGAGCGGATCGGTCACGGACCATTGCTGCTTTAGCTCAGGCGTTATCCGACGCACCAACCAAGCTGTCTTTTCAGAATAGGACAATTGCTCACGGTCGATCAAAAAACCGTCCCAAACCGCGTGCAAATTGGTGTTATTGCCCGCCGCAATGACTTTGACATCATTGCCACCCCGGTCAGTCCCATTGCCGACGTGAAGGGGCTGATGCAAATCGCCGATGATATGGATGCTAAAGCGCAGCGCCAATTGCTTTTGTTCAAGCGTGGCGGCGGGATCTTTCAACGTCGATGCAAAGCCAGCCAGTGCCGTAACCGCATCGCCTTGAGGCGGCGCACCCACTTCAGCATAGGTTTTTCCTACAGGCACTGTGACATAATGCCAAGGATTGGCGGTCACCTGCCAGAAGTCCTCAGGGCTGGACCGCATCTCATCAGGCCAAGTCGAGGCCTCGGCCAGCGATTCATTGCCTAGGATCTCCCGTACAGCTTTTGTGGCCGCTGGCGACAACAAAGGCTCCCCAATCGCCCCCGTCACACGATGCCCAATTTGGCTCCAAGCCAAGGCTTGGGTTGAGGTTAAAGCGATGAGGATCGCAGCGATGAGGGTGCGCATGGAGAGGGTCCTTTTGCTTGTTCGTAGCATACCTCAAGCCCATCATCCCCGACAAGGCAAGCGCAGCGTAACGACAACTGAGGCGACATAGGTTTTGAGGCTTTAAACTTGAACAATTAAAGGCCGCAGCGCGTCTAAAACCCAAGTCTTAGTCTTCCCAAAATGCCGCTTCAATGTCGCGAGCAGCGTGGATGATAGCCTCGACGCGGACATGGTCGTCTGTGATGCGATACAGAAGTAGATAGCCCCAGATATGGCGAGCGCGCATACCTTGCCCAAGACTTTCTTTCGGGATGCCCATTTCTGGGAAGGTTCGCAAAAGCTCGCCAACTTCACGCAGTTTACCGATGAATTTGTCAGCGCGGCCAGACCTCTGTTCGTCAAGGCTTGTCTGAATATCGTCCAAATGGTCGAGTGCACGCGGTGTAATGTCGAGTCTAAGCGGCATTGCGTCTGTCACGCGCTTCTAGCCTAGCCGCCCGTCTCTTTTCAAGCTCCGCCATCGCTTCATCCCATTCTATAGGCTCCCCACTATCAACGCCCTTTTGAATCTCCGCCCGCAACCATTCGAGCTTCTCTTCCCGCAACATAGCCCGCAGCGGGCGACCCTCTTCATGTTCTTCCAGCATGCGCAGGCCCGCGCGCACCACTTCGCTGGCATTGCCATAGCGGCCTGTTGCGACCTGAGCTTGGATAAAGGCTTCGAGGTGGGCCCCGAGGGAATAGCTGGATGCCATGTTACGCTCCTATGTTGAGCGCCCAAAGTATCATTAGATGCTAGTTTTGGAAAGCGGTGCTATGCGCGCGCGGACACCCTATCCCAAAGCCGCCTGTGCCGCCGCCAATCGGGCAATCGGCACCCGATATGGTGAACAAGAGACGTAATCCAGACCAGCTACCTCACAGAATGCAATCGACGCCGGATCGCCACCATGTTCACCGCAAATGCCAAGTTTAAGGTGGGGGTTTGTTGTGCGGCCGCGGTCGCGGGCGATTTTGATTAGATCACCAACGCCGGATTGATCCAAAGTCACAAACGGATCTTTCTCAAAAATCCCCTGCTCGACATAGGCCCCCATGAAACGAGCTGAATCGTCACGACTAATGCCTAGAGTTGTTTGCGTTAGATCATTGGTACCAAAAGAGAAAAAGGCCGCGTCGCGGGCAATTTCATCGGCCTTTAGAGCGGCACGCGGCAGCTCGATCATCGTGCCGACCATATAGGCGATTGTCGTGCCTGCTGCCGCCATGACTTCCGCGCCAATGGCATCCACCCGCGCCTTTAGGATCGTTAGCTCCTTTTGAGTCGCGACGAGCGGGATCATGATTTCTGGCACGGGGGCCTCGCCTTCCGATTTCGCCACAGCAATCGCCGCCTCAAAAATGGCACGCGCCTGCATCTCGTAGATTTCAGGAAAAGTGATCCCCAAGCGACAGCCACGATGGCCCAGCATAGGATTGACCTCATGCAGGTCCTTAGCGCGCTCTAACAGCTTCTTTTTGTCAAGGCCGGTGGCGGCGGCAACCGCCTCTACATCTTCAAGGGTTTGGGGCAAAAATTCGTGCAAGGGCGGATCCAGCAAACGGATCGTGCAGGGAAGGCCCTTCATGATCGTGAAGATTTCAACGAAATCCTGCCGCTGCATCGGCAAGATTTTCGCTAATGCTGCCACCCTGCCCGCTTTATCCGCTGATAAGATCATTTCGCGCACCGCGGCAATACGGTCAGCATCAAAGAACATATGTTCGGTGCGGCACAGGCCAACGCCCTCCGCCCCAAATTCCCGCGCCGTGCGCACATCCAACGGTGTTTCGGCGTTGGCGCGCACTTTCAGGCGGCGGACCTTATCCGCCCAAACCATGAGGGTGGCAAAATCGCCTGATAACTCGGGTTGTTCCATCTCAACACTGCCCAAGAGGACCTCGCCTTTGGAGCCGTCCACCGAGATGATATCGCCCTTTTTGAACGTCCTTCCACGCGCACTAAAGGTGCCGGCTTCTTCATCAATGCGGATTTCGCCAGCGCCCGAAACACAGGGTCGGCCCATCCCGCGCGCCACGACCGCGGCATGGCTGGTCATGCCGCCGCGCGACGTCACAATCGCTCGACTGGCGTGCATGCCATGGATATCTTCAGGGCTGGTTTCTTCGCGCACAAGAATGACAGAACGGCCAGACTTGGCGATTTCCACGGCCTCATCAGGGTCAAATGTGATTTCACCGACCGCCGCACCCGGTGATGCGGGTAGGCCCGACGCAATCACATCGCGCTTAGCACCGGGCTTTATGGTGGGATGGAGAAGTTGATCAAGCGCCATCGGATCAACACGCATGATGGCTTCGTTTTCAGTGATCAGCCCTTCCCCAACCATATCAACAGCAATTTTGAGAGCGGCTTTGGCGGTGCGCTTGCCATTTCTGGTTTGCAGCATCCAAAGTTTGCCACGCTCAACCGTAAACTCAATGTCCTGCATGTCGCGGTAATGGCCTTCAAGCTGGCCATAGGCTGCCACCAATTGCTGATAGACTTCGGGTAGCGCTTCCTGCATTGACAGGCCCGCTTCGCCCATGGCTTCGCGCTGCACTTTTGTGATGGATTTAGGGGTGCGGATACCAGCCACCACGTCCTCACCCTGCGCATTGATCAGATATTCGCCGTAAAACAGCCGCTCACCCGTTGATGGATTGCGCGTAAAGGCTACACCGGTGGCCGACGTGTCGCCCATATTGCCAAATACCATGGCCTGTACATTGACAGCGGTACCCCAGCTTTCTGGAATATCATGCATTTTCCGGTAAAAATCGGCGCGGTCATTCATCCAGGATTTGAACACAGCCCCAATCGCGCCCCACATTTGTTCGTGAACGTCCTGGGGGAAAGGCTTGCCCTCTTGGGCGTCAAAAACCGCGGCTTTATATTGGGTAACGATTTTTTCCCAATCGCCTGCTTCCAGATCAGTATCAATGACGAGGTCATTGACTTCTTTATAGCTTTCCAGAATGTCCTCAAACAGGCCGTGATCGAGATCGAGCACGACACTGGAATACATCTGGATAAAACGGCGATAGCTGTCATAGGCAAACCGGCGATTGCCCGATAAAGCCGCGAGGCCTTCGACTGTCTCATCATTCAGGCCAAGGTTCAAAACTGTGTCCATCATGCCAGGCATAGACGCGCGCGCACCAGAGCGGACTGACACTAAAAGCGGATTGGCTTTGTCGCCAAAGCCCTTGTCGACCGTGCGCTCAATATAGCTAAGACCGCCCGCGACTTGCGCCAAAAGCGCGTCGGGATAATTCTGGCCTAACTCATAAAAAGCGGTGCAGACTTCGGTGGTAATGGTAAAGCCTGGGGGAACTGGCAGGCCAATCTTATTCATTTCAGCCAGATTAGCGCCCTTGCCACCCAATAAATTCTTCATACCGGCATCGCCATCGGCATGCCCAGCACCAAAATGATAGACCAATTTATTCATGGAACGTCGACCTCGTTGAAATTGTGGGTACGCCTAGTGTGTTGGAAGCCTTCTAAGCCACGCGCGATCAGGATCAACCCATAAGTGGGGTGACTATATGCGTATGAAGTGAGGCGACAGGTGGCAAGTCAGTGCTTCTAGCTCGGCTTGCTCCTATCCCGCTATCTTCTCAAAATCGGCCACCTGTAATGTTGCATCACGAAGCGCCGCGAGTAACGCCAGCCGATTGAGGCGCTTGGCGGGGTCGGGATCATTGACAAGAACCGCTTCAAAGAATGCGTCCACCGGTGCGCGCAAGGTGGAGAGGGCGGTCATGGCGCCATCAAAATCCTCGGCTTTCAGCAAATCCGGCAAGCGGGCCTGAACATGTCCGAGCGACTCATTCAGCGCCATTTCTGCGCTGAGTTCCAATGCTTTGGCGTCAATCGTGAACACGTCAGGCAAAGCGCCTTTCTTGTCCTCGGCTTTGAGAATGTTGGACGCCCTTTTGTAACCCGCACTCAAGTTCTTGCCGTCTTCGGTCTTGAGAAAGGTCGACAGTGCCCAGACACGGGCGACGATGCGGTTGATGTCATCGTCAGGGATTGCGAAGGCAGCCTCTAGGATATCGGGCGCGAAGCCTTCGTCGCGGAGGGTGATGCGGAGGCGGTCTAGGATGAAGGGAGGTAATTCGACAACTACCGCGTGGATATTATCGCGGAGGTCAGTTAACGCCCTGATGGCGCGTGCTTCGGCAAGTTGGCTGACAGTTTTCTCTCGTTCGACAGTGGCAATTAAGCCAAGCTCACGCATATCATTTACCATGATAGCCACGGCACTATCGGAAAGTAGTTTTCGCAAATTATCGAAATGCTGGGATATAATTTGTCGAAGATCAAACCGTGTAGCGGAATTGCGAACAATTCGAATAATTCCCAACGCCGCGCGCCTCAGCGCAAACGGGTCCCCCGACCCTGTCGGCTTCTCACCAATCGCAAAAAAGCCCACCAGACTATCGAGCTTATCAGCCAAGGCCACGGCAACCGCCACGGGTTCAGTGGGGATGCTGTCGGACGGGCCGACGGGTTTGTAGTGGTCGCGGATTGCGTCAGCAATATGGGTGGGTTCGGACCTGAAAAGCCCTTCCCCCTCGTGGGGAAGGGGAGAAGACAGCGCATAATAACGCCCCATCACCCCTTGCAGCTCTGGAAACTCACCCACCATTTCGGTGGTTAAATCGGCCTTACACAATAAGGCCGCGCGCCTCGCCTCTTCAACATCAGCGCCAACCAGAGGCGCAATCTGGCCCGCCAAGTCCACAATCCGGCGGACCTTATCACCCACACTGCCGAGCTTTTCATGAAACACCAAGGTGTCGAGCTTGGGCACGCGGCTCTCAAGGGCGCTTTTGCGGTCCAAATCCCAGAAATAGCGGGCGTCGTTTAAGCGGGCGGCCAAGACCCGCCCATTGCCCCCTGCGATCAACACCCCTCCATCGCGGGCGGCGACGTTGGACACCACAATGAAATGCGGCGCGAGGCCACCGGTTGCAGGATCGCGCACCACGAAGTATTTTTGATTGACCCGCAGTGTCAGGCGGATGACTTCGGGCGGCAGATCGAGGAACGCCCTATCCATATCGCCCATGATCACATGAGGCTCATCAACCAAACCGCAAACTTCTTCCAAAAGGCCCTCATCCTCAATCAGCTCAAGATTGCGGGCTTGGCATAGGGTGCGAGCGTCGGCGGCTATGGTTTGTTTGCGGCGCTCCCGGTCGAGAACCACATGGGCCGCACTGAGTTTGGCCTCATAATCCTCATAATCGCGGACGGGGAAGGTGCCGTTGCCATGAAAACGGTGGCCCTCCGTCACATTGCCAGCTACGATGCCATCAATCTCAAAGGGGATAATCTCGCCGTTAAAAACCGCCACAATGCGATGCAAAGGACGAACCCACCGCAATGTCCCCTCACCCCAGCGCATCGATTTGGCCCATGGGAAGTTGCTAATGATGTCGGGCAGGAGCGCGGCGAGAACGTCGGGTGTCGCTTGCCCGGGCTTTACCAGATCAGCAACGTAAAAGTCGCCCTTTTTGGCGTCCGAAACGATGCGGGCTTGGCTCATGTCGTTGAGGCCCGCTCCGCGCAAAAAGCCCGCAAGAGCTTGCTCAGGGCTGCCGACTTTTGGGCCTTTTCGCTCTTCGGAGATATCAGCGGTCCGTTCCGGCAGACCCTCTACCACGGCGGCCAGACGGCGCGGCGCGCTGAACGTCTCAATGCCCGTGGGCATAAAGCCGGCCTTCGTCAAAGCGTCCATCAGAAGCCGTTTAAGATCCTCCGCCGCGCGCTTTTGCATCCGTGCGGGAATTTCTTCGGAAAAGAGTTCGAAAAGCAATTGGGGCATGAGGACTCTAAGCTCGGCGTGAAGCGCAATAGGCGCAGCGACAGGATGAATTTGCATAAGGTTCGTGCAGTAATCCATGAACGACTCCGCCTTCGGAGTCGAATTTATGTTGAATTGATAGGGCGCTTGATATTACAGAGCGACGTTGATCCCTGTCACGCATAGCCCGCCACTTGTTTCGACCCGACAATATCTCATTGCCTTGCAGTTCTAACTCTGATGGATTTGCAAGCCCAGTATCTGTGACGACTTTTTCGAGTTCAGTTTGCAAGAAGTATCCGTGAGCTTCAAATAGCGCAACGCCGCCCAATACAAAGTGCTTTTCCTCGGAGTTTTTCGCGGAACCCGCATCGTCCACATACAAAATGTACATGCACTTACGCCTGATGGGAGAAGACGGCCGAGTGGAAGCGTTGTTCCAACAGACCGCGTGAAGGCAGCCTTCTCAACCGTTGATGTTGGGTAGCGCGCATCAACGAAAATAGCAAGCAAAACCGTGTCAATTAGTACGACCCTCCGCCCACAATATAGCGCAGCCTTTAGCCTGCTCACGCACCCGCGCGATAAAACTCTGCCGCTCGGTGGGTGACACAACCCCGCGCGCATCAAGCAGATTGAACAAGTGGGAGCATTTCAAGGCCCAGTCGAAAGCCGGAAGGGCCAGGTTTTTGTCGCGCAAATGGGCGCACATACGCTCAGCATCCTCAAACCAGCGCTTGAGCATGGCGGGATCAGATTCTTCGAAGTTAAACTTGGACTGCTGGACTTCATTCTCATGGAATACGTCGCCATACGAGACGCCTTGGCCGTTAAAATCCAACTCATACACATTTTCAACGCCTTGCACATACATGGCCAAACGCTCAAGGCCATAGGTCAATTCACCTGACACGGGCTTACAATCCAGCCCGCCGACTTGTTGGAAGTAAGTGAATTGCGACACTTCCATCCCATCGCACCAAATCTCCCAACCAAGGCCCCAAGCGCCGACCGTTGGGTTTTCCCAGTCGTCTTCGACAAAGCGAATATCGTGCAAAGTCGGATCAATGCCGATTTCATAGAGCGAATTGAGATAGAGTTCTTGCAGATTGGGCGGATTGGGCTTGAGGATGACTTGATATTGGTAATAATGGCCCAAACGATTGGGGTTTTCGCCATAGCGTGCATCTTTAGGGCGTCGGCTTGGCTGAACATAAGCCGCTTTCCAAGGCTTGGGGCCAAGGGCGCGTAGCGTTGTGGCCGGATGCAGGGTCCCTGCCCCGACTTCGGTGTCATAGGGCTGTAGGATCACGCAGCCCTGGCGCGCCCAATAATCCGACAGCGTCAGGATGATATCCTGAAAACTGGGGCGCTTGCCTAATTCGAGCGCACGACTAGAGGGCGTTTCGCGCGTGGGCGCGAATGAAGTGGGCGATTGTGTCGTCATGACCCCTGCTTAATGCGCTAAGGGCCTTGGACGCAACATCCAAGGCCCCATTTTCGCACAGCCACACTTCAGCAAAAGGTGCGAAGCACCGCTCTATTCTTTCAGGTGAAGCGCCATCGCCGCACGTGCGATCTCGTCAAACGTCGTCGACAATTGACTTGCATCCACTGAGAAGGCGCGTGCTGGTGCCCCGGCACATTGGGCCAATAAGTTGACAGCCGTTTTGTCGGTGACATTCACTGCAACCGTATAAATCTCAACCTTATAGGTGTCGCGAATAGCTGTGCACCAAGTAAGCATGCGCGCATCAAGCGTCGCACGGCTGGGCGAGGTCGAACATCCAGGCGCGCCACTTTGGCTGCAACCCCAATAGCCGGGGAAGTTAACGGCCTGTTCGTTAGCGCCATCAGTCATCAAGATCATGATTTTTTGAGACTGTGGGCCGTTAAATGGCGCGGGTCGGCTATGACCGAAGAACGTCGTCCAGTGATCGGTTGGTGACAAAGACCGCAAGCCCCAGCGTAAGCCAACATCAGCATGGGTACCCCCAGGTGAAGGTGACAACCGGTCAATGGTGTCGATCACCTGCGTTCTGTTCTGGGACAGTCCCAACATCGGCATCGGGCAGTTCAAATTAGGACCCGTTATCGCCTTAAAGCTGGTCCATTCTTCTTTTGGAACCCACGAACACCATTGGCCGCTGGAGGCATTATAAGACACCTCATTATAGTCGGAGACGCAACCGCGGGCTAGGCCGGTGTTGAGATTGGACTGACAGCCGCCGGTGACACACATGGCGTCGCCGAAATGATTGAAAAACGCGTTCCGCGTGCCGTTAGCGTCATCCTGAGAACAATTGAGTCCGGTTATCGAAGGGGCGCCAGTGACACATTGTGTTTTCACGCAAGGGAACCCGACGCTACCAAAGCATGCAACTTGTGAAGAATTGTTACCAAAGCGCCAAAAGGCGAACGTGTCCTTGAGCTTGGGAGCCGGCGTTAAATAACCCTGCGTCATGGGCGGTGGTGCTGGCGGCGGCGGCGGCGGCGGCGGTGGAGACGGTGGCGCTGGCGGACACGGGACAGTCGGATAGCATGTTGATGCGAATGCACTGTTTTTAGTCCGCGTTGCAGTGTTCACACGCGGTGGCACCCGCAAGGCGTCCCAACGCATACCCGACATTTGCGAATCATTTGCAGTTTGGGTTTCACCCGCACCAGAAATGCATCCCCGCCACGCGACAGGGGCAAACTGCGTTGTCAGAGTAGCGGAACTTTGGTTTATGTTGACGGCGCGATCAATCGTCGTGCTCGGCAAGGCGCGCGTTCCATAATCGGCGGGGGATCGAACCGGAGCCGGCGCAGCGGACCAGCTACTGGGCGCTTCGCCTTTAATATTGACAGTCGTGGTCCACGGGACAACCGAGACATAAAGGCGGTTGGGGACGTTCAAGGAATCAAAAAGGGTGTTGACAAAGCCCTTCGCAGCCGACCGCATCTGGGTAAAACGTGTCTGTGGGTTCCCGTCCGTGTTGAACATGGACGCGGTGGTATCCATTACAATCGCTACCTCAAGTTTCCTGTCCCCGCCCGCCGTCGCGACACCCTTCGCTTCGATTGGCAGATAGGATAAGCCGACAATGCCGCCAAATACCAAATCCATCGCAGCATTTGCCTCAACACGGGCTGAACCGTCGGAGTCCCAACTCACCTCAATACTTGCGTCCCGGACTCCCTTGTCCGCACCGGGAGCTACAGCGTCAAAGGCAGCTTTAGCCGCGGCCTCGCCCGCCGCACGAGAGATCGACAGCCCCGATAAAGAGGCGTCCAGCTGAGTCCGCTTGGCCGCCAAAGCAGCGGCATCAACTGCAGCGTTGAGATTGACACGTGCGTTTGCCAGACGATTGAGCTCAATCGTGCCACCCATCAGCGCAGCCGCAGCAGAACCCACCAGCGCAAAGATAATGGCCACGTTACCGCGGCTTTCAAACCGACGCAGTTTTTTAGCTATCGACTGTGGATTTGACATGAACGATCCTCACTTGCGAGAGCACTTCGAGACTCACCGACGAGGTACCGCCAAAAATTTAAGATGCTATGAGGAAGCTCGGCTTACAATGTATTGACGTATTTGGTAAATTTTTATCAAATGTGCATGTTCCATCCATTATCTGCGGGTTCATGGTGGGTTTTCCGCCTCCTCAGATACCTTGTGCATCGTCGATTTGCACAATTGCACCCGTGGTAAATTTCGCAGCATCAGACACTAACCATGATACGGCCCCATCAAGGGCATCTTTGGCCATGACCCGTCGCCGCGGGACGCCTGCAATCATTTTTTCACCGCCGGGCTGAGCCAGCCAATCTGCATTAATCTCTGTTTCAATATAGCCCGGGCAAATTGCATTGACGTTAATGCCTTTATTGGCCCATTCCCGCGCCAGTGACTTTGCCATCATCACAACTCCGGCTTTAGACACAGAGTAAGGGGTGACCCCAGGCAAAGGTCTGAGCCCGGCCATTGAGGCAATCAGCACGATCCGCCCCGCCTGACTCGATTGGCTCCCACTTGCGATCATTCGGCGCGCACCTTCGCGCGCCGTCACAAACACGCCGCGGAGATTGACGTCCATGACCTCATCATAAGCCGCCATGTCGATATCAACAGCCAATCCTGGAGTATTGAGACCCGCATTGGCCAAAACAATCGATGGGGGCCCTGAAACCCGCTCGGCCGTATCAAAGCCCGCGATGACGCTAGCTTCATCGCTTACATCCATGTCAACGGCGTGCGCCTTTCCACCATGGGCGACGATATCCGTTACAAGGTCAGTCAGCCGATCTAGTCGACGCGCTGCACATATGACCGTCGCACCTTGTCCCGCGAGCAACCTCGCAAATTGAGCGCCCAGCCCCGATGAAGCACCTGTGATGAGGGCGGTCTTGCCACTTAGACTTTTTGAAGGGATAGAAAGCGAGAGATTTGATAAAGGAGCCGCGCCCATTCTATGTCCTTTTCACTTTCGATACTGACGACTCGCACTTTGCAAGGTAGAGACGGTCCAGTATAATGCAATGATGCGCAACTTAGGCAAGCGATGGCTCAGCCACAAATTCTAGTTCTTGCCAATAATGATGCGGCAATCGCATTGACGGCGGCAGGGTTTGCAATAGCAGGCGATGACGAGGTCAGGCGACAGACGGCCGCAATTGTTATTGACACACGTGGTTCGGCCGGCGCTAAGGCGGGCGACCTTGCGCGTTCCATTAAGGCTGCGCTGGGCCCACGCGCGGGCGTATTTCTGGCTTGGTCGGACAGCTCAAGCGAGTATGACTTTGGTGCTTTTGATGGGGTCCTTGATGCGAATACCCCATCTAACGCGCTTGCAGCCCGGCTCAACTCGTCCCTGCGCATGGCAGTTATGGCCGATGAAGCAGCCCTCCGATTTAAATCCCTAGCGAAATTCGGTGGAGGACTGCGTCAACCTAAGCTGAAAAAGACAACAATCCCGCGCATCTTGGTTTTTGGAGCGCCCAGTCCTGATTTGCTGCGATTCTCGGCGGCCTTGGAGTCACTTGGGGCTCAGGCTATTGCGTCATTTACGTCTTTCACGGCCTTTGATTATCTCCACGATGGCGATTTTGACGGCGTCGCTGTCCTCGCTCAGGATGATATGTCGGCGTCATTGGGATTTTGTGCGACCATGCGCCGAAATGCCCGGTTATTTCATATGCCCTGCCTAGTTCTGGGAGCGTCCAGCTTCACACGACCAGAGGAGGCCATCGCCAAAGGTGCCACAGACTTTGCTGTTTCAGGTGAAGACGACGAGGCTTGTGCTGAGCGCCTTTTGACCCTTGTCGAAGAAAAGCGCACCCGCGACGCGCTCGCTTTAACATTTGCAGCGGCTCAGACTCCCGCGGCGATGGATTTGGGCACGGGCCTTTATGGGCCAGCCTTTTTTTCCAGCCACTTAGAGGCTTTGGTCGCGCGTGCTCATGAGACCGACAGGCCATTATCACTCACGCTGGTGCGGTTGGTCTCAGACCCAATCCTGATGACATTGACTGACAGGCGCGGTCTTGATTCGATCATCGGGCAAGCTGGGGGGATGATGGCGCGCTTGGTGCGCGCGGAGGACGTTGCGGCGCGGATAGATTGGACCACTTTTGCTGTTGCCTTCCCATCTTCGGATGAAGAAGCCGCAAACATAGCTGCCCACCGTATTGCGGCCGTGCTGGAATGCACCGCATTTGATGTTGGCTCAACCCCACATTCGTCTAGTAATGATGCCCCAGTCCAGATCAAACTTGATGTGGCCAGCGCGGCAGTCCTGCCAGAGGAGACATGGCAGAATCTGTTAGCCCGAGTACAATCGCGTCTGCCAGCCGAAGGTCTTTAGAGCATGGAACAGGCGATGACCCGACCAACAATCAGGATTGACCTGATTTCAGATGTGATATGTCCATGGTGCTATGTCGGATTTAGGGCCCTTTTGGCGGCTTGCACAGCCCGGCCCGACATTGAGGCGGACATCAATATGCGCCCCTTTGAGCTCGACCCCACCACACCCAAAATCGGCGTCGACCATCAAGCCCGCCTATTGGCAAAGTTTGGCGGTGATCGGGACCGCTTGGCCAACATACGCGCCAGCCTTTATGAAGCCGGTCGAGCTGTCGGTATTGATTTCAATCTTGATGCCATTAAAGTGTCGCCCAATACCCGCGATTGCCACCGTCTATTATTGTGGTCGCGCAGTGCAGGCGTCCAAATTGAGTGTATGGAAGCATTATTTCGCGCTTACCACATAGAAGGCGAAGATCTCAGCCAATCAAAAAACCTCGTGGCCATTGCGCGCGGGCTTGGGATGGATGGCGCGCTTGTCGCGGAGCTCTTGGCCAGCGACTGCGACGACGACACTGTGACGCGAGACCTCACCACAGCTGTTGAGATGGGCGTAACGGCTGTGCCCTGTACAATATTCAATCATGGAATGGCTCTCATGGGTGCCCAGCCCGTTGGAACTTTTGCACAAGCCCTTGAAACGGCTTCAAGCCAAGTGTCCCCATCATAATGCCTATTTTGGACTTTAAGGTCTTTGCCGAGGCCCTCCCCTCCCGTGGTGCCTTGATCGGAATCGACCCTGGCAGCGTGACAATCGGGATTGCGGTATCAGACGCAACACGCACAATTGCCAGCCCTGCATCAAGTATCAAGCGGCTCAAAATGGCCGAGGATGGCGCCGCGTTATTTGCTATTTTTGAGGATCGGCAGGCCTGTGGCCTTGTTGTCGGCCATCCTTTGAACATGGATGGATCCAAAGGGCCGTCATCGCAATCAGCACGTGCTTTTGCCCGAAACCTGGTTGCCATCAATGACGTCCCCTTGCTCATGTGGGATGAGCGGCTGTCAACCGCAGCCGTTTTGCGTCAGATGATTTCAGCGGATATGACGCGCGCCAAACGCGCAAAGACCGTAGACGCCGCTGCGGCCAGCTACATGCTTCAGGGACTGCTGGATCGCCTTCACAACGATGCGCCCCAGCTGCCTAGTTTATGAATGTCGCCCTTCAAGCGCTCTTGCCTGTTTTTGGCGTTATCGCGCTCGGCTTTATCGCTAAGCATAATAAGATTGTGCCCGAGACGGCCTGGGGTGCCGTAAACTCATTTGGCTATTGGCTGCTCTATCCCGCTTTTTTGTTCTCAACAGTCGCACATGCCAACTTTGCAGGCGCGCAAACACTCAAGTTTCTGGGATGCCTGATACTTGGCTTTGCAATGGCAGCGACTTGGGCGCTTGCGATGCGGTTTGTCGTCAAAGGCGATGGTCCTGCCTTTACGAGCGTTTTTCAGGGCAGCGTGCGCTGGAATGGGTTTGTGATTTTGGCCGCAGCGCCCAGCTTGTTTGGGCCAGAAGGCACGACCCTAGTGGCACTGGGCTTTGGGCCCGTGGTCGCATTTGTCAATGTGGTGAGCGTGTTCGTTCTGGCTAGGTGGGGCGATCATGATGTCAAACCATCGTTACCGGCCGCTTTGGCGCAAGTCAGCCGTAATCCCCTTATTCTCGCCAGTATCGCTGGCGTTATCGCCAATGTGTCTGGAATTATGGGCTTTTTTGGACCCCTCGCAGATGCCATAGCTTTATTGGGCCGTGCCGCAATGCCCATTGCCCTTATGAGTGTAGGAGCCGCTTTGAGCTTTTCACACATCACCAAAGCACCCAAACATTTGGTTTTGGCGGTGGCATCGAAACTGTTGATAGCCCCTCTTCTTATGCTCGGGGCTGGTCAGCTTCTCGGTTTGCCGCCTTTGTTACTGGCCGTTGCAATTGGTTTTGCTTCAATGCCGAGTGCACCTGCAAGCTATGTTCTCGCCCGCGAAATGGGCGGCGATGCGCCCTTAATGGCGGGGATTGTGACGGTCACTACCATTCTGGCTTTGATCACAATCCCCTTTTGGCACAGTCTTATCTACTCAGGCTGATTAGCTGGCGTTCGCCGGGGCTGGTGGCATTAGAACCGTGTCAATCACGTGGATCGTACCATTGGAGGCAGCAACATCGGCGCTTACAACCTTCACGCCATTAACTGTGACGCTGTCGCTGGTGCCGACAATCGTTGCGACTGCGCCTTGCACGGTATTGGCGCGTGTTGTCTTGTTCAGCAAACCAGCGGCTTTCACGTTACCGGGAACCACATGATAGGTCAGGATCGAGACCAATTGCGCGCGATTTTCTGGCTTCAGCAGATTAGCAACAACGCCTTCTGGCAATTTGGCAAAAGCCGCATCTGTGGGAGCAAAAACAGTAAAGGGGCCCGCGCCCTTCAATGTATCGACAAGGCCTGCCGCGGTCAGAGCCGCTGCCAATGTCTTAAAGCTGCCCGCAGCCACGGCCACATCGATGATGTCGCCCTTTTGGTTCGCAGATGAGGAACCCATTTTTTGACCTCCCCAAGCAACCGTCTGAAAGCCAGATGCTTGGCTACCCGATGAATAGCTCTGTGTGCTGGTTTTGGTCTTGGTCTTCGTGCACTCTGCAAAAGCAGGTACGAAACTTAGGGAAAGGGCCGTCACAACGATAGCGGACATTTTGAAGATGGACATGTTTTGATCCTTGAAGGGTGGGAGCACGATAGCTCCGCGACCCTTTACGATTTTATTCAAGGCTGGATTATGACCCTGTCGTTTTTTTAATGATTATGACGCAAGTTTAATCTTGCGGGCTCGCGCTTCAAATCAATGCCCAAAAAAGCAAAGCTCAGGTGTCTCACCCTTTCGCAAGAAAGCATTTCAGCCTAGCACGTGTTCATGCCCAATATTGCGACCAATGCACCAGAATTCTCGGTCACCGAACTATCGGCCTCGATTAAACGCAAGCTCGAGGAGGATTTTGGTCATGTGCGGGTGCGTGGGGAAATGGGACGGATCACGATCGCGAGGTCTGGTCATATCTATGTGGATTTGAAGGATGCCAATGCCGTCTTGTCGGCGGTTATGTGGAAAGGCGTGGCCTCAACTCTCAAGTTCCGTCTCGAGGAGGGGATGGAGGTGGTTGCTACGGGCAAGATCAGCTCATTTCCGGGCTCCTCCAAATATCAATTGATTATCGAACGGTTGGAACCTGCCGGCATTGGCGCGCTGTTGGCGCAGCTCGACGAGCGTCGTAAACGCTTGGCCAATGGGGGTTTGTTTGACGGGGACCGTAAACAGCGCCTCCCCTTTCTACCTCGTGTCATTGGCGTGGTCACAAGTCCAACAGGGGCGGTCATTCGTGACATTCTCCACCGACTTTCTGATCGATTTCCTACCCACGTATTGCTGTGGCCAGTGTTGGTTCAAGGTGAGAAAGCGGCCGATCAGGTCGCCCGCGCGATCGCTGGCTTTAACGCCATTGCAGTCGGGGGTCCGATACCCCGTCCTGATCTGATCATCGTAGCGCGTGGCGGCGGCTCTATCGAAGATCTATGGGCCTTCAATGAAGAGGTCGTGGTCCGCGCGACGGCTGTCAGTACAATCCCGCTGATTTCGGCTATCGGGCATGAAACCGACACGACCCTCATAGACTTTGCGGCCGATCAACGCGCCCCGACCCCAACGGGGGCCGCAGAGATGGCGGTACCCGTGCGAAGTGAGCTGCAGGATCGGGTCAATATGCTTGCAGGGCGATTGGCGCGGGGATTGTTGCGCGGTGTCGAGCAGCAAAAGATCGAGGTGCGCGCTGTCGCGGCGCGTCTCCCCCGCCCAGAAGCCCTGCTCAGTGTTGCCCGCCAACGCCTAGACTTGATCGATGCCCGTTTTCAACCTGCAGCACGCGCTGTCATGACAGGCAAAGCGCAAAAGTGGGCGGCCATCAGCGGTCGGCTACGCACTGATATCCTCAAGGGCGATATAACACGACACAAACTAGGCTTGGCAAACCTGAGCGAACGTTTGCAGCGCGCTTTGGCTCGCAAGGTGGCCCTGACGCGCGACCAGCTCAGCCACGACAAACGAACCCTAGATGTCAGCTCTAAACGACTTCAAACGGCCATCGCCTCAACCGTTCAACAGCGCCTGACACGCCTTGAAACGCAGGGGGCATTACTAGAAGCCTTATCTTACAAAGCCACGCTTGATCGTGGTTTTGCTATTGTCCGCAACCAATCAGGTGAGGTGGTCCGAGCTAAAGCTGGCATTAAGCCGGGCGCGTCACTCTCTGTGACCTTTCACGATGGACAGATTAAGGTTCACGAAGGCGATGGGCCGGTCCAAGGCAGATTGTTTTAGACTCCGGCAGGGCGATGTCTTGGTCCCCGATGGGCTTCACCAGAAGGTGTAGCTAAATCCCTCTTGCCTCGCCCCTTACAAAACCTTACTTCCTAAGCCATCAGCTGAATAGGCGACACCTCCATAAATTATGCCCGATCTAACGTTCCTTCGCCGCGCGCTTTATCCCCAAATTGAGCCTTATGACAACGGCTACCTACCGGTGTCAGCGTTACACACCATTTATTACGAAAGGGCGGGACCTTCAGACGGGATTCCGGTCTTGTGTCTTCATGGAGGCCCGGGCGGCGGCATCAGCCCAGACATGCGCAGATTTTTTGACCCAGGACGCTGGCACATGGTGCTGTTTGATCAGCGCGGTTGCGGCAAATCTACGCCCCATGCGGAGGTCGAAGAGAACACAACCTGGGATTTAGTCGATGATATTGAAAAATTGCGCCAGCATCTGGGAATAGAGACATGGGCGGTGTTTGGTGGCTCTTGGGGGTCAACACTGGCGCTTGCCTATGCCATCAAGCACCCAGACCGAGTGTCGAGTTTGATTCTTCGGGGCATTTTCTTAGTCAACACCCACGAAATCAATTGGTTTTATCAAAGCGGCGCCAATAACATCTTCCCAGACGCATTTGAGCGCTATGTCAGCGTCATCCCTGAAGAGGAGCGTCACGATATCCTCTCAGCTTTCCATCGTCGTCTTTTTGGTCATGATCCCAATGAGCGGATTTTGGCGGCACGCGCTTGGGCGCAATGGGAGGGCGACTGCTTGGCTATGCGCGGTCCCGAGGTCAGGCCGATTCGGTTTGAAGACGATCAGTTTGTGACGGCCTTTGCACGGATCGAAAATCATTATTTCGTCAACAAAGGCTTCATGCCACATGAGAATTGGATTTTGGATCAGGTCGAAAAGCTAAGAAACATCCCGACACACATCGTCCATGGTCGATATGATCTCTTGACGCCGATGTCGTCAGCTTGGGCGCTCAAGCGCGCTTGGCCGCAAGCAACACTTGAGATCATTGGCGATGCGGGGCATGCCAGTCTGGAGCCTGGCATTATTGACGCCTTGGTGCGCGCGACCGACCATGCCGCTGATCGCCTCAAGCCATGAGCCTGATCCATCTGGATAATCGAGGGGTCGTAAAGGTCAGCGGACCTGATGCCGCTGCACTATTGAACGGGCTTTTGACCAATGATGTCACCAAGGCCAGTGACACCCAAGCCGTCTTTGCTGCAATGCTAACGCCGCAGGGCAAGTATCTGTTTGATATATTTGTCCTGAGGCCTGAAGCGACTGTGTTTGTTCTGGATGTCTCAAGGCCACTCGACTTTGCGGCGAGCTTAGGTCGTTATCGTTTGCGGTCACAGGTAGTGATTGAGGCCATGTCGGACGTTTTGCAGGTCTATGCCGAGCATGAGGCGCCTGATGCAGTTGATGGCGCGCTTAAGTTTTCAGATCCACGTTTAGCGAGCTTGGGGTATCGCTTTTTGGCACCTACGCAGACCGCAGAGCCCGCCAGCACCTATCATGCCCATCGCATCGCCCTTGGCGTGCCGGAACCATCTGTCGATCTGTTGCCTGAAAAGGATTTCGTGATGGAGGGCTTGTTTGACGAACTCAATGGCATTGATTTTCACAAAGGTTGCTATGTCGGTCAGGAAATGACCAGCCGAATGAAGCGACGCACCAGCGTCAAGTCCAAATTGTGCCGTGTGCGCTACGAAGGGGCAGCGCCTGAATTTGAGACTCCGATACTGGCCGACAATTGGGAAGTCGGTCGGATGCGCTCTTGCTTGGAGGGTATTGGCTTGGAGGGTATTGGCTTGGAGGGTATTGGCATGGCGATGATCCGCTTTGATCGTGCCGATAAAGCCCTCTTCGAAGGCCATGACCTGAAAGCCGGTGAGACAATTATTCGCCTCGATCCACCAGATTGGTTGGTTAGGCCACTTGCCGCTCAAGATGGCGCTGCGCCCGTTCCGTTTCACGGATAACGCCCTCTATAGCTGCGTCATAAAGCTCAATACCGCCATGAGCTTGCCCGTGTTCGCTCAAAGTGCGACGAAATCCACGAGCCCCGGCGCGACCACTAAACAACCCTAGCATATGCCGCGTCATCGCGTGCAGAGGTACACCCTCACCAAGCCTCGCGATGACATAGGGCCGGAAAGCACGAAACGCGGCTTCTGGCGTCATGATGGGTACATCTAGACCAAGAAGCTCTTTATCGACATGACCCAAAAGTGCTGGATCATGATAGGCGGCACGGCCGAGCATCACCCCGTCAAGTCCAGCACTTTCGTCCTTGGCCTGCGCGATAGAGGTCAAACCGCCATTCAGAATGATCGTCAAATGCGGATAGGCCTGTTTCAAGTCGCGCACGATCTGATAATCCAGAGGCGGGATTTCGCGATTATCTTTAGGTGAAAGACCTTTCAGCAGCGCCTTGCGCGCATGGACGACAAAAACATTGATGCCCGCTTTGGCCACAATCTCGGAAAAGGCAAATAGGCTTTCGCGCGGCTCTTGCTCATCGACGCCCAATCGGTTCTTGACAGTGACTGGAACGCCGCTGGCTTCGCGCATGGCGATTAAACATTCGGCGACAAGATTTGGCTCACGCATCAGGCAGGCCCCAAAGCGACCGGACTGAACCCGATCTGACGGGCAGCCGACATTGAGATTAATCTCATCATAGCCAAAGGCCGAACCAATTCTCGTTGCGCGCGCCAGTTTTTCCGGATCGGAGCCGCCCAATTGCAAGGCGAGCGGATGCTCGCAAGGATCAAAGCCGATGAGTCTTAGCGGGTCTCCATGGATCAATGCCTCAGCCGTCACCATCTCGGTATAGAGCAGCGCCCCTCGGCTCAAGACACGGTGAAAAGCGCGGCAATGCCGGGTCGTCCAATCCATCATGGGCGCTATGCAAAAGCGTCGATCAAGGGGGAGAGTCTGTTTGGGGACCATTATGGCGTTGGTTTGCCTGATTTCGATGAGCGACGCAAATCGGGACAGACCGCTAAACTGTCTTGCTAAAGCGCTTAATCACCCAATTAGCGATGGCCTCGCTTGTCTCCAAGGGCCGCTCCTGCTGTGTCCAATGCCCGCAAGCTCTGATGAGAATGCGGTCAAGATCGGGTACATATTTTTCCATGCCATCACTGGCTGACGGTGGCAGCACGACGTCGTTTTCAGCCATGATCATCAGGCTGGGCTGTGCGACGAGGTCAGGAATAGTGTCACTGTCGCGCCAGTTGCGGGTGAAGTTGCGATACCAATTGATCCCACCTCGAAAACCGGTTCTCTTGAAAGTCTCAACAAAGACCGCCAGTTCCGCCTCACTCAGCAGGGGATTGGTGATGCGGCTCACATCAAATTGTTGCAAGGCTGTTTGAAAGGCAAAATTACGCTTACCCTCTGGTCTGGCGTCAAACTCTTGGGGTGTGACATCGGATTTGCGCATATAAAAACGAAAGGTCTTGTCGATATCAGCCTCAAACATGGCCTCAGCGACGCCGGGCTCTTGGAAGTACACAATATAATGATCGTCGCCAAAGCGTTGCCGATAAAGCGCAATCGGATCCATGGCTGGGCGCTTTGTATAAGGCGTATTGACCCCAATCACTCCAGCTACTCGGTCCGGCCTGCGGGTCGCCATCGCCCAAACAATCAGACCACCCCAATCATGGCCACAGAAAACCGCTTTCTCAATGCCTTTGGCGTC
>JBEINE010000028.1:0-22202 GCA_040378245.1 Hyphomonadaceae bacterium | reverse complement strand
ACGCTTCCAAACCAATATGATATTGTCGGCCGCCGCTATGGCATCAATATCGTCTGGAAAATGTAGGTTTTCGCTTTAGCTATTCAGAAAAAGCCACTCAGCTTCGGCTGGGTGGCTTTTTTGTTGATCTGACCTATGACCTTAGCGTCTCATCCGAGGCAGGCTGAGGCCTGGGGCGCCAAAGGCGAAGCTGGCGTGGCTGCGGGTGAATATCTTGGCGGGGCGGCCACCGGTTTCTTGCAGCATGGCCCCGGTCGCCACGACAAGGCCCGAATGTTCGAGGCTGCGGCGGAAGTTCTGTTTATGGAGCTGGATGCCGCACACTTGCTCAACCAAATCCTGCAAGGCGCTCAAGGTGAATTGCGGTGGCGCGAGATCGAAAATGATCGGTCGATAGACGACTTTGGCGCGGAGCCGACCAATCGCCGTTGCCAAAATCCGTCGATGATCCGACGCCAGCGCTTCACCGCTAAGGGGGGGAGGGGTCAGCATCTCGCCACGATCCCGGCCGGCTTCATGCACCAAACCCGCCTCATAGAGCAATTCATAGCGCTCCAGCACACGTGATTCCTGCCACGGTGCACCGCCAAGACCAAAGGCGCTGGCAATGCGGTCGCGCCTTGTGGCGTCATGGCTCCAAGCCAGAAGAGCTGGGATAAGTTGGGCGGCGGCGCGTTGACCAAGGTCGCTTTGGTGATCTTCCCACGGGAAATAGCGATACCAATCGGTCCATAGCCCAGCACGCTTTTGACCCTGCGCAACATCCCCCGCCAAGGCGAGATAGCTGACCGAGACCACCCGCGCACATCCTTGTACCTCGGCAATGGGCGTCTCTCGCCCGAGGTCGCCAAACGTGTAGAGCTGCTCGACATAGCCAAGCGCAAATCCTGTTTGCGCTGTCACAAAATCACGCAACGCGAGCTCAAACGTGCGATGCCCGACGGGGTCAAAGCTGCCAAACGGCAATCCGATTGAGCCATCCGCCGTGGTTAGCAACACTTCAGGCCCGCTCTCGCCCGCAGCCACCACAACCGCAGACAGCCCGATGACGACAGACGGCGCGACGTTCATAGTGTTTGTCTCGCCATCTGGGTACGAGCGTCGACTTGCGCGATCAACGCATTGTGCCGCGCGATATAGGCGCTTTGGGCTTTGGGCACAGGCCAAGGATCGATGATTTTTTGCAGGCCCGGCGGTGGAGCCCCAAACAAAGACAAGGCTTCGTCACGGGCAAACCCAGCAATCTGAGTGGCCTCAAAAAAGGCGCAGGCCAGATCGGCGCGTTTGATCAATTGTTTCAGCGCAAGGGGCATGTGGGGCGGCAGGCCAAAGCGAATATGGATGGCGCGCTCTAAGCGCTCTTCGAAAATGCGATAATCCACACCCAATGCATTCTTGAACGGACTGATCATGTCACCAATGACATATTCAGAGCCATCATGAAGGAGCGCCATCAGGCGATAATGGGGACTGATCTCTGGATCGATAAAGGCGACAATCTCTTCGACAATCAGGCTGTGCTGGGCAACGCTAAAGGCGTGATCGCCCAATGTCTGACCATTCCAACGCGCAACCCGCGCCAAACCGTGCGCGATGTCTTCAATCTCAATATCAAGCGGGGAGGGGTCCAATAGATCGAGGCGTCGCCCCGACAGCATGCGTTGCCAAGCCCGCGCCACCAATGGCTCTTTGGCCTTGGTTTTTGGAGGCTTCAGGGGCATGTTCAGGCGCCTTTTTGACCGCGATGGCGCAACAGATGGTCAGCCAAAACGCAGGCCATCATCGCTTCCCCAACCGGTGCGGCCCGAATACCAACGCAGGGATCATGGCGACCGGTGGTGCGGATCGATACTTCTTCTAAGTCGCGGTTTAAGCTCATGACTTCAGTCAAGATTGATGAGGTTGGCTTAATGGCAAAGCGCGCGACAATGTCTTGACCCGTGGTAATGCCACCCAAAACGCCGCCATTATGATTGGAGGTAAAGAACGGATCGGCCTCTTGATTGCTTCCACGTCGCATTTGATCGGCATTGGTTTCTCCGCTCAGTTCCGCCGCCCCAAATCCCGCGCCAATCTCAACCCCTTTGACAGCATTAATCGACATCAGGGCGGCTGCTAAATCGCTATCAATCTTGCCATAAATCGGCGCGCCAAGGCCAGCGGGTACGCCACTTGCGACAACTTCCATGATCGCACCTGTTGACGATCCCGCTTTGCGGACTTGATCGAGAAACGCTTCCCAAACGGGCACTATAGCGGCATCGGGGGCGAAGAATGGGTTCTCGCGGGTTTGCTCCCAATCCCAATTGTCGCGCGTGACTTTGTGGGGCCCGATCTGGATGAGCGCACATCGGATAATGACGGCTGGCCCCAACACTTTGCGCGCAATGGCCCCTGCTGCCACCCGTGCAGCCGTTTCGCGCGCCGAGGAACGACCGCCGCCGCGATAATCACGCACCCCATATTTGACGTCATAAGTATAGTCGGCGTGCCCTGGCCGCCATTTATCGCGAATGTCAGAATAATCCTTGCTGCGCTGATCGGTGTTGTCGATGATCAGGCTGATAGGCGCGCCGGTGGTAACTGGCCCGCCGGTGCGATCATCTTCAAAAACGCCCGATAAAATCCGAACTTCGTCGGCTTCACGCCGCTGAGTTACAAAGCGGCTGGTGCCGGGCTTGCGGCGATCCAAATCGGTCTGAATATCGGCGGCTGTGAGGGGAATGCCCGCAGGGCAGCCATCGACAACACATCCCAGTGCTGGGCCATGACTTTTGCCCCAAGTGGTAACTCGAAACAGATGACCGAAAGTGTTGTGTGACATAGAAAACTCATAAAGTATGGGGCAGGGCAAGAAAAGAGGGTGAGGCGTCTATGACACGAGAGGAAGCAATTGCACGCCTTGATCCGGCGTTGAGCGACTATATTCAGCGTCCCCAAATTGACTTAAACTCAGTGCCACTCAGTATCGCGCGCGCGCAAGCCGATGTGTCAGTGCGGGCCTTGTTTGGCGCTGTGGCGACCCCTCCGGAGGTTGTTGTGATTGCGGGTTTGCACGATGAGCCTGCTTTGGAAGTCCGTGTCCATCGGCCTTTAAATGCGGTGCCTAAAAGCGCAATCTTGCATGTTCACGGTGGAGGTATGGTCAAGAGTAGCGCTTCAGCTCTCGATGCGCGTATCGCGTCGCTGGCTCAAGAGCTTCAGTCCATCATTGTGTCGGTTGAGTACAGACTGGCCCCCGAGACCCTATTTCCTGGGCCCTTACATGATTGTTTGGCGGCTTGGCATTGGATGATGGATGAGGCGGAAAATTGGGGGCTTGCGCCGGGGTTATGCTTCATTTCAGGCGATAGTGCAGGGGGTGGTTTGGCGGCCGCCACGTGTCTTTATTTGCGCGATAGCGGCGGGACACTGCCGGCGCGGCAAATCCTTGTTTATCCGATGCTCGATTTTCAAACAGGCCTGTGCGAAGATAACGACGCTGACCAAAGGCTTGGATGGAATGGGTCAAATAATCAATTTGGCTGGCGCGCGCTTTTAGGCGACCAGCCGCTGCCGCAAGGGGAACGGCTGGGTCATTACTCGCCCGCCCACGCTTTGTCATTCGCGGGTCTTCCCCCAACATGGATCGGGGTGGGCACCATTGATCTCTTTCTTGAGGAAAGCATCAAGTTTGCCGCGGCATTGGCCCGTGCTGACAATGATGTAACGCTCTGCACCTATAAGGGCGCGCCGCATGGCTTTCAGACAATTCCCTCGAAGGTGTCAGAGCGCTTTTTCCGCGATTATTGTGCGGCTTTTGCTGTCGCATCGTCTTGAAGCAATTGAGGCCCGTCAAAGACAGGCCATTCGCGTTGTCGCACGACAGTTACCGTGCACGGCGCATGAGCCGCGACTTGGGCTGACACACTGCCTAGAATGTTGCGAATGGTGCTTTCAGCTCGCGCGCCCATAATGATGTGGTCAACATGATTGGCGCGCGCATACTCAAGAATTGCCTCTGCGGGATTGGCGGCTTCGGGCACATGAAAGGAAATCGCCTGATCGCGCAGGCCCAGCGGCTTTGCCCAGTGTCTGAGGGCGACGATGCGGGCAACATGGCGATTACCGCTTGAAGCTAGCCCATTTAGATCGAGTGGCCCGTCATTATCGCGCAAAATCGTCATCGCCACGACGCGCGCCTGTGGCGTTGCGTCTAACGTATTGGCCAGTTTATCGCGAAGGGCGACACCCAAAGGGCCGTCGATTGATTTAGGTCCAACTGCAACCACAATGATGGGAGCCGATGCAAACTTACTTTGCGTCGCGAGCTTTTTGGCGGGCGCATAAGTTTCAGCGCTGTTCTTGCGTCGCATCGCCGTAAACCAGCCATCTTGACGCATCTTGCTCGCCCGCGCCGTTAGGGGGATTTGATCAGGATTTTTGAGGTCAAATGCCAGCTGCGCGGCAGTAGGATAGCGGAGCTCGGGATTGGGTTCCAGGCAACGCAGAATGACCTCTTGCAACCAAGCGGGAATATCATTGCGCCAGCGGCGCGGCGGTATGGGATCTCGCCATAATCTTTCTTTTAGCCCCTTTAAACTTTGGGGGTCCCCAAATGGACGAACGGCTGTGGCAAAAAAGTACAAAAGCACCCCGAGCGCAAAAATGTCTGAGCGTCGGTAATTGCGGACCCCCAACACCTGTTCGGGTGCCATATAGGGCGCGGTCCCATAGGGCAGACGAAATTGTTCGGCCATCAGATCGGGTAATTGGCTATGATGGGATAAACCATAGTCGATCAAGACCGCTTCGCCACTGGGGCGAAACAAGACATTTGACGGCTTGATATCGAGATGGATCACGTTTTGGCGATGAAGCGAATCTAGCGCTGTCGCGAGTAAGGCCCCAATGCGTGCCACCTCATCGGGTGGCAAGGGCAGGTTTTTGAGCTTGGGGAGCAGGGTGGGGCCTGAGATCTCTTCCATGACCACATAAGGACGCTTGGCAAAGTCGCCAATGCCAAACGTCTTGGGTACGTGTAGGCCTTTGATACGGGGCAAAATCATTTGCTCCATCTCAAAACTGACAATCGTGGCGGGGTCTTCATGCTCGCCGAGCTTTGGGACCTTCATCAAAAGCGCGAAAGGGATTTCGGGATGGGTACATCGCCATAAAAGTGCCATCCCACCGCGATGAATCAAGTCGCCAACTGTAAAGCCATCAATGACCATGCCGGTTTCAAGGTCGTCGGCACGCATCGCCTAGCGGCCTCGATACAAACGGCTAGCAAGACCCGATGGCAAGCCAGCCTTGATGATCTGACTGGCGGCGGCATCAATATCATAGGGAATACGGCGAAATGCGATCTCACAGGTCGCTTCATCATAGAGGGCGTATCCCGATAAGGGATTATCGTCTCGGGGTTGGCCGACACTGGGCAGCACGACATGCCAACGGCGCGACTTTAAGAGCGGGACCGGGCAATCGGGCTCTGGTACAAATCGGCTGAGCTGACTATCCGCGCGCAAACTATAGATTGCCGGCTGGTGCACATGGCCGCACACAATGATGCGCGCTGAGCAAGCGTCAAAGCTGTCGCGCGCACCGTCACAATTGGATACATACCGCCATTTTTCGGGTTCAGAAGCGTCCCCATGCACATAGAGGCGATCTGCATCGGCATAGGTTAGCGGCAGAGAGTCGAGGAACACCCGATGCTCTGGTGACAGCTGCTCTCTGGTCCACTTTGCGGCCCGCGCTGCACTGGCATTCATGTCGCGGTCAAAGTCCCCGGCCATGTCATCATGATTGCCTTTTACGGCAACCGCACCCGATGCGCACATTTGCGAGATTCTTGTTAAAACCGGGACAGGATCCCCGCCATATCCAACAAAATCGCCTAAAAACACGTATCGGCTGGCACCTTGATGGGCCGCATCTTCAAGACACGCTTCCAAAGCCTGTAGGTTGGAATGAATGTCTCCGAAAAAGGCGATCAATGACAGAATCCTCGCTGGTAGGGACCCAATTTATAGAAGATTGTCAGCAAGGGGAAGACGTGCCCCAAAAGCGCCACATTTGAACACGGGAGAGCCGCTTCCCCGCAATCGAAGAAGCGGCCGTTGGTCCCTAAAACTTGGCTTTGCCTTCAACACCGATAATGCGCGGTGCATTGACGAAGCCGGTCAGATTATTGAAGTCGATGCCGCCGACGAGACGCTGTTCGTCCATGATATTGCGGGCATAGGCGGCGATTTCATATTTGCCGTCACTAAATAGTCCGCCGACCCGCAGGCCACCTTCCCAGAAGCCCGCTTCCGAATATTCAATCGACTTATAAAGGGTAAAATTGGTTTCCCCCTTATAGGCCCAGTCGGTCAGGACGAATAACTCATTACCATTAGCCAGCGGCAAAGTGTATTTGGCTGAAACATTGCCGATCCAGGTTGGGGCATTGGGGAAAGGATTGCCGTTGATAGCCGCGTTGCCGCCCGACACGGGGTTGAGGACAGTACAAGGCGCACCACAGGCGCCGACGCGCAGATCGGCATCTTTAATCCGGGTCTTGTTATAGGACACAGATGCAGCGAACGAGAGATTGTCAGTCGGCAACCATTGGCCTTCAGCTTCAAAACCTGAAGCTAAACCTTCTTTGGCGTTGAGCAATTGATTGAAGTTACCAGCCCCGCCAATGGCGGTGAATTGCTGATCTTCAATGCGCATATCAAAGACTGAGAAGTCGGCGCGCAAGCGACGATCAGCGGTAAAGGTTTTGATGCCCGCTTCAAACGACGTCACAAACTCCGAATTGGCAATCGTGACGGCGGTGCCAAACAGAATGCGCCCTTGAATAGACGGTGCCCGGTAACCTCGTGCCGCACGTGCGTAAAGATTAGAGGTCTCAGTTGCGTCATAAGTCGCTGACACATCCCATGACAACGCGCTATCAGAGACTTTACGTGAGATCGGCGCAATATTGGCAATGCCGCCACGCGCTGTCAGTTTCTTGTCATCATCGGAATAACGAAGGCCCGCTGTCAGGGACAATTTATCCATTGGCTTGAAACTAACCGATCCGAACACGGCCCAGGATTCAGTGTCTTGAACTTGGCGCGCATCGCTGAAAATGCCGGTGGGCGAGAAATAGGCCAGCGAATAGATCGACAGGTCTTCCTGGAACACATAGGCACCAATCTGCCAGCTCAATGGGCCCTCGCCATTGCTGGAGAGACGCAATTCCTGACTATACTGATTGTGGTCATCAATACCGTCGGCGGTGTCTGATGAGAACGGAATAAAGCCCGGACCCACGCCAGCAACGCCGCCATCAATATCCCCGCGACCGCGGAACGTTAGGTTTTCATAACCCGTAATCGAAGTCAGAGTTGTGCTGCCAAAATCATAGGATACGCGCACAGTTACGCCCCGCGTGCTGAGCTCCTGATTATTGCCTTCACCTTGATCATAGCTGACGCGATCATCCTTGAAATTGGCGTTCAGGCCACGAACGCCCTTTGTGATGACATTGGCGCGGAAAATCTGGCTGGTGCCTGATAGTTCGCGTGCATGCACATTGATATTGGCATCGAACTGGTCATTAGGCTGGAAGCGCAATTGGGCGCGAACCGCTGTATCTTCAAATGCGCCTAATTTCTTATCCGCTAAAGGACCGGTGTTGGTGATCCAGTCGTCTTGGGCCGTGTAAAGTCCTGACACGCGGAAGGACACGCCATCCGTGATCGCGCCACCGACGGCGGCTTCAAAGTCGCGACCGCCAAAAGAGCGACCACCGGCGCGTACATAGTTATCGACGTTTTCACCTGGCTTCACGCTGTCAAATTTGACAATACCCGCGGGCGTATTGCGGCCAAACAATGTCCCCTGGGGGCCGCGAAGCACTTCGATGCGGGCGACGTCAAAGACTGGGAAGCCCTTCAAGACAGGGTTTTCGTAGACGACTTCGTCATAAATCAATGACACGGGCTGGCTGGCATTCAAGTCAAAATCGGAATTGCCGAGGCCGCGCAGATAAAAGCGCGGGAACGTCCGCCCGAAAGAGCTTTCAACGACCAATGACGGGACGCGGCCGGAAAAGGCGTTCATGTCCGCACCACCTGATGTCAGTGTCGTAATCGCATCGCCACGAACGGTAGACAAAGAGACCGGCACATCCTGGCTGCTCTCCTCGCGCTTGCGGGCCGTGACGATAACCGTCTCAAGACCAGCTTGGGGGGCCGCTTCTGGCGCCGTTTGCGCCACGGCGACGACGGGCATGACTGAGAACAAGGTGAGGGCAACGGCACTGGTGGATGCCATTGCAAATGAACGGGAAAACGACATGAAAACTCCATCTCTGAGACAATGATCGGCTTGACCCCACAGCTCGACAACTCACGTCGGCTTGGAGCCGATGCTGACTAAAATGCGTCAAAGGGGTGTCAAGAAGCTGGTATCGTGAGACTCACACCGGCGCTACAGCCGATGTCGCTGAATCGTCACACTCAAAGACACTATTTCTGCGGTGTTGCTGCTTTGCAACATTTTGGTGACAGGCGGGGGTTAGATGGGTCGTACTGAATGGACCGCGCGATGGCATCGCGCTCCTTAACAACTGCGAACGGCGAAGCGACGAGAGCGCGATGCGATCGCGCGGTCCATTCATTTCTGTCCGCCTCCAACAGCAGATCAAACACCCGCCCCCCTTGCTTAAAACGCCCCATTGCGGCATATGCGCCGATCCATACCCTTAGCCGCGAGGCTGCGGGCGAGGTGCGCGTTAGGGGTTTAGCTCAGCTGGTAGAGCATCGGTCTCCAAAACCGAGGGTCGTGGGTTCGAGTCCCTCAGCCCCTGCCACGCGCAGGACAGCGGCGGGGCTTTGCATGGTGCGAAGATCTCGAAAACGGTATGAAAACAGGATAAAAGGGTCTAGCACTTTCCAGTGCGCGGTCCCACATGAGCAGTATGGCACAAGCACCAACCACCCCAAACCCGTCTGAAGGGCCCGCTCTAAAGGCTACGACCAAGAAGATAGGGCCCATTCAGTTCTTCAAAGAGGTTCGCTCTGAGGTTCGTAAGATCTCGTGGGCCTCGCGCAACGAAACGCTGATTTCGACTGTTTTTGTTTTTATCATGGTCGTGGTGGCGGCTTTGTTTTTCTTCGCCGTAGACGCCATTTTGCGCGCGGGCGTTGGGGCCGTTTTGAACATTGGCGGGGGACAATAAGTTGAGCGCCAAGTGGTATATCGTGCATGCTTACTCGAACTTCGAGAAGAAAGTCGCCGAACAGATCAAAGAAACAGCCGCTCAAAAAGGCCTTGGCGACAAGGTTGAGCAGATTTTAGTGCCTTGCGAAGAGATTACTGAGACGGTTCGTGGCCGCAAAAAAGTAACCGAGCGTCGCTTCTTTCCGGGCTATGTTCTGGTCAAGATGGAATTGGATGACGCGACCTATCACTTGATCAAGGATACGCCAAAAGTTACGGGCTTTCTGGGCGCTGATGCTGGCAAACGGCCAACACCGGTATCTGAGCGCGAAGTTCAGCGCATCCTTGGCGTTGTCGAGGAAGGCAGCGAGCGTCCAAAGCAAGTTATCACCTTCGATCTCGGAGAGAAGGTGCGCGTGACAGATGGACCGTTTGCGTCCTTTGAAGGTTTGGTTGAGGAAGTTGATGAAACACGCCAGCGTGTTAAAGTCGCAGTCTCGATCTTTGGCCGGGCGACCCCGGTTGAACTGGAATATGCTCAAGTCGAAAAGCTTAGCTGATCGGCTTGAGTTTATCGTGTGGGAGGTTCGCGCAAAATTGCCAGCGCGGCCGCACCACAAAACCAACGACCCTAGAGGTCGAAAACCCCAGGTGGCGCCTCATACGGCCATCAATAGGAGTGGGACATGGCGAAGAAAATACTGGGGCGCATCAAGCTCCAGGTGTTGTCTGGCGAAGCAAAGCCAGCACCACCAATTGGTCCAGCTTTGGGCCAACGTGGTCTGAACATTATGGAATTCTGCAAGGGTTTCAATGCTAAGACCCAAGAAATGGAAAAGGGCACACCGTGCCCGACCGTAATCACTTATTATCAAGACAAGAGCTTCACCTTTGAGATCAAGACGCCGCCAGCGTCGCATTATATCAAAAAGGCTGCGGGCATTTCGAAAGGGTCGCTAAAGCCCGGTCGTGAGCGCGCTGGTTCAGTGACCATGGCGCAATGCCGCGATATCGCTGAAAAGAAGATGAAGGACCTTAATGCGATGGACCTTGATGCCGCGACAAAGATTATCGCAGGCTCAGCTCGGTCCATGGGCTTGGAAGTGGTGGTTTAATCATGGCCAAAGTTGGAAAGCGGCTCGCAGCCGCCCGTGTCGGTTTGAATGCCGAAAAGCTCTATGGTCTTGAAGAAGCCGTGGCATTGGTCAAAACCAAGGCTACCGCCAAGTTCGACGAAGGTGTCGATATCGCGGTTAATCTGGGCGTTGAGCCTAAATATGCCGACCAGATGGTACGCGGTGTGTGCAAATTGCCAAATGGCTCTGGCCGTACGGTTCGCGTCGCGGTTTTTGCGCGCGGGGCCAAGGCGGAAGAGGCCACAGCGGCGGGTGCTGATATTGTCGGCGCTGAAGACCTGTTGGAAGCGGTTCAAGGTGGTCGGATGGATTTTGACCGCGTGATCGCAACCCCAGACATGATGGCCTTGGTCGGTCGTCTTGGTAAGGTTTTAGGCCCGCGCGGCCTGATGCCAAACCCCAAGGTTGGCACTGTGACCATGAACATCAAACAAGCCGTTGAAGATTCCAAGGGCGGCGCGGTTGAGTTTCGGGTTGAGAAATCGGGCATTATTCATGCGGGCATTGGCAAAGCCAGCTTCAGCGAAGCGGCCTTGATCGAAAACGCCCGCGCGCTTGTGGATGCATTGATGAAGGCCAAGCCGACGGGTGCCAAGGGCACTTACGTGCGCCGCGTGTCTTTGTCCTCGACCATGGGTCCTGGCGTCAAGGTTGATACCGCCACGGCCATGCCAACGGCCTAACAATTTTTGAGGGCCAAGCGCGCTTGGCTCTCATATCTAAATCGATCGAGGCTGGTGCCTCGCGCGATTGTTCTGTGCAATGTTGTTATTGTTACAGAACAACCTGTCCGAGATCATGGGCGCCCGAAAGGGCTTAATCAGCAGAGACATCTGCTTGTCCACGTTAGACGGGAGCGAGAGATTTCTGAGGATGGATTGGGTAAGACCAAGACATTGAAGGTCCTTCGTCCCCGGGCAGTTATCTGAACATAGGGATGGTCTCTATGTTCGAACCTGAGGAGACCGCGATGAATCGGACCGAAAAAGCCGACGTCGTAGAGGGGCTGAAAAGCGTCTTTAACGAGAATACCGTTGTTGTGTTTGCACACTACACCGGGATGTCCGTCGCGGAATTGACGGACCTTCGCATCAAGGCTTCGGCCGCTGGTGCGGGTGTCAAGGTGGTTAAAAACCGCCTCGCAAGGCTGGCTTTAGACGGTCACGATGGCTCAAAAGCCGGCGTGCTGTTGAAGGGCCCGACAGCTGTCGCATTTTCGCAAGACCCCACGGTCGCACCGAAATTGATGTCAGACTTCGCCAAGACGAACGACAAGCTCGTTCTGACTGGAGGCTTTATGGGGGCAACTGTGCTTGACGCAACTGGCGTGAAGTCACTGGCTACCTTGCCGTCGCTGGACGAACTGCGTGCGAAACTCATTGGCGTTATTCAGGCACCTGCCCAGAAGATCGCTGCTGTGGTTCAAGCGCCTGCCGCCCAGCTGGCTCGTGTTTTGCAGGCCTATGCCGACAAGAACGCAGCATGACGTCCGTCGTCCGCGATACCTAACTTATCTTAATTGAAATCAGGAAACTCTAACATGTCGAAACTGGAAAAATTGGTCGATGACCTGTCTGCTTTAACCGTTTTGGAAGCTGCAGACCTTGCAAAACTACTCGAAGAAAAGTGGGGCGTAACGGCTGCTGCTGCTGTTGCGGTTGCCGGTCCTGCTGTCGCAGCTGGCCCCGTAGAAGCCGCTGAAGAGCAAACCGAATTCACTGTCTTGATGACATCATTCGGCGACAAGAAAATCGAAGTGATCAAAGAAGTTCGCGCGATCACGGGCTTGGGCTTGAAAGAAGCCAAAGACCTCGTTGAAGCGGCACCAAAGGCCGTTAAAGAAGGTGTGTCCAAAGCTGAAGCCGAAAAAATCAAAGCTCAGCTGGAAGCCGCTGGCGCGAAGATCGACCTTAAGTAAGTTTGGGGTTTTCCCTAACCTATGCAAAAGGGGCGCCTTGCTGATGGGGCGCCCTTATTTTGTTTTTGAGGGTTGGTTCACTCAAAATGCTATCGGCAAAACAAGAATGCCAAGCGACAGACACCTTGAGATGGGGGTCAATCCTGCGATTACCCTAGGTTGCGGCACAATGAGCGCAAGATCACTGCACGCTAGGCCTTTACACCCTCATCGAGATGGGGCAGGACACTGTTTGTATCCTCATCTCTAAGTACACGGCCCCACTCGCCTGCGGGGCCGTCTGTTCTTGTCGGTGCTTCTCCCCTCGCAGGCGAGCTAACAAAAGAGTTGTGCGCGCACCAGCTTCTTCTGGGTAGCAGCGCCGCTCAAAGAAAGGAAAGAGCGATGGCTCAATCGTTCACGGGCAAGAAACGTATTCGCAAGTCATTTGGCAAGATCGCAGAAGCGGTGACGATGCCAAACCTCATCGAAGTCCAAAAAAGCTCGTACGATCAATTCCTTCAAAAAGACATACCCTTGGAGGAGCGCCGCGATCACGGCATTGAAGCGGTGTTTAAGTCTGTTTTCCCGATCAAGGATTTCCAAGAACGTGCGGTTCTGGAATATGTCTCTTTTGAATTTGAGAAGCCGAAGTTTGATGTTGAAGAATGCATTCAGCGCGACCTCACTTATTCAGCGCCTCTAAAGGTCAAATTGCGTCTGATCACGTTTGAATCAGATGAAGATACGGGCGCTAAGTCTGTCAAGGACATCAAGGAACAAGACGTCTATATGGGTGATATTCCATTGATGACCGACAAAGGAACCTTTGTCGTCAATGGGACAGAGCGGGTCATAGTCTCGCAAATGCACCGCTCGCCCGGCGTGTTTTTTGACCATGATAAGGGCAAGACCCATTCGTCGGGCAAACTGCTGTTTGCTGCGCGGGTTATTCCTTATCGGGGTTCATGGTTGGATTTTGAATTTGACGCTAAGGATGTGGTTTATGTCCGCATCGACCGTAAGCGCAAATTACCTGCCACCACAGTGCTTTACGCGCTTGGCATGGACGCCGAAGAAATCCTCTCAACCTTCTATCGCACGATTACTTACACAGCCGGAGAGGGCGGTTGGACAATACCATTTGTGCCTGATCGGTGGAAAGGCCAAAAGCCCGCCTATGATTTGATCGATGCGGCGACTGGCAAAGTTGTTGCTGAAGGCGGCAAGAAGCTATCTGCACGCAATGCCATTAAGCTCGCTGAAGACGGTGTCGCCACGCTTCTTGTGCCCGACGATCAATTGGTTGGCCGTTATGCGGCGTTCGATATTGCCAGCGCTGAGACCGGCGAGATTTATGCCGAAGCTGGCCAAGAATTAAGCCACGTCCAAGTCGTTGAGATGAAAAATGTCGGCGTCACAGAAGTTGATGTGCTTGATATTGACAATCTGACCGTTGGGCCGTGGATGCGCAACACGGTCGTGCTCGATAAGAATGACGGTCGTGAAAGCGCGCTGACGGATATTTACCGCGTCATGCGTCCGGGCGAGCCGCCGACCCAGGATACGGCGCAAGCCATGTTCCAAAGCCTGTTTTTTGATCAGGATCGCTATGACCTGTCCGCCGTTGGCCGGGTCAAAATGAATATGCGGCTTGACCTCGATGTCGATGACGAAATGCGTGTGCTGCGCAAAGAAGACATTATCGAAGTTCTGAAAGTGCTGGTCGGGCTGCGCGATGGTCGCGGCGAAATTGATGACATCGACAATCTGGGCAATCGCCGCGTGCGCTCGGTCGGTGAGTTGATGGAAAATCAATATCGGGTCGGTTTGTTGCGGATGGAGCGCGCGATCAAAGAGCGCATGGGCTCCATCGATATTGATACCGTGATGCCTCATGATCTGATCAATGCCAAGCCGGCCGCGGCTGCGGTGCGCGAATTCTTCGGTTCGTCGCAATTGTCGCAATTCATGGACCAGACCAATCCGTTGTCGGAAATCACGCACAAGCGTCGTCTGTCGGCCTTGGGGCCTGGTGGCTTGACCCGTGAGCGGGCAGGCTTTGAAGTGCGCGATGTGCACCCCACGCATTACGGTCGCATCTGCCCGATTGAAACGCCAGAGGGCCCGAATATCGGTCTGATCAACTCGTTGGCCACATTCGCGCGCGTCAACAAATATGGCTTTATCGAAAGCCCTTATCGCCGAGTCATCGAAGGCAAAATGCAGGAAGAGGTGATCTATCTCTCCGCTGTCGAAGAAGCCAAATATGCAATTGCTCAGGCTAACTCGCCTGTTGATAGCACGGGCTATATTACCGAAGAATTGGTCGAGGCGCGTCAGAATGGGGACGCTACAATCCTTCACCGCGACAATATTGAGTTTATCGATGTGTCGCCCAAGCAGGTGGTGTCAGTCGCGGCGGCGCTGATCCCATTCTTGGAAAATGATGACGCTAACCGGGCTCTGATGGGCTCTAACATGCAACGTCAGGCTGTGCCTCTGGTCAAGGCTGAGGCACCCTTGGTTGGCACGGGCATGGAAGCGGTGGTTGCCCGCGATTCAGGCGCGACGATTGTCGCCCGCCGGACCGGCATCGTTGAGCAGATTGACGGAACGCGGATTGTTGTGCGTGCCACCGCAGAAACCGATCCAACAAAGCCCGGCGTGGATATTTTCCGCTTAACCAAGTTCCAACGGTCTAACCAGAATACCTGTATCAACCAGCGTCCGCTGGTGCGGGTCGGCGATATTGTTCATGAAGGCGATATTATTGCCGATGGTCCGTCAACGGATTTGGGTGAGTTGGCACTGGGCCGCAATGTGCTCGTGGCCTTTATGCCGTGGAATGGCTATAATTTCGAGGATTCGATCCTGATCTCTGAGCGCATCGTGCGTGATGACGTGTTCACCTCGATCCATCTGGAAGAATTTGAAGTCGCGGCGCGCGATACCAAATTGGGTCCAGAGGAAATTACCCGCGATATTCCAAACGTCGGCGAAGAAAGCCTGCGCAATCTGGACGAAGCGGGCATCGTCGCCATTGGCGCGGAAGTCAATCCCGGCGACATTCTCGTCGGCAAAGTCACGCCAAAGGGGGAGACCCCAATGACGCCGGAAGAAAAGCTCTTGCGGGCGATCTTTGGCGAAAAAGCGTCTGATGTTCGCGATACCTCTTTGAAGGTGCCGCCTGGCGTTCAAGGGACCGTCGTTGAAGTCCGCGTCTTCAACCGTCACGGCGTGGATAAAGATCAGCGCGCCATGCAAATTGAGCGCGAAGAAATTGAGCGCCTCGCCAAAGACCGCGACGATGAGCTCGCCATCCTTGAGCGCAACATTTATGGCCGCATGAAGGAATTGCTGATTGGCAAAGAGGGGCTATCTGGTCCTAAAGGCTTTGCAAAAGGTGTGATCACCGAAGCCGTGCTTTCCGATTTCTCCAAGGGTCAGTGGTGGCAAATTGCTATTGCGGACGAAGCCGCAATGGGGGAAATTGAAGCCATTCAAAAGCTGTTCCAAGACGCTAAACGGTCATTGGACGCCCGCTTTGAAGATAAAGTCGAAAAATTGCGTCGCGGCGATGAGCTTCCCCCCGGCGTAATGAAGGTCGTGAAGGTCTTTGTGGCGGTGAAGCGCAAGCTGCAACCTGGCGACAAGATGGCGGGTCGTCACGGCAATAAGGGTGTCATTTCTCGGATTACGCCCATCGAAGATATGCCGTTCCTCGAAGATGGCACCCATGTCGATATCGTACTCAATCCTTTGGGCGTGCCCTCACGGATGAATGTCGGCCAAATCCTTGAAACTCATTTGGGCTGGGCGTGCGCGGGCCTTGGAAAGCAAGTCAAGGAAGCCTTGGAAGCCTATGAGCGGGCAGGGGACAAGCAGCGCTTTGTTGATTGCTTGACCAGCATCTATGGTCCCGATGAACAATTGCCGACCAATGAAGAGGATCTCAAAATCCTTGGACGAAACCTGTCATTTGGCGTGCCGATTGCGACGCCGGTGTTTGACGGGGCGCGCGAAAGTGATATTCGCGAACTTCTGGTTCGAACCGGTAATGATGAAACAGGCCAAAGTACCCTATATGATGGCCGCACCGGCGAAGCCTTCAAGCGCAAGGTGACCGTTGGCTATATCTATATGCTCAAGCTCCATCACTTGGTGGACGACAAGATCCACGCCCGCTCGATTGGGCCTTATTCCCTTGTTACACAGCAACCTTTGGGCGGTAAGGCTCAATTTGGTGGCCAACGCTTTGGGGAGATGGAAGTCTGGGCGCTGGAAGCTTATGGCGCGGCCTATACGTTGCAGGAAATGCTCACGGTTAAATCCGATGACGTTGCCGGTCGGACGAAAGTCTATGAAAGCATTGTGCGCGGTGACGATACGTTCGAGGTCGGCATCCCAGAATCCTTCAACGTCTTGATCAAAGAGATGCGGTCGCTGGGGCTCAACGTTGAGCTGGTCGAAGGTCTGGGTGCTGCCGTCGGTGACGGTGCTGGCGGTCAACTGCCACCCAAAAAATAACCCGATTATGTAATGAATTTGCGCGGTGTGGCCCACACATCGCGCTGAGTTCTCTATTGAGAACAGGAGATAGCGTTCGATGAATCAAGACGTGATGAACATTTTTGGCCCTCAAGCCATTGCTCCACAATTCGATAACATTCGCATTGCGCTCGCCAGCCCCGATCAGATCAAGTCATGGTCTTATGGCGAAGTCAAAAAGCCAGAAACCATCAATTATCGGACGTTCAAGCCCGAGCGGGACGGTCTTTTTGCGCGCGCATCTTTGGGCCTATCAAGGATTATGAATGCCTATGCGGCAAATATAAGCGCATTAAATACAAAGGTGTAACCTGCGAAAAGTGCGGCGTGGAAGTTACCCTGCAACGCGTTCGTCGTGAGCGTATGGGCCATATAGAGCTCGCAGCACCCGTTGCCCACATTTGGTTCTTGAAGTCCTTGCCATCGCGCATCTCACTGATGTTGGATATGGCGCTGAAGGATGTTGAAAAAGTGCTCTATTTTGAGCGCCACATCGTCATAGAGCCTGGCATTACGCCCTTCACAGAGCGGCAGCTGATTGACGAAAATGAGCTTTATGAAGCCCAAGACACTTATGGCGAAGACAGCTTCACGGTGGGTATCGGGGCTGAGGCTGTTCGCACCATGCTGGAAAGCATCGATCTGCTCGAAACCGCCAAGCAAATCCGCATCGATATTTCTGAGTGCACGACGGAGCTAAAGCCTAAGAAGCTCGCCAAGCGCTTGAAGCTCATTGAGGCCTTTATCAATTCTGGCAATCGTCCAGAGTGGATGATCATGACCAATGTGCCGGTGATCCCGCCTGAATTGCGCCCCTTGGTGCCGTTGGATGGTGGTCGATTTGCGACCTCTGATTTGAACGACCTTTATCGCCGCGTGATCAACCGCAATAATCGCTTGAAGCGCCTGATTGAATTGCGCGCACCCGATATCATCGTGCGCAACGAAAAGCGGATGTTGCAGGAATCGGTTGATGCCTTGTTTGACAATGGTCGCAGGGGCCGGGTGATTACGGGCGCGAATAAGCGTCCGTTGAAATCACTCGCAGATATGTTGAAGGGCAAGCAAGGTCGCTTCCGGCAAAACTTGCTTGGAAAGCGCGTCGATTATTCTGGCCGTTCGGTCATTACTGTTGGTCCAGACCTGAAATTGCATGAATGTGGTCTGCCTAAGAAGATGGCTTTGGAGCTGTTTAAGCCCTTCATCTATCAGCGCTTGGACGCCAAAGGGCTGTCAAGCACGGTCAAGCAATCTAAGAAATTGGTCGAAAAAGAACGTCCGGAAGTCTGGGATATTCTCGATGAGGTCATCCGTGAACATCCCGTGATGCTCAACCGCGCGCCGACCCTTCACCGTTTGGGCATTCAGGCCTTTGAACCCAAATTGATTGAAGGCAAAGCGATCCAGCTTCACCCGCTGGTCTGTACCGCCTTTAACGCGGACTTTGACGGCGATCAGATGGCTGTCCACGTGCCTTTGTCGATTGAAGCGCAACTAGAAGCGCGTGTGCTTATGATGTCGACGAACAACATCCTAAGCCCCGCCAGTGGCAAGCCCATCATTGTGCCAAGCCAGGATATCGTACTGGGCCTCTATTTCATTTCAATTGAGAAAGACAATGAAGTTGGTGAAGGCAAAGCCTTCCGCGATTTGGGCGAGATTGAAGCGGCTCTCGATGCCAATATCATCACGATGCACGCCAAGATCAAAGCCCGCTATGTGGGCGTTGATGCTAACGGCAAACCCCAAACCCATACGATTTCGACCACGCCTGGTCGCTATATGATTGCAGACCTTCTGCCCCGTCATCCAAAACTGCCACCAACTGTGGTCAATCGCTTGATGACGAAGAAAGAAGTATCAAGTCTGATCGATCAAGTTTACCGGTTCTGCGGCCAGAAGGCGACGGTGATTTTTGCTGATCGCATGATGGCATTGGGCTTCAAAGAAGCGTGCAAGGCCGGTATTTCCTTTGGCATGGCCGATATGGTGGTGCCGCCACAAAAGGCTGCCATGGTCGACGAAACCCGCAAAAGTGTTGAGGAATATGATCAGCAATATGCTGATGGTCTGATCACCAAAGGCGAGAAATACAACAAGGTCGTAGATGCTTGGTCGAAATGTACTGACCGAATGGCTGACGCGATGATGGAAGAAGTCGCTAAAATGCGTCCGGGCCGCGATGGCAAAACCCTTGAGATGAACTCCGTCTATATGATGGCCCACTCTGGTGCGCGCGGTTCCAAGAACCAAATGAAGCAATTGGCCGGTATGCGCGGTCTTATGGCTAAGCCTTCAGGGGAAATCATCGAAACGCCGATTATTTCCAACTTCAAAGAGGGCCTGACAGTTCTTGAATATTTCAACTCAACTCACGGGGCGCGTAAAGGCCTTGCTGACACGGCCTTGAAGACAGCTAACTCCGGTTATCTGACACGTCGTCTGGTTGATGTCGCGCAAGATTGCATCATTACCGAAGAGGATTGCGGGACGGCTTTGGGCATTGAGTTGCGGGCCGTCACCGAAGGCGCCGAGGTCATTGTGTCCCTGCAGGAGCGTATCTTAGGCCGGACTTTGGCGCGCGATGCCGTCGATCCGACCACTGGTGAAGTGCTGTATCCGCAAGACACTTATGTTGATGAGGATATTGCTGCGGCGATTGATGAAGCGGGCGTTCAAACGGTGAAAGTCCGCTCACCTCTGACGTGCGAAACCCGCAATGGGGTCTGTGCGACTTGCTATGGTCGCGATCTGGCACGTGGCACGCGCGTCAATCATGGCGAGGCCGTGGGCGTTATTGCAGCTCAATCCATTGGAGAGCCTGGAACACAGCTCACCATGCGGACCTTCCACATTGGGGGGGCGGCTCAAGTTGCCGATACCAGCTTCATGGAGGCGGGCATTGACGGGGAAGTGCGCTTCACAAACCGGGCGACCGTCAAGCGCGAAGACGGCGATCTTGTCTGTCTCAGCCGCAATATGATCATCGCTGTCTTTGACGGCGAGGGCAAGGAGCGTCAGAGCTTCAAATTGCCCTTTGGTGCGCGGGTGCGTGTTGAGGACAAAAATAAGGTTGAGCGCGGTCAACGCTTGGCTGACTGGGACCCGTTCGCCACACCCATCATCACCGAAGTTGGCGGCTTTGCCCGCTTGCAAGACCTTGTGGACGGCATTTCAGCCCGTGATGAGCTTGATGACGCCACGGGCATTTCGTCTAAGCGCGTGATTGACTGGCGCGGTGGCTCTAAGACCTATGCCGATCTAAAGCCCTCTATCGCCCTTCTCGATAAGGACGGCACCGTGGTGAAATTGGCCAATGGTGCTGACGCCATCTACACCTTGCCAATTGATGCGATCTTGTCAGTAACTGATGGCGAAGAAGTCGGCCCCGGTGCCACCCTGTCACGTGTGACAACAGGTGGCGCTAAGACACGCGATATCACCGGCGGTCTGCCGCGCGTTGCCGAATTGTTTGAAGCGCGCCGTCCCAAGGACCATGCGATCATTGCCGAAATCGACGGTCGCGTTGAGTTTGGCAAGGATTACAAGAATAAGCGCAAAGTCCTGATTGTGCCTGATGATGAGACCCAAGAATCAGCCAGCTATTTGATTGCCAAGGGTAAGCATTTGACGGTTCAAGATGGTGACCGGATCATGCGCGGCGAGTATTTGTTGGACGGTAATCCCGCACCGCAAGACATTCTGGCGGTTTTGGGCATTGAAGCTTTGGCTGAATATCTCGTCGAAGAAGTGCAGAAAGTCTATCGCCTGCAGGGCGTCGGTATCAACGACAAGCACATCGAGACCATCGTTCGCCAGATGCTGCAAAAAGTCGAAGTCACCGATCCCGGTGATACCGACATGATCAAGGGCGATGCCATTGATGAGGTCGATTTGTTGGATGAAAATGCCCGCATGAAGGAATTGGGGCTGAAAGAGGCAACAGCTATGCCGGTTCTTCTGGGTATCACCAAAGCCAGCTTGCAAACAAGGTCGTTCATTTCGGCGGCTTCGTTCCAAGAAACCACACGCGTCCTCACCGATGCTGCGGTCAACGGCAAGCATGACACGCTGGAAGGCCTCAAAGAGAACGTCATCGTCGGTCGCTTGATTCCAGCCGGAACCGGTGGCGCGCTTCGCCGCCTGAAGGCCATTGCGGCGCACCAAGATGCCGAAGCGGCCATTGAGGTTGAAACCGAGATGGAACCCTTGCCGACCGAAGTCGCCGGCATGGACGTTGTTGATCTGGGCGCAGAATAAGCACCTCTCGCGCGCGAGCGATTATCATAGCGGCCCCAGCTCAGTCTGGGGCCGTTTTCTTGTTCTAAGTTAGGGTAAGTGCGGTTACCATGACATGCTCTCGAAAAACATCTCTCGCCAATGCATCAAGTAACGCACGATCTTCGTCAGAAAACCTTCTGAGCTCTGCGTGGCCGCCATTGTTTTCCACCGGAGCGTGAACGACGCGAATTGTTTTTCCAAAAGTAAGTGCCATCGCCTTTGTCTCGGCTACTGAGCCAACAGCAAATGCCGCTTTGGTTTGCAATTTCTTCGATTCTCGTGAATCTCTAAAATGGGATGCGGCAAGGGAATAGGTCACCAGAGACTTTTCACCATAAAACTCTACCCATGTTAACGAAATGTGTCCCTCATCCGCTGGTCGAATCGCAAAAGCTGCCCCTAAAATACCCTTGAATTCATCAGTATCAGGATCACGCAATTGCTGACCATACGGCACGAATCGCATGAGATTGTCCGCTTCTGGAATTGTTCGACTACGAATACGCAAACAGTTTCTCGGGACCATAAGGCGAGAGAACGTCCTTTAGTCTATTCAATCTGGTGGTACCAGCGGCGCGCTCAACCTCTCCGTCAAAGCTACTGCTTACAATCCAGTTTACATGCGCGCGATCCAAGAATTCAATTGTCAGTCGTTTGTCGTCTCGCTCCCAAATTGCATGAAGATTTCCGTTTGGACCCAGGCCAAGCGAAGGCTTAAGTTTCTGTTCATGCTGAAGAATGAAATCGATAAACCCTTGGAATGACTTGAGCCGGACTGGCGCATTCGATTCAAACCACTGGTCGGGATCATGAAGTAAGTCTAATTGTCTGAAAAACCTATTTCGATCCTCAGGGTCTAGGTGCATCGCAATCCTAGAGGTCCAAATTTTTGCATCAGCGACGGCATCGAAAAGAGGCTCGCTTTCCACCTCAGCATGGGCGGTCGCTTTACGCTTTTGAATGGTGGGTGCGAGAGCGTTACTGACGTTGAAAATCTGGTCAATTCGTAAACCCATCTGACCACCGCTAGATCTAGAGGCAAGGAATGTTTGTGTTGTGATGCTATCGGAAAGTACTTTGGTCTGGGTCATTTATTTTGAAACCTAATTCGTGCTTTATCGGTTATTGCTGTTTCAAATATTTTGTTTTTT
>JBEINE010000159.1:0-6885 GCA_040378245.1 Hyphomonadaceae bacterium | reverse complement strand
GGGCATCATGACTGGCATAGGCTTTTTAGGAGCCGGTGTTATTTTTAAAGAGGGTTTGAATGTTCGCGGATTGACAACTGCCGCTTCCATTTGGATCACGGCTGGCATAGGAATTTTATTAGGGATTGGTTTCTATTTCCCTGCAATTTTGGCCACAGCTTTAACATTAATAATTCTGTCATTATTTAGATGGATTGAAGCCAAAATTCCATCTCACAATTTTGCAAACAGCACGATCGCGTTTAATCGTGAAAAAGTTCCTAATCAAGAGACTATCAAGGTACTTTTAAAGCAATATGGATTTAGGCTTGAAAGCTTGAGCTACCAAGTTTTAAAAGGTGGCTTGTTATTTGAGTACAAATTGACAATGCGTACTAATGATCCACTTAATTTAAATAGATTATCGGAATATTTGATTGATTCGGTTGATGTCAAATATTTCCAAATCACTCCAAGTAGTGATTAACTGGTTTTTATAAAATGAGTCACTCAATTGCGGCACTTGGCACTTGGCACTTGAAAACTCAAACCCAAACTTTGGGCTCAAACCACTTAGGGCAAATCTCAGTATTGCAGCAAGTGTCCCGTCTTAACCAAAATAGTACAACCCTCGACGCTGAACAGCTTGTGTGCGCTCGTGTGCGGACTTCGCAACCGAGTCCCCTTAGGATAGCGTCAATGCTCGTCATCAAGCACACCGCCAATGACAAATATTTCTTTGCCCACAAATACCTTTTGGTTTGAGATAACTGCCGAGTGTATAAATTTTTACCGCCCAATCTAGTCTCGTAGTGTGACCCGCCGAGGGGCTGACTAACTTCTTTACAAGGAAAACTCACTCGCCCCGAACCGAAATTTCGACGCATTCGGCGTTTTTTTGGCGTACTTCCAATAACTAGCCGTGCCCATTTCAAATTCAAACCATCCATATCGCGGAAAAGCGAACTCTTAGCAAGCAAGGCTTGGTATTAAAGGCGGCGCAGCAACGGATTGGAGCATGCTGGGAATGCCCCAAGAATACCGGTGTTGAGGAAATGAATTGGTCAGCATCGCGGGAGCTAGCTACATTGTTGTCATCGCTATAGGACATCGGGTCAAGGCTCACCCAAAGATAGGAAAAAATGACTTCTCAGACTATGCATCCCTCGTTACCTCCAGTAGAAGGGGGGGCATGGCTGCTGACTGGCATGGGTTGCCTGTCCAAGAGCAGTTTGAAATCACTCCGTCAGCGCAACAACTTCACAGGATTCATTTACCTCGGTTTTCATCTGGGTGCTCTCGCAATCTCCGGATTCTTGGTACAAGCGGCGATGGGTTCATGGTGGATCATCCCGGCGATGCTGCTGTACAGCAGCATTTTTGCGTTGCTTTTTGCTCCTCTGCACGAATGCTCGCACTTCACCGCCTTTCGCTGGCGCTGGCTAAATTACATGGTCGGCATGTTCGTAGCCTTTCTGACCATGCGACCCTTTATTTACTTCAAGTGGCGCCACGCGGAGCATCACACCTACACACAGCATCCGTCACTAGACCCAGAGGCAGCACCTTTACCTCGGTCTTTCAGGCAATACATCCTGTTGATCCTTGGCGCTAATTTCTGGCCCAAGATGCTGGGAACATTGTGGCGCGGATGCACCGGGCGTTTTAGCCAAGCCGAGCGCGGCTACATACCGCACGGGGAACTCGCCAAGGTCAGCCTGGAGGTCAGAGTCATGGTCACTCTTTATGCGGCAATCATACTGGCATCGATACTCACCGTCTCATGGCTTGCGGTGACGTACTGGCTGCTGCCGCGCATATTGGGCGAACCAGTGCTGCGGGCCATCCGGATGACCGAGCACACGGGGACGCTGGAAGGCCCCGACCTGCTATCGAATACACGCACCACGCTTACGAACCCGGTCTTTCGCGCTCTCTACTGGAACATGGCATTCCATACCGAACACCACCTTGCCTCCTCCGTCCCTTTTCATGCCTTGGGCCGTCTTCACGAGGAAATCAAGCCTCATCTGCGGTTTAGTGGGGAAGGCTACTGGCAAGTACATCGGCAGATACGAAAACAAATTGCCACTGGCAAGCCCCGCCATCTGGCCACGCTGGACCGGTAAATGCCAACCCTGCCATTCTTCAGGTTGCCCATACGGTTTGCAGTAATACAGGCTCTTCGCGGACGGGCCGATTCCTGCAGGCGCGGCCTAGCAAATTTGCCCACCTTCTTTCGGAACAATGTGGAGCGATTTGGGCAAGTTGAGGCCCTGACTAGAACTGGCTTCGAACCCTTCTTGCTCATTGGCGTGCGCACAAGCTCAACTGTGTCCACGCAAATGCCTATGCACCGCATCGCCACATACGAATTCACGCTTGCACAGGCATGCATCCACCATGTCTAGCCCACAAGCAGTGAACCCGGGTGTTGTGATCGTAGGCGCCGGACAAGCGGGTGGCCGCACTGCACAAGCACTGCGCCTTGCCGGCTATTCGGGCACCATCAAGCTCATCGGCGAAGAGGCATACCCGCCCTATGAGCGCCCCCCCCTTTCAAAGGATATTCTGCTTGGAAAAGTAGCCTATGAATCACTAACTCTCCTGCCCATAGAACAATGGGCTCAATTGCACGTCGAATTGCGGACGGATACACGCGTTACAGCGATCAGCCCCGATAGCCACTGCGTTAAGCTGGCCGGAGGCCAATCTATTGATTACGGCACTCTTGTGCTAGCAACGGGCGCGCGCGCGCGGCCCTTTTTAGGCCCTGTTGCACCAGGAACACAAGTTCACCAACTGCGAACGATCGACGACGCCAAGCGGCTGCAACCGCAGTTTGCTCCAGGGCGCCGGGTGGCTCTGATCGGCGCTGGCTTCATCGGCCTAGAACTAGCCGCTAATGCACGCACGCTTGGAGCGCAGGTCACCTTGATAGAGACCGCCGAACGCGTCTTGCCCAGACTGTTGCCAACCGCTTTTGCGCATTCGCTGGCTGAATTGCATATTGCCCGCGGCGTCGAGATACGTCTGCGTTGCAATGTCGTCTCTTTGTCGCCTCACGGGGTACATCTGGAAAATGGAGAATTGATCCCAGCCGACTGCGTGGTTATCGGCATTGGTGCCTTGCCGAACGACAGCCTTGCGCACACAGCCGGTTTGCCGGTTCGCGACGGCATCGTCGTTGACGCCAGCGGGCGCACCGCAGACCCGAATATCTATGCCGTCGGCGATGTTGCACGCCAAGTCGATCCAACAAACGGCACTGATATCAGGCTCGAATCCTGGCGTAATGCGGAAGACCAAGCGGTATCTGTGGCGGCCGCGATCTGCGGCCAGCCCTTACCGCCTCGCCAACCCGCCTGGTTTTGGTCGGATCAATATGGCCGCAACATACAGATAGTCGGCAGACCCACTGACGAGCTCAGGCTCGTCGAGCACGGCAAGTTACATTCGGGGCCTTATTTAGCATACTTTCTGTCGGGCAACGTTGTCGCCGCAGCGATAGGTGTTGACTGCGGGCGCGAGATCAACGCAGCCAAGAGGCTGATTCAGGCGGCAGTATCGGTTGATGCAGACGCCCTGCCCGGCCTGCGCGCTCGCCCACCCGTCGTCCTCATCAGCTGATCGCCCAGCCCATACCCAACCTACATGCCAAAGGCTTTTCACCTCCTATGATAAAAAGTTCCGCCGCCATCTTGACTAACGCTAACGCGCCACTATTCGTCGATTCCATTGATGTGGAAGGACCCGCCTTTGGAGAAGTGTTGGTCGAGATGGTTGCGACGGGTATCTGCCACACAGACCTCACCGCTATAAAGGGCGTAAATACGAGTTGCGTCTACCCCGCTGTGCTCGGCCACGAAGGGGCGGGCAGGGTCGTCGAAGTGGGGCCTGGCGTAAAGGGTCTGCGCGTGGACGATCACGTCATCCCGTTGTATGGCCCCGAGTGCGGCGTTTGCAAGATGTGTCTAAGCAAGCGTACAAACCTCTGCTGGTCCATCAAATCCACCCGTGACCGCGGTTTGATGCCCAACGGCACGGCCCGCTTTCGCTGGCGCGATGCTCCTCTTCATCACTTTATGGGCACCTCCACATTTTCGCGCTACACGGTCGTGCCGGAAATTGCCCTTGCGTTGATTCGTCCCGATGCACCGCTCGATCGAGTTTGCCTCATTGGCTGTGGCGTGACCACCGGCGTCGGCGCCGCACTGCACGATGTCCGCGCGGGCGACAACGTGGTCATCTTTGGTCTTGGTGGAATCGGTCTTAACATCATTCAGGGTGCGCGTATCGCGGGTGCGAAATCTATCACCGGAATCGACCTGCACTGCTCAAAGGGCACCTTGGCGAGGCACCTAGGCTTGACCCATTTCATCGACGCCGCTGCCGGGCCCGCTAGGGTACACGAGGAAGTACTCGCACTGACCGGCGGTGGGGCCGATGTCGCGTTCGAATGCACCGGCAACACCGCAGTAATGCGCCAGGCTTTAGATTGCTGCCATGTCGGGTGGGGCACCTGTGTTTTGCTCGGTGTAGAACCCAGCGGCACGGAAATGGCAGTCGCTCCAGTCGCCCTTCGTTACGGCCGTACCCTCAAAGGAAGCTACTTTGGTGGCGTCAAGGGGCGCAGCGGCATCGGTAAATTCGTCGATCTTTACATGGAAGGACTACTCGACATAGACTCACTCATCACCCATCGTCTTCCCCTGAAAGACATTCAGCGCGGTTTCGATATGATGGTCAGCGGCGAATCCGTTCGCAGCGTCGTCCATTTTGAATGATCCAGGGATGCCGGTGACCAATTGACCAAGAGATCAGGGAGCTGGCCGGTGGTCATTGATGCGCACATGGAATCAGAGTATGTTCTCACAGCACGCTATCCTGAGCGCGAGGAGGTTTATCGGCAAATGGCAGATGCAAGCTCCCTTGCCAGAAGTCGTTATGCCTTGCAAGTCGACCTAGCCTATGGCCCTCATCATCTCGAAAAACTCGATCTTTTTGTGGGCACGTCCGGATCGCCCCTTCTGGTATTTTTCCATGGTGGTTATTGGCGCAGCCAGGACAAGTCTTCTTTCAGCTTCGTTGCTCCTGCATTCCTAGATCAAGGGATTTCGGTGGCTGTTGTCGGTTACCCCCTCGCCCCCGTCACGCCCATAAAGGATATCGTGAAAAGCGCACGCGCCGCAGCTGCGTGGCTAGCCGGCGCAGGGCTTGCCCGTCTTCCCCCCGGGTGTACGGAAATGGTCCTCGCAGGTCACTCCGCTGGTGGGCACCTTGCAGCGATGGTGGCGATCAAGCCGCCCGAGCCTCCGCCAGATATCCCTAATCGCCTAGCTGTCGTCGGATGTGTCACGCTCAGCGGTCTCTTTGACCTGCAGCCAATTGCCCAGACATCGATTGGCATCCAGGTAGGGCTGGACGAAGCGACAGCGGCCAGCGCCAGTCCGCTGCGATTGCCGGTCGGTCCTGGGTGGTTGATGGCGGCAGTCGGAGGCGCAGAGACTTTTGCGTTTCGCGAACAGACCGCAAAATACGCGCACCATTGGCGAGATGGTGGCGGGACCGCGCACGCAATGACGCTGGCAGGCCTGAATCACTACACCATCCCCCTAGAACTGGGACGATCCGATTCGGCGTTGATGCAGGATATACTCAAACAGATAAAAACCTCTAGCGGCCATGCTAGTTGAAGCGCATGCCATGACCGAGAGACAAATTGCCCATGAATGCCGACACTGAGGCCGACCAGCCCTTGCCTTTCGTCAATTTCAATCAGCTGCGCTCGTTCTACGCCGTGGCCAGGGAGATGAGTTTCACAAAGGCAGCTCAGGTTCTCCACATCGGTCAGCCAACGCTAACCGTTCAGGTGCGGGCTCTGGAGGAGCGTTACGGCGTCGAATTATTCCTGCGCTCGGCGCGGGGGCTACAGCTCAGCACCACGGGTCGCGCGCTGTTCGAGATAGCCAAGCTCATCTTCTTGCACGAAAAGCAGGCTGTTGAGTTGTTGCGTTCAACCAAGGAGGAGTTCAGCGGTGAACTAAGGGTCGGTTCTGTTGGGCCATTGTTCGTCATGAAATTTCTTGCCTTGTTTCGTCGGCGGTTTCCGTTGGTACAGCTCCGTCTCGAAAGCGACAACTCCGACGTTGTGGTACGCAAGATACTCGATGGGGTGACGGACGTGGCAGTCACCGGAAGCCCAATTAACGATCCAAGGATCCATGCATGCCAACTTGGATCCCACGAGATTGTTGTGTTGATCAATCGATCCCATCCATGGGCGAAATTGGCCTCCATAAAGCTGCAGCAAATGGATGGACAGACTATGATCATCCGCGAGGCAGGTTCGATGACCCGGGCAGCGTTCGAGGCGACGTTGTCGGCACATCAGGTCAAGCCGGTCATCGTGATGGAATTGCCACGAGACTCCGTGCATGAGGCGGTCATAGAAGGTATCGGCATAGGGATCGTATCGGAAGCTGAATACCGGAACCACAACGACCTAATCGCGCTGCGTATCGCCGACATGCCGAGTTTTACACGGTCATACGTCATTTGCCTGCGATCGCGCCGGTTTTCAAAACCCATCGCTGCATTTGTGGAATTGGCCGAGTCGCAGGCCATCGCGCCCCAGACAACGCCAACCTGATCCCTGGATGGGAATTAGTTGAAGGCAGTCATCGTGACAATCTAGCCGGTGTATCCAGCAGCCCTTCCTCATTAGTTATTCATCAAAAGAATTAGCTACTCTTTGGTGCTAAGTCTCAGGCTTTATTGACTTGCGTTTTCAATTGACCACTTGCCTTCAATGTGACCACTCGCCTTGGAGGTATGGTTACTTCTTTTCCAGTCCTTGGGTTTCGCCCTGGGCGGGCTGATTTGTTGTGAACTTCAAAATTGCCG
>JBEINE010000002.1:0-45527 GCA_040378245.1 Hyphomonadaceae bacterium | reverse complement strand
TTCCGCTCCAACGCTTACCGGGGTGTTGCAGCTACTACGAATAACAACCCTAACCAATGGTTCTGTGGTGTTATCAAGGATAATGGCATCTATAACCAGAATACTGCCGGGCCTGGCTCAAACAATCCCGCAGCAGCACCATTTCTGGGTGTAGAGCGCGATTTGCTATTCGGTTCAGTGATTTCGGATGTCGAATTGCCAAACGCCATGTCGGCGAAAATTTCTTTTGGCTTCCGCAATGAGCGCTTGAAAACAGGATCTGACTCTGACTTCAAAAATGGTGCTTCTTTCCCGCAAAGCGGCACACCCGCTGTTCCCACGTCAAACTCGCTGTTTGGCTCGTCAGGCTTTACCGATAGCGACGATTATTCACTGGAAATCAAGGTTTCGTCTGATCCGAGCCAACGCGTGCGCTGGATGTTGGGAGCTTATGGCTATGAATTGTCCCAAGCTGGCTATGCTTTGGCTTTTACAACTGTGGCTAACTCACCCACAGGGGTCTTGACGACCTATGATTCACTCAATGAGACCTCTAACTCAGCCGTCTTTGGTCGTATCTCTTTTGACATTACCGATCAGCTTTTGCTCGATGTCGAAGGGCGTCAGGCGACTGAAAAGCGCGCAACTCAAAACTATATCAACAATGCCCAAGGTCTGCGGACCGGTATTTCATATGACGATATTCGGTCGTTTGACAGCTTTACGCCACGCGTGACCTTAAGCTGGAAACCCAGTGAAGATCTGACTCTTTATGGAATCTATGCGCAGGGCACTAAGCCCGGCGGTCTCAATGGCGTCCTGGGCCTCAACAATGGGTTCCCGACCTTTCAACCTGAAAAATCAACCAATTATGAGTTAGGCGCTAAGACCCGCCTATTGGGTGGCCGAGGTACTTTGGCACTGTCAGCCTACCGAACCCAAGCCAATGACATGCAGTTGACGACGGCGGTTCAAGGTAATTCCGGCGTCCAGACATCTATTGTGACCAATCAAGGTAATGCTGAGCTTACAGGTTTCGAGGCAGAGTTCCGCTTCAGGGTGACCGAAAATCTGGGCATCGGATTGACGGCTTCCAACGTCAGCACCAAGTTCACACAAGGCTGTGATGAGTTTGAATATACCTTGCGGTCTGGCGGTTTCTTGATCGGCACGACATGCGAGAGCACGCGCCGCCTCACGCCATCCGCCGTGGCCCAACCCAATGGTACCTTCCTGCCATCACCAGGTGCGACAGGTTCAATTGTCGGCCAGAAAATTCCATTGGTGCCGGAAACCCAATATAGCTTCAATATTGACTATTCGCGGCCGATCGGCAGCAGTGGTGTCGAATTGTTTGCTAGCGCCGATGTCAGCTATGAAAGCAGCAAATTTGTTCAGGTTCATGGCGGAGCTGAAACAGGGGACACAACCCTTGTCGGCGCACGTGCCGGGCTTTCCAATCAAAACTGGAAGCTCTCGGTTTGGGGCAAGAACCTGACTGATGAAAATACGATCCCCATTGCAACGCGCTGGTTCGACGTGTTCCAAGGGCCCGCGGCATTGGCTGGTCTGGCAGGTCCTGCGGCTGTCGGGATCGATACAGGCGCGCCACGCGGCTTCTTCTTTATGCCCCGCCGTGGTCGCCAAGTCGGCGTTGAATTAAAGTGGACCTATTAGGGTCCTGCTCATCGCGGGGGCGATAATGGCAGCAAGAGGCCCGACGTAAAGCACGTTGGGCCTTTTGTTTTTTGGGTGCACGCTAAGAGCGCCTCGGTTACAGTCGCAAAAAGTGAGCGCTCTTTGGTTGGTAGTTTTGGCAAAAGGCGGGAAAAAGACATGATGATTAAGTCATTGGCCTTCATTGCACTGGCAGTATTGGGCCAAATGGCCGCGTTTCCAGTTCAAGCCCAAACCCCGCCCATCAACGCTCGAAGCGTGCTCGATAAAGATATGGCCAAAATGTTGGAGTGGTTTCCCGGCCGTTATGACAATGATCTACAGGTCTATTTTGACGGCGAACTCAAAACGCCTGAAGAAAACCGCAACGGTCGTATTCACTCCATATTTGCGCCAGTGACCTTGCCCGCCTTTGGTCCAAACGCGTTTTATGTCGAACAATATGGGGATGGCGATCCCACGAAGATTTATCGCCAGCGTATCTATCGGTTCAGTGCAGACTATAGCGAAAACGCGGTTAAACTCGAAATATTCGCACCCAGCTCGGAACAAGCCACAGCCATGCGCGGCGCTTATGCTGACCCCTCAAAACTGGCAGGCCTGACCCCAGCCAACATGACATTATATCCAGGTTGTGAGGTCTATTGGCGAGCGCAGGAAAACCAGTTCATTGGCTATATGAAGCCAAATGCATGCCGGGTGGCGTCGCGCCGTTCTGGCAAAACGCTCGTCATTACAGATGACCTTGTGCTGACGGATCACGCGCTTTGGATCGCTGACCGTGCAGTGGATGAAGCTGGCGCTTATGTCTATGGCAATAAGGCGGGCATTCCCCATAAGCTGAACAAGGCCCGCCCCTTTACCTGTTGGACCTCGGTATTGCGCGGCGCGTCGCATGGCACAACAGGGGTGGGAATCCCAGAAAGCTGGACATTTGAGCGCGGCTGGATCCATGATCAGGGCGGTGAGCTGGCGATCAAAACCGACGAGACGCCTGCACGCGAATTCTATATCCGTATGCGCAATGTCGAATGGCCCTATGGAACCAACAGACCATCCCTGACGATGTATGTGCATGAAAAGGGCAATCCGCGTGCGATTTCCTATTCGTGGGCCGATGAGAATGCCACGCGGGTGGGAATCAATCTGCGTTGGCTGCAAGCGTCGTGCACATTAGCTGGACCAGACAGGATGTTTAAGTAGAGCGAATTGGTGCTACAGATATTCGTGTAGCATTCGCCCGCGTCTGGTTCTAAAAGAATCTGACGCTCTCTAGGATAAACTGCAAACACCTTGGATCTTTGGTTTTGACTGCAAGAAATCTGATTGAAAGCAAAGGCTTTGAACTTGCCTTGACGGTGTTGGTAATTGCCAACGCCATTGTTTTGGGCCTTGAGACCTCCCCATCGCTTGTCGCCCAATGGGGCCATGTCTTAAAGATATTAGATCAGGCACTGCTGGCTATTTTTGTGGCGGAATTGGTTTTGAAGCTGACCGTCTATCGAGGCCGCTTCTTCCAGTCGGGCTGGAATATATTTGATTTTGTTGTGATTATTGTTGCCTTGGTCCCTGCAAGCGGGCCGTTGACGGTTTTGCGTGCTTTGCGGGTCATCCGGGTTCTTCGGTTGGTATCGATCATTCCGAGCCTGAGACGGGTTGTTGGGGCGATGATAGCCTCGCTTCCCGGTATGGGGTCAATCATTTTATTGTTGTTGCTCGTTTTTTATGTTGGTGCCGTTATGTCCACCAAATTATTCCAGGCAACAGAACCTGCCGCGTTCGGGACGTTAGACCGCAGCCTCTATACTTTATTTCAACTGATGACTTTGGACGGCTGGTCAGGAGAAATTGTCAAACCGGTTTTGCAAGATCATCCCTACGCCATGTTGTTCTTTCTGCCCTTCATTTTGTTCACTGCCTTTGTTGCGCTTAATCTGTTTATCGGCGTTATCGTTGGTGCCATGCAGAGCGAAGCTGAGGCGGCGGCGCAGAGCGAAGCCCGCGCTCAAGTCGCCCATACCGACGCTCATGAACTTATAAGCGAAATCACCAGCCTGCGGGCCGAAATTGCCGACTTGCGTAAGGTAATTTCGGGCAGGGGATTACCTCACTAAGAAGTCATCCTAGGCTGCTGATTGAGCCCTCAAGACGGCGCTCGCTGCGGCGACAACGGCCCCGATCCGGATGGCCGCCTGAATGTTGAGCGCGGGCACATTGTGCTTCTTCAGCTCAACTTCGTGGCTGTCGAGACACATGCCACAGCCATTTATCGCCGAGACAGCTAAGCTCCAGAGTTCAAAATCGACTTTCTCGACGCCGGGATTGGCCAACACATTCATCCGCAATCCAGCGCGCAGCGTGCGGTACTCTGGATTGGTCAACAGGTGCAATGCGCGATAATAGACATTATTCATCGCCATAATCGCGGCTGCAGAGCGTGCGGCGGTAATCGCCTCAGGCGTCAGGCGCGGGCCAACTTCGGCCTCAATCGCCTTGACCACGTCGGGCTGACCAACGGCCAGTGCAGAGGCCAAGAACGTGCCCCATTTTTGTTGATCGCTCAGGGTCGTCTCATTCGCCAATGATCCCAAATTCAAACGAATATCTTTTGCAAACTCAGGGATTTGCTCGCGAAGTGCGTCTAATGACATGGCCGTTTCCTGTAATTTTCTTGATTAAGAATGGAGAGGAAAGCCCGCGTCGAACAAACCAGACGCGGCGCTTTTGCGGGCTATAAAAGAGTGGACCGGAGAAAATCCGGTCCGGCATTAAGGGTTTCAACGATTAAAGGACCGCACCGCCAGCTGGGCGATTGCAGGGGCACAATTCGTCGGTTTGGAAACCGTCCAACAAGCGCAGAATTTCATCGGGGTTACGGCCAACGTTCAAATTATTGACCGAAGCATGTTGGATCACATTGTTAGGATCAACGAGGAATGTCGCGCGCAAAGCCACACCGGCGTCTTTTTCGCGCACCCCCAAGCCATCAACCAAAGTGCCTTTGGTATCGGCAAACGCATATTGCTTCATATTGGCAAGGTCTGCGTGCTCCCGGCGCCATGCCAGTTTGCAAAACTCATTATCGGTCGAACCGCCCAGAACAACGCAGTCACGGTCGCTGAACTCGCCAACCAGATTATCGAAACCAACGATTTCAGTCGGGCAAACGAAGGTAAAGTCCTTGGGGTAAAAATAGATGAGCTTCCACTTACCTTCAAAGCTATCTTGGGTGATCTCAAAGAAAGCGCTCTCGCCATTTTCTTCGTGGGACTTAAAGCCAGGCTTTACGCCGGTAACAGTGAAATTGGGAAGTGTATCGCCAACGGTCAGCATTATGTCTCTCCAAGCCCACGAGTGAAAAAGCGGGGCGCTGAAGCTGCACGTAAGCAGTCCGTCTGCTAATGTCCAATCAATTGTAACGTGACAATCAATAGCTTTAGACTATATAACGGCGCATGTCCCAACCTACATTACGCCAGCTCAGTTTTTTGCTCGCGATTGCAGAGCAAGGCTCCTTTGTTGGTGCCGCTGAACAGACAATGGTGACCCAACCCTCCCTATCGGCCGCCATTAAGGAGTTGGAGGCCATATTGGGGGCTCGATTGGTTGAGCGCGGGCGTAGTGGGGCAACCTTAACCCCTGTTGGCCACATTGCCGCAACGCGCGCGCGGGCCATCTTATCGGCGGTCGACGAAATGGCTGAGGCGGTACATGGTGCGGCTGAGCCTATGACGGGTCGGTTCAGACTGGGCGTTATTCCAACGATTGCACCATTTTTGCTGCCTTCTATCTTGCCGAAAACCAAAGCGGCCTTTCCTAAACTGAAGCTCTATTTGCGTGAGGATTTAACCGGGCGCTTGGTTGAGGGGCTGCGCGCCCACACACTTGATGCTGCGCTCATCGCATTGCCTTATGAGGCCAACGGACTTGATACAGTTGAGCTTTTTGATGATGAGTTTTTGTTTGTGGGGGCGGCTGATCATCCCCTGTCGACCAAAACCAACCTCAGTGCTGGCGATCTGGACGGCTCCCAAGTGCTGCTGTTGGAGGATGGCCATTGTTTGCGCGACCACGCGATCGGCGTTTGCGGGCTGGGCCGACCCGGGCAGGAAGACGTACGGGCCACATCCTTGTTTACTTTGGTGCAAATGGCTGCCGGTGGCCTTGGTGTCTCGCTATTGCCGCGTATCGCAGCTGATGCTGGTTTAGCTGGAGAGGGCCTTGTCGTGCGGCCATTTAATCCGCCAGTGATTGGCCGCCAAATCGGACTGGCGTGGCGGCGAGGTTCTGGTCGCTTGGTTGAGATCAAAGCGCTGGCGCATCTGGTCAAACAATCGAGGGTAGCGGCGTGAACCCGATCGACATGAAAATCCTTATCACCACCGGTCTGATAGGTCTGTTTCTGGTACTGGAACACTGGGTACCGGCTCGGCCAAATGTCTTGAATATTGGCCGCTTTAGCCAGCAAGCCTTGCTCGCGGCGATGGGCGCTGTGGCATCCCGGCTGGCGCTGGGGGGTGGTTTGGCAGGGGTTGCAGTACTGGCCGAGCAATTGGATGTTGGCCTCTTCAACATCGTGGCGTTGCCAAGTTGGACCGCGGTCCTGTTTAGCTTTTTGATGATGGATTTTGCAATCTGGGCTCAACATCTGGCGATGCATCATGTTCCCTTTCTGTGGCGTCTGCACCGTGTTCATCATAGTGACACGACGATGGACGTCTCAACCGCGCTTCGGTTTCATCCCTTTGAGATTCTTGCGTCTCTGGCCTTCAAAATCATCATCATTCTTTTGTTGGGCGCACCCGCCATCGCGGTCATTGCGTTTGAAATTGTGTTGAACGCAGGGGCTTTGTTCACGCACGCCAATGTGGCTGTGCCGAGCAGGCTAGAAGCTCTTCTCAGGCTGGTCTTTGTGACGCCCGCCTTGCATTTGATCCACCACAGTCCTGATCCAAAGGAGACTAACAGCAATTTCGGCTTCAGCTTTAGCTTTTGGGATCGCTTTTTTGGCACCTATCGGCGGCTAAGAGGGGACGCCAACGGACCGATTGGCCTCGAAAGCTGGCGGTTGCGCTCCGATCAAACCTTGCCCGCCTTATTGCTCAATCCGTTTAAATGAGGTTTGACGGGGTCTCGGCCTGACTTATGACATAGGGGGAAAAGCCCATGGTGCCGCACCAATTATCGCGTCGACGCCTTGTTCAGTTTGCAGCGGCTAGCACCCTTTATGGCTGCACGGCGACACAGACGCCAAATCCAAGTGCACAGGCGCAGGCGCTGGCACAGCTAGAGCGCAGCGCAGGGGGAAAGCTCGGTGTGTCTTTCCTAATACCCGCGACGGGAGCCCGTTTGTCGCATCGCGGTGGGGAGCGGTTTGGTATGGCATCGAGCTTTAAGTTCGCGCTTGCGGCCATCATCTTGCGGGAGGCCGATCAGGGGCGTTTGTCGCTGTCGACACAATTGCCGATCCGCCAAACCGATATTGCCGGCCATTCGCCCACCGTGTTGGACAATCTGGCAAGAGGCTCAATGAGTCTAGAGGCCTTGGCACAGGCGGCTCAAACCACCAGCGACAATGCCGCTACCAATGTCCTTCTTCGACTTTTAGGGGGGCCAGCGGTATTTACGTCGAAATTGCGCGCATTGGGCGACACGGTCACGCGCTTGGACCGTTATGAGCCGGAGATGATGTCAGTCGTGCCCGGTGACCCCCGCGATACGACGACTCCCGATGCAATGGCACAAACCATGGCGCAGATGCTGACGACGGACTGGCTTTCACAAAGCTCAAAAGCGCTTTTGATCAGCTGGATGGAGGAAACCACCACTGGGCTCAAGCGTATTCGCGCTGGCCTGCCCGCGGACTGGCGGGCGGGCGACAAAACAGGGACAGGTGTTGGTGCACCGCCGCCCATTCCCGACCGCTATAATGACATTGCCATGGCTTGGCCTCCGTCAGGGGACCCGATCATCATCACAGCCTATTACGAATCGCCCGTCAGGTCACAAACGATGCGTGACGAGGATATGGCCGTCTTGGCCTCAGTTGGGGCGATTGCGGTGAGCTGGTGGGCGAGTTTAAGGACTTAATCTTGCCGTAAGCGCTCCTTAGGGCAACACGTTCCGTCCGAAAGTACAAATTTAATGATTTGCGTTGGCTCAATGTTGTTTCGCTTGGGAAGGGTTTTGGTGCCCACTCTGGCTCACCAAAACCCTTGCGACATTGTGGGCGGGCGATTTGACACGCCAAATCACCCAAAGACAATCGAAGCGGGCCTTTGGTTAGGCAAAGCCTTCACCAAAGGCGTTCCCAAGCAGAAAATCTTGAGAACTGCGCTCGGTTTACCCGATGCGCTATGAAACCTAAGCCGCCAGAAGCCCGCTTTCCAACGCCGCTTTCTTCATCGCAGCTTGCATCTTCTCAAAGGCACGCACTTCGATCTGGCGGATGCGCTCACGGCTAACGCCATAATGATCGGCGAGTTCTTCCAGTGTCACAGGCTCATCGCGCAGACGGCGTTGACGAATGATATGCTGCTCACGCTCATTGAGGGTGGCCATGGCCTGGTTGAGAAGCACCATGCGCTCATCATGTTCTTCGCGCTCACCATATTCGGTCTCGGCGCTTTCATCATTTGAAGCCAGCCAGTCCTGCCATTCGCCGCCGCCATCTTCGCCGACGCGCACATTGAGCGACGCATCAGGACCCGACAAACGTCGGTTCATCGAAATGACTTCGTCCTTGGTGACGGCCAATTGAGTTGAAATATATTCAACTTCATCGGGGTGCATATCGCCTTCTTGGATCGCCTGCATTTTTGACTTCATGCGGCGCAAGTTAAAGAACAGCTTCTTTTGCGCCGCCGTGGTGCCCATTTTTACGAGCGACCAAGTGCGCAATACATATTCCTGAATGGAGGCGCGGATCCACCACATCGCGTAAGTCGCCAAGCGAAAGCCCTTTTCGGGATCGAACTTTTTGACGGCCTGCATCAGGCCGATATTGCCCTCTGAAATCACTTCAGCGGTCGGCAGGCCATAGCCGCGATAGCCCATTGCCATCTTAGCGACCAGACGCAAATGGCTGGTCACCAACTTTTCAGCGGCACCCGTGTCTTCATGTTCCCGCCAGCGCTTCGCCAGCATATATTCTTCGTCTTTTTCCAGCATTGGAAACTTGCGTATCTCAGTCAGATAGCGCTGAAGGCCCAATTCCGGACCAATCGTCAGTGCAACGGCACGTGTCATACTCAACCACTCCCCAAAACTACCGCCTTCATTCTGGTGACTGGCGGCCAAAGGAGCGTCGGGCGGAGGCGGGGATACCCGCGCGCTCGGCGTTCTAGTCTCACTTAGGAAGCCAGACCCCAGAATTAAACCCCTAAAACATTACAATGTGGTCAGATTTTCTGATCACTGCGAACATCATCAGAAGCCAAGCGCCAAACCAAGAGCAATTTCAGCCAAAGCACTTTCGCGTGTGGCCTCAACCGCCGCACTTTGAGCTTCAAAGACGGCGCGTTCAGCGGTCAGCACATCTAGAAATCCCGACAGGCCAGAGGTGTAGCGGACCCGCGCCAAGCGGGCCTGATCCTGAGCTGAGGCGACATTGGCATCATTGGCCACGATTGCAGCCTGCCCGAGGTCAACGCGGGAAACCTGGGTTTCGACATCGGCCACAGCGTTAACAACGACTTGGCGGTAAAGATTGGCCTCAGTCACGGCTATCGCACCCGACGCGCGGGCCAATGCATCAAGGCGGCCAAAGTCAAACAATGTGACCAATAGATTGACCGACCCCGTGCCCGATAGGCCATCTGGCCCTCGGCGTGCATCAGTTTGCGTGGCCAGTGCCGTCAGCGAGAGCGTGGGCAACCTGTCGCGTCTGGCTGCACGTGCCTCAAGGCCGGCGGCTTGGAGACGGCGCTGGGCTGCTGCCAAATCAGCCCGCGCCACCAGCCATTGATCGGGGGCCACATCCACGCGTGAGAGATCAAAGCGTGGGATTGGCTTCACATCCTTCAACCGTATCAATTCTGTGTCAGGCATTTTCCCCAAAAGGGCTTCAATGCCCAATCTCGCCGCCACTTCGGCTTGTTGGAAGTTGGGCAGGCGGGCGGCGACGGCGTCACGATTGCTTGTCGCTTGCGCTACGGCCAGTCCTGTTTCAAGGCCAGCGCGCTGACGGGCAAATGCCAGCGACAAGCTATCGGTCGCACTTATCTGGTTGGCTTGAGTAACGCCAATCTGGGCTTGGGCGGCGCGCAGCGCTACGTAAAGCTCGTAAAGGGTAGCGCGCGTCTGAGCCGCTGTGCGGTCTTTGATAAAAGCTGCTTCTTCGGCGCGTGCGCGCGCTGACTGTGCGCGGCTTCGGTTAGCTCCAAACACGTCGATTGGGATGAAGAGGGATGGGCCAATTGAGGTCAACGCCGTTCCCGATGCTTGATCGCTACTGCCCCCTGAAAAGCTAGCTGTTGCGCTTAAGCTGGGCAATAGGCCAGCACGTGCGGCGTCAAGGCGCGCACGGGCTTCAATCAATCGGCTCTGCGCAATGGCCACATTGGGGCTGGCGCTGACTTGGGCCAAAAGCGCATCCAAGACAGGGTCATTGGCTAAGCTCATAGGCGGTTTGGCGGTGGTGCGCGTAAATGCGGGCGGTAGCGTCAATGCCGCTTGCGGCGCTATCGCCTGGCGAGAGGCATCGTGGCGCTCAGCCAGGCTGGCGCAACCACTGACGGTCAGCAGCGCGAGTGTAGTTGAAAGCAGAAGCGGTCTCATTTGGTCACCCCAGATGCAGAGGACTGGGCAGGGGCCTTAGTCTGTGCCTGTGCAGAGGCCATCAGAGGGCGCGCGGTTACAAATACATCCATCTGCTGACCGACAAAAGCGGCGTAACTCTTTCGGTCAAAGGCATAAATGGCCTCTACTACGCGGGTATCGATGCGTTCAGCGCCGCCGTTTAAATTGGTTTTTGGGATGGCTTGAGGTTCAAATCGCACGAAGGTGAGGGGGATACGCTTTGCAGCGTCGCCCCGCAGTGTCGCTTGTGCGGGCGCTCCAGCGGAAATACGAGCCGCATCTTCTTCATCAATTTGCACCCGCACATGAAGGGGATCGACCGCCCCCATCGACACCAATGGGCTGGTCAAGGGCCCGGCACTCGCAAACTCGCCGAGCCGAACATTAATTCGCAAGATCTGGCCTGCGATGGGTGCGCGCACAATCAGTCTTTCAAGATCAGTCGACACCACACGGGCCTGAGCCGTCGCTTGCGCCGACCCTGCTTGCGCCGCTTTGGCGGCTTCTTGGCCCTCGATAACGCTTGCTTGTGCTGATTTGGTGCTTGATGTGGCGGACGCTATGCGCGACCGCGCGTCGGCGACCCCACCTTGAGCGACAGCGACGCCGCCTTCTGCTTCTTGAACACTGGCTTGCGCCTGATCATAGGCGGCTTTTGCCCGCTCCATAGCAAAACGTGCTCGGTCGCGCTCGTCAGTTGAAATAGCGCGGGGGTCAGAAATGTTTTGAAACAGAGCAAACCGGGCTTGTGCGTCACTAAATGTGAGGCGCGCGACCTCGGCGGCTGAACGGCTAGTCGCAAGACGTCCTAGCGCCTGGGTGACCTGACCTTGCGCCGTCAGAAGCGCCGCTTCCGCCTGAGCAATGCCTGCCGCCGCGGTCGCCGCATTGGCCTGCAGCGAGGGGACGCGGCTGGCGCTGGCGGCACTATTGGCACGTGCCTGCTGCGCACTGGCCATTTGCGCTTCAAGACTGGCGCTCAAGGCCCGACCATCGAGGCGAAACAAAGGGGCACCCGCGGCAACCAAATCGCCCGGCTTTACAAAGACTTCGCGGACCACACCTGGCAATTCAGAGGCTACAGCAATGATTTCGCTGGAGGGCTCAACGACGCCAAGTGCTGCCACGACCGCACCCGCAGAGTCTGGGGCGGTTGCAGGCGTCGCCGGGGGCACCGCGCTGGCAGTGTCTTTAGGAGTTAAGGTCGCGACGGCAAAGCCGATGAGGCCTAAAGCGATGACGGGCAATGCGACACGGCCCAAGAGTTTTGCAGATAATTTCATGGCTAATGTGCCTCTCTAAGGGTGGATAAGTGAAGTCCGTCATCAATGACCCGACCATCTTCCATTTTGATAATCCGGTCGGCGAAGGAAAAAATGCGGTCGTCATGGGTTACAACCAAGACGGCGCGTGTCGGGTCGTGGGACGCGGTGTCGAGCAATTCCATAACGGCCTGCCCAGAGTGAGCATCCAGCGCCGCCGTCGGCTCGTCGCAGACCACCAAAGCCGGATCATTGGCCAGGGCCCGCGCGATCGCGACGCGCTGCTGCTGGCCGCCCGAAAGCTGGCGCGGCATTTTGTTTTTGTGCGGTCCAAGGCCCAATTGATCGAGAAGCCTGCTGGACTTTGCCGTCGCGTCTTCCCAAGGCACGCCGTCTGCAATGAGGGCGATGGCGGCATTTTCGGACGCACTCAGGGTCTGGATCAGATTATACTGCTGAAAGATAAAGCCGATATTGCGACGACGAAACCGCACGAGATCATTGTTGGTTAGTTTATCCAGCCGCTCGCCCAGTACCGACACGAGGCCGGAGGTTGCCGAAAGCGTTCCAGTCAATATCGACAACACGGTGGTTTTTCCGCATCCAGATGGACCGATCAACATCGTTAGCTTGCCATAATCGATGGACAAAGATACGCCGTGGAGAACCTTGATCACATCGCTCCCACTTGGGAATTCTTTGGTAATTCTGTCGATTGTCGCAACGAAGTTGGGTTGATTTTGCGCCATTGTCTTAACCCCTGAACACGATAGCTGGGTCCATGCGCAAGACCTTCTGGACGCTCATCACGGCGGATCCGACAACGATGACGGCAACCAAGACCCCAACACCGCCGACAATTTCACCAAGTGACTTGAACCCTCTAAGACTGGGGTCAGCCTGACCAAAGTGAAGGAAAGCTGCGGTTCCACCAATGCCCAAGCCATAGCCGATAAAGCCGACCAGAAGCGCCTGGCTCAACACCATGACCAATATCTGTTGGTTTGTAACACCAATGGCTTTGAGGGCGCCGAAATTCTTCTGATTTTCAGCAATGAACATGGCCAAGGTCAGCGCAGATATAATGATGGCAACCAGCACCCCAAGGCCGATAGCCGCTCCAAAGGAAATCGGAATACCCGTGTTTTCAATGATAAAGGTTGTGCCGTCTCTTGCAAACTGTTCCCGGGTCAATGCCTTTAGGCCTGTGACTTCGCTGATGCGCTTCGCCAGCACCTCTGGGTCCGTACCGGGTTCACCGCCAACCAGCACAAACGAAAGTTTGTTACGTTGCGGCGGCGTGACGGAAATTGCGTCGGTATATTTCATATAGATCGTCGGAAAACCGGTGAAATTGGTCAAAGACGTCGCCACACCTCGAATGGCGATCCGATTATCATTGATCTCCACAACTTCACCAATCGGGTCGTGGCCAGCGTCCCAAATCAAATGGGCTGTATTCTTGTCGAGAATGGCTGCGTTCCGGCCACGAATGGCGCTGACGCTGGAGGCTAGATTATCGTCAGGAAGGCCCACCATCGACTGATTGTCGACACCTATCAGAGTGATCGCAACAATATTGCCCTGCATGGTTCTCAAGGTCGCGGCGGTACGAAAATAGGGCACGGCCCAAGCCACACCTTCCACAGAGCGGACCCGGTAAAGTTCTTGATCCGACATAGGTTCACCTTGATCGGCTTGCTTAACCCGGGGGTCCATCACCCAAACTTGGGCTTGACGCACATCGAGAACCGGATTGGCGCCCCAAGTTAAAAGGCCAACAAAGATCGACATTTGTTGGCTCATCAACAGCGTCGAAAAGCCAATGCCGAATACCAATCCAAAATATTTTACCGGATCGCCCATCAACATTTTCAGAGCGATACCAACCATTCCCAGCATCGATTTCATGCCCGCACCTTCTTTGCGCCGAAAAATGCCGGCGAAGTCCTTGCTTTTTTGGGCTGGTCATCGACTAACTATACTGATAAGTTCAGCCCAGAGGCTTAGTGAACTATCAAGTTCACTAAGTCAAGCCCCGAAACCAACTCTGCTGGTTTTTAATCGGCAAAGACGCGCATGTGCATGGCGATCAGATTATGAGTTCAACTGCCAAGATAGGCCGCCCCACCAATCCTGACAAAGAAGCGGCTATTCTAGAAGCTGCCCGCAGCGCTTTTCTGGAATTGCCTTTCGAACGTGTCAGCATGGATGCCATTGCGGCGCGCGCTGGTGTTTCCAAGGTTACGGTTTATTCCAAACATAAATCAAAAGAGGCCCTCTTCATCGCCGCAATGGATGAGGGATGCGGCATAATATACAATAATGCCAAACTTCACGCCGAAACGGGCGGCGCGTTGGAAGGCGCTTTAACTCAACTCGGCACAGAATTCATGTTGATGATTGTCTCGCCAGATTGCTCGGCTATGCACGGCGTGATGCTTCAAGTGGCTAAACAACATCCTGAACTGCCGCGGCAATTTTATGAGACCATTGTGACAGGCTCGATCCAAACCTTATCCGAGACGCTTGCCATCGCAAATCAGCGCGGCGAGATAAACTGTCCCAATCCACAGCGCGCGGCCATTCAGTTTGTGGCCATGGTCCAAGGCGATTATCTTTACCAGCTCGAATTGGGTGTAGCCAGCGCGATCAATCAAGAGGAATTAGTTGACTATGTGCGTGATTGCGTCGGCGTGTTTATGCGCGCCTTTGGTCCTGGAGAATCAAGAGCCCTCCAGACGCCGCGATCCACAGATTGACAAGCGCCAAGATGCAAAGCACTAACGCGCATGTTTCCTTGTAAAACGCCCCAAGAAGCCATTGATCGCTTGGACGATATGCACTCGGCCGCCGTGAAGTCGCTTCGCGATGGATTGGCCCGTTTTGTTAAGACGCGGGTACCTCCCACGCCTGAAGAGCGAGCTTTGTTCCGCTATCCCGAAATCCGCCTAAACTATGAACCCGATGGCCCACCCCCCGTGTCAGAGCGCGCCTATGCCAAGTTTAATGCGCCAGGCGTTTATGTGACTTCCGTCACATGCCCACGCGACTTTAGCGCATATTTCCTCGAAAATCTCACTCCGCTGGTCGAGGAATATGGCGCGACGATGGAAGTCGGCTTTTCAGAGGCTGAAATACCTTATTCTTATGTTGTTGAAGGGGCGGGGGATATTGGTGTCGGCGATGTGCCGCCCCAAGAATTAGCGCGCTGGTTTCCGACCCCGCAGCTCATTGAAGTTGGTGATGAGATTGTTGATGGTGAGTTTGATGCGCTGCCCGGGATGCCACGCCCCTTGGCGCTCTATGATGGGTTGCGCGTCGATTATTCGCTCAAACGCTTGACCCATTATACAGGAACCGATTGGAAGGCGTTTCAGCCTTGGATCTTATTCACCAATTACGCTCGCTATGTCGATGAGTTTGTGCGTTGGGCTATAGCCCAAATCGCTGAAGGGGGGCGCTACACAGCGCTTGTGTGTTCGGGGGGCATTACGATTGATGCCAGCAATCTAAACGACGATCCAGAGAGCCTTGTAGCGGGCAGTCCATGGCGCAAATATCAAATGCCCGCCTATCATCTTATAGCCAACGACGGGCATGGCATTACGCTGGTCAATATCGGGGTTGGGCCATCGAACGCCAAGAACATTACCGACCATCTGGCGGTTCTGCGCCCACATTGCTGGTTGATGGTCGGTCATTGCGGCGGTCTTCGGCAAAGCCAGCGGATTGGTGATTATGTGCTCGCTCACGCCTATTTGCGCAAGGATGAAGTGCTCGACCGTATCTTGCCAGCTGATGTGCCTATTCCCCCGATTGCCGAGGTTCAGACCTCCATTCAGCTCGCGGCAGGGGAGGTGACGGGAGAGACCGGCGACACGCTTAAGCGACGCTTGCGAACGGGTACGGTCGTCAGTTTTGCTGATCGTAACTGGGAGCTTTATTGGAGCCGTGAAAAGCGGCTGATCAATATTTCCCGCGCCATTGGTGTGGACATGGAAAGCTGCATGATTGCTGCTCAAGGCTTTCGCCACCGGGTGCCGTACGGGACTTTGCTGTGCGTATCCGATAAGCCCTTGCACGGCGAGATCAAATTGCCCGGCGCTGCCAATGTGTTTTATGAGCGCGCTATCGGTGAGCATCTCAAGATCGGCATCGCCGCGCTTGAAAAAATGCGGCTTGAGGGGGTGGTGCTACACTCCCGCAAGCTCCGCAGTTTCGACGAGCCACCGTTTCGCTAGATGTTTGAAATAAGCCCGTTCGCTCATTCTGCTGCGGCGCGGCTGGCGCGACGCTCAACATCTTCCTTTATGGCGATCGCGCGGTCTTCGTTGGTGACCGTGGGAACAGCTTTAAACAAGCCCTTTACCCACTGATCGAAGTCGTCAATGATCGTATAGACCGCTGGCACGAACACCAAGCTCAAAATGGTCGATAGTGACAAGCCCCCGATCACGGCCACAGCCATACCATGCCGGAAAGCGCCTGGCCCTGACGTTGCCAGTGCGGCGGGCAACATGCCAGCGACCATGGCAATCGTTGTCATGATAATCGGGCGAGAACGCTTATGTGCGGCGTCCATAATGGCTTGATGACGGGGCACACCTGCATGTTGAGCCTCAATGATAAAGTCCACCAGCAGGATGGAGTTTTTCACCGCAATCCCAAACAACATCAACAATCCGATGAAGACTGGGATTGAAAACGGTGTATCTGTCAGGCGCAGAGCCAAAATGGCACCAGCGGGTGACAGGAAAAGCACTGAGACGAGGGTGAAGGGCAACAAGAAGTCTTTGAAGAGCAAAACCAGCACACAATAGATCAGCAATCCGCCAGTGATCAAAGCCGTCAGAAATTGCGCTGCAATATCGGCCTGATCGGCGTCGCCCTCTGATTGTCGCACCACCACGCCTTCTCCAGGATTATTGTACCAAGAGGCTGCTTTGATGATTTTATAAGCTTCCCCGGATTGAATCCCGTCCAAGTTGGCGCTTACCGATACGATGCGCTCGCGATTCTCGCGTGTGACACTGGCTTCCCCGCCGCCGAAACTGATTTCAGCAACCGCCTCTAAAGGCACCAATTGGCCACTGGCCGTAGATACGCGCAAGGCCTTTAAGGCCTCAATGTCGCTGCGATTTTCCCGGCTCAAGCGCACCAGAATCGGGATTTGACGTTCGCCTGCATTGAATTTGGCCAGATTGAGGTCAATGTCGCCAGTCGTTCCGATCCGTGCCGCGGCAGCGATATCGGTGAGCGACACACCAAGGCGGGCGGCCTCGTCAGAGCGGGGACGAATATGGATTTCAGGGCGCGTTATATCGGCAGTCGATCTGACGTCAACAGCCCAAGGGTATTGCCGCATCTGCTCAACCATACGGGCAGAGGCCGCTTCCAGCTTGGCTGGATCATCAGAGGTCAGATTGATTTCAACAGCATTTTGGCCCCATCCAGAACCAAAGTTAGTGCGAATACCTGGAATTGTGCCAACGGCTCGGCGCAATTCATTCTGATATTCCTTTTGCGAGAGGGTTCGATCTTTTCGGTCGGTCATGGAAATGAAGAAACTGGCGCCTGTTAAGTCGCCGCTTACGCTTTGCACGATGGTTTTTGTCTCAGGCCGGTCGAGGGCCTTTTGCGCCACTTCACGTGCCCGCAAATCGGCTTCATTAGGAGAAAGCCCCGGTGGCAAATCGACACGCATTTGCACAAAGCCTTGGTCGACTTCGGGCACCACCGTCGTTTGCACGCCTGTCGCGGCAATTATGGTGGCGACAAATACCACAATGCCCCCGCCCATAGTTGCCCAACGGCCCCATAAAAAGCCCTTTTTCATCCAAAGCACGGGCTTAGTGCGAACCGTCAACATCTTATCTAGGAAAGTATAATAGCCCTTTGCAGCCCCTTCGGGTTCTTCCTCTGGCGGCGAACGCGTTAGAATGAAGGCGGCTATCAAGGGCGTAATAAGGCGTGCGACAAGTAGCGAGAACAACACTGCGACCGCCACAGTCAGGCCGAAACTCTTAAAAAATTGCCCGATCACCCCTGTCATGAACGACACCGGCAAGAAAACGGCGACAATCGTGGCGGTTGTTGCGACAACCGCTAACCCAATTTCATCGGCCGCTTCCAATGCGGCGGCGTAAGGCGATTTGCCCATTCGAATGTGGCGGATGATGTTTTCGATCTCGACAATCGCGTCATCAACCAAAATACCCGCCACCAGCGCTAGCGCAAGCAAGGTGATCTCATTGAGCGTGAAGCCCAGCATATCCATTACAGCGAAAGTCGGAATGGTCGATAAAGGTATGGCTATGGCAGCCAAAAATGTTGGTCGGCCAGATTTCATCACAAAAGTCGCGACGCCAATCACCACGGTGCCGACGGCCAGAATGGCCACTGTAGAGATATCGACTCCCGTCAGAGATTCGATGATCCAAGCCCCGCCAAAAAGCACAACAGCGGTGATCCCCGCCACAGCAAATACCGGTCGCCAGCCGCCCAAGAACATTGCCACAACCAAGGTTGCTAGGAGAGCCCCCTCAAACAAAGTTGCCATCGACAAGTCGAAGCTTTCCTGAACATAGTCGACGGGGGTAAAGACAGGCTCAATCTTGATATCGGGATTGGCCTCATCCAACTTTTTGATGGTTTCCTGAACGAGATCATAAGCCTTGAGGGAGCTTGCGGTTTTGGTTCGCAAGACTCGGAACATGGACACTGGCGTCCCGTTAAAGCGCGCAACGCCGCGCATTTCGGTGGCTCCGTCGCGTACGTCGGCCACATCCGAGAGACGTAATACGCGCCCACCGGGAAGGCTGATGGGCAAGTTTGCTAAATCTTCAACGGTTTTGGCCGAGCCTAAAGCGCGGATCGGCTGTTCGCCTGAGCCTGCTTCAGCCTTTCCAGCTGGAAGATCGATGTTTTGGGTGCGCAAAGCGCGGCTTATGTCTGCAGCAGTAACGCCAAAAGAAGTTAGGCGCGCCGGATCAAGATCGACGGTAATCTGACGTTCCGCGCCGCCCAAGCGCTCCACTTTTCCAACACCCTTAACAGCCAAAAGCTCGCGGCTAATTTCGCGGTCAATCAACCATGAAACCTCTTCAGGCGCTAGTTTAGATGACTGAACCGAGTAGATAGCTAAGGGTTCTTGGTCATTAAAGTCGATCCGCGTGACTTGGGGTTCGTAAACGTCGGCGGGCAATTCAGAGCGCACGCTGGAGACGGCTGCGCGTGCATCATCGACCGCTTTGGAAATATCAGTCCCAATCCGTAACTCAACGAAAGTGGTGGACGACCCTGTTGTTAATGTGGTTTCAGAGGACTTGACGCCCTCAATTGAGGCCAAAGCCCCTTCAATTTTAACCGCAACCTGGTTCTCAAGCTCGCGCGGCGCAGCTCCTGGCATGCCGACGCTGACGGTGAAAGCAGGGAAAGAAATATCGGGATTGGAATTGATCGGCAGCTTAAAGAAGGCTCCAATTCCTGTGATCGTTAGAACCAGGAACATAACGATCGGAACAATCGGGTTTTTGATCGCCCATGATGATATGTTGCGCATGATGTTTGCCTCAGTTCTTGGGTGGAACAACCGAATTTGATGGAGCCGTCTTTGGTATAGCAGGGATCGCTTGGGGTACAACGCGAATCGGGTTCACTTTCTCGCCTGCCGTTAGCAAGCTAGAGCCTGACGTAACAATGATCGACCCCAACGGCACCCCGCTAACGATCTCAACCAATTGATCCTGACGTCCGCCCAGTACAACTCGCGCTTTTCGAACGGTATTGTCAGCGCGCAGCACAAAGACGGATGGTCCTTCTGGACCATAGACAATGGCAGAAGCAGGCACCGCAGCGACGCCTCGATTGGCCGCTGTGGCAGAACCTGTTAGAAATACGCCCGCCTTAACACTGGGGTTTCCATCCAGAGTAAAGCGCGCAATACCTGTGCGCCGTGTTGGATCAATTTGTGCGGGTAATCGCCGCAAGACGCCAAAGGTGGGCGTGCCGTCCGGGGCCGTGAATTGCGCGCGCATCCCCATTGTCAAACGACCAAGATCACCTTCAGAAACTTCCGCTGCAACCTCTAAAGCATTGCCAGCAACGATTGTGAACATCGGCTGGCCATTGCCGCCAGCTATTTCTCCAACATTCACATTGCGGGAAATGATCAGGCCGCTAACAGGCGAGGTGATGATGCCATTATTCTGACGTGACTCAGATTGCGCTTGCTGCGCGATGGATACTTGCAAATCGGCGCGGGCGGCTTCAACGCGCGCTTGTGCCTGGGCGACACCTTGGCGACGACCATCGAGGAAGGCGGCTGCGTCACCCCGTGCGCTCGAAGCGCGAGCTTCAAGTTCAGAGACCGCCGTGCGACGGGCATCGACGATGGCTGTTGCATCCACGCGTTGGCTGCGCAAACGAGATGCCGCTGTTTCAGCCTGAGCGCGGCGCGCTTCTAGTTGCTCCACCGACAAAGCGCCGTCACCCTTCACCTGTAGGGCGCGATCATATTCAGCCTGAGCCTGAGCCAATGCAATTTCAGCTTGCTCAGTTGAAAGTGCCGTTTCTTTTTGGGTTGCCAGCGCGCGGGCTAAGGCAAGGCGCGCCTCTGCGAACTGAGCCTCAACACCGCGGGTATCAAGACCGCTCTCCTTAGGGCCTGATTGAGTGCGCGCGAAGTTTTGCCGCGCAGCGGTGAGCCCCACATCAGCCTCTGCTAAAGCTGTTCGAGCTCGGCGGACTTGGGCGGCCAAAAGTTCACTATCAGCGCTAATCTGACGACCATCCAGCCGCGCCAAAGCCTGCCCAGCGTTCACGCGGTCGCCAGCGTCAGCGAGGATTTGTAAAACCCTGGCCCCTGAAGCGGTTGGGAATATCCGCGCTTCCTGCACGGCTTGCACTTGCCCAGCAACGACGAGGCGCGGCGAAAAGTCTTGAAGCTCAATAGGGGCAACCGATACGGCCTGCAAGGCACGATCACCGACTTTACCCTTTTCCGCTTTGGCATTTTTATCGCCTTTGGCATCGCCATTTTTGTCATTATTGTTTCCGCAACCACTCAATGCGAGCGCGGCCGCCAATGAGATAATCAGCGTTTTTGAAATAGTCTTATGCGTCATTGGCGGCTCCGGCACGGCTCAGCTTGGGCGCTGTTGATCGGCTCAAGGGAATTGGGTTTTGAGGAAATGGGTTTGAGGGGCTTTGGCTTGACGGAAGGTGATCCGAATTCACAGCTTCGTGGGGCATGGCCTCAATCGGCGCAGCGGCCGGGTTCAAATAGCGCAGAACAAGATTTTTGACCGCTGAAGCGGCGGCACTGGCGGAATAGTCTCCCATAAAGGCCAGACGCAGGCCCAGACCATCAGCGGCTGCAATCAAAACGACGGCGGCCTCCTCAGCCTCTAAAGTTTTATCAACGTGACCCATAGCTTGGCCGGCGCGGAGTAGATCTGTGACCTCAGTACGTATACGGCTTTCGGCCTCGCGGGCCACTGCGGCGAACTTAGGATTGCGAACCGCTTCTGCCATCAGCTCTGCTGCAAACGCCGCCCGGCTAGGATCAGCATAAGCTTCAGCAAACTTCTCACAAAGTCGCGACAGCGCCAGCAAAAAATTGTCTGACTTGCGGACAGCATCAAAAGCCAAAGTGGCTGTGCGGCGCTCATCATCGGCCATAGCGGCTATGATGGCTTCTTTAGATGGAAAGTAGCGATAAAGCCCGCCCGGGCTGATACCGGCCTGCGCACAGATCTCACCCATCGACGAGCCGTGAAAGCCGCGACGCTCAAAGCAGGTTTGGGCCGCATCGAGAATTTCTCGCCGCCTGATTTCAGCTTTCAACGGGTTGACGGTACGCGACATAAGTCCTATTCCAAAAGCGAACGTTCGTTCGCATTATGCGTCCTTGAGGCGCAGGTCAAGGCGAAGAATGGAAAAACTTGAAACACCGGAGCCAAAATGCGCAAGGCAGACACATCAAATCCGAAAAGCATCGGAAAAATGCACCATCATCTGGTGAGATTGGCCCCAATGGCGCTTTTCACTCTGGTTTTGGGTGGTTGCGCCACAGGCGGGGCAGGTGCGTTTCCGGGGCTGATTGGGCCGCCAAAAGTCAAAAGCCAAGCCAGTGATGCTATCGCAAGTTTTCGAGATTTACCCCCGGCTCCGGCTGGCGATACGGCCGCTTGGTGGGCTCGTTTTTCCGACCCGATCCTTGACACTTTAGTTCGTGACGCTCTCACCGAATCTTTGAGCGTCCGCCAAGCCAATCAGCGTGTCATTGAATCCCGCAATACAGGCCTTTCAACGATAGCGGGCTATGCCCCCCGCTTGAACGGCGTTCTGAGCACTGATACAAATTTTGTGGAAGAAGGACCAAAACTGCGCACTGCAACAGGGACAGAAGTTGGCCAGCAAACCAACCAATCCAGCGCAGCCCGGGCGTCCTGGGAGGTGCCGCTTTTTGGTCGGGGGATCTCCGCCTATGTTGGCGCGCGTGCCAATGACATCGGGGCTAAGGCCGATCTAGAGGCGGCCAAAATTGCGATTATTGGCGATATTGCAGCGGCTTATGTTGAATTGCGCAATGCCCAACTCAGCGTCGCTTATCTCCAAGATGATCTGGTCAGGGCACAGCGCCTTGCCGTTGCAGCGACAGCGCGGTCAAATGCTGGGCTCATATCACTGAGTGAGGCCAGCCAGGCGCAAGGCCAAGCTGCCGCAATCGGTGAGCGCCTACCCGACGCGATATTGCGCGCTCGCGGTGCGCTGGATCGGCTTGCAATCCTGCGCGGTGTTATGCCCGGCAGTTTGGATCAAATGCTTGCCCCTCTTGATGATTTTGCTTTCAAAACAGAAGCTCCTTTGGTGGATGCCGTCCCAGCGAATTTCATCCGGCGTCGCCTCGATGTGAAACGCGCGGAACAAAATGCGGTTTTGGCTGCGGCTCAAGTGGGGATATCGCGCGCTGATCTGTATCCAAGTCTGTCGATTTCAGGATCGATCACCCAACTGACATCCTTGTCGGGTGGGGCTTTTACTGGTAGGATTCGCCAAGGTGGGGTCTCACCCGTCCTTGACATTCCGCTATTTGCCTTTGGCCAGCGCCGCGCCGCTTTGACGACCTCTAACGCCCGTTTTCAACAAGCCCTGCTGCAATATCGCTCGGCGACCCTCAATGCTGTCGCCGAAGGTCAAGCCGCTCTGACCGGCTATGATCAAGCACGTAATCGGGCCATGGCGGGGCTTGACACTGAACGCGCTGCAGGGGTCCGCAACAATGCTACGCGCGCCGCTTATGATGCTGGCATTGTGTCGTTGAGGGATCGATTAGAGGCGGAGCGCGATTTTGCCAGCGCCCGTCAAACCCGCCTATCCACCCAAGCGCAATATAGTGAGGCGGCGATTGGGCTTTATCGCACCTTTGCCGGCGCACCGGGGCTCTAATAGGCTTGATCTAGAGCCCCAAGACGTCATCCATGTTATACAGTCCTGGTGGTTGGGCGCTGGCCCATATCGCGGCGGCCAGCGCGCCTTTGGCGAAAATCGTGCGGCTGCTGGCAGAGTGCGCAATCGACACGATTTCGTCGTCTGTGGCGAACAGCACTTTATGATCGCCAATAATACCGCCCGCGCGGACCACCGCATAGCCAATATCCCCTGATTTGCGTGCACCCGTCTGACCGTGACGGGCAAAGGTCGCAACCTCGTCATGGACGACGCCGCGCCCTACCGCCGCCGCCTGACCCAGCATTAAAGCCGTTCCCGAGGGCGCATCAATCTTATGGCGATGATGGCTTTCGAGCACTTCTATATCCCAATCAGGCCCAAGCCGCGCCGCTGCTTGGCGCACCAAGCCCGCGACCAAATTGATGCCAAGCGAAAAATTGCCACTTTGCACAATCGCGAGGTCGTGAGCTGCCTTTGCAATGTCGGCCATCTGATCGCTGTCAAAGCCGGTTGTGCCGATTATGGCGCTTCTCACGGGTGTGTCGGTTAAAGCACCTAAGGCTGCGATGGTGGCGGCTGGGCTGGTAAAGTCGATCCAGACATGGGCTGTGGCACAAGCCTCGCGAACGGATTCGCTGATGTTGAAGCCTAGCGCTATCTTACCATCGAGCAGGCCCAAGTCAGTGCCTATCGCGTCAGAGCCCCCCCGCTCAGTCCCGCCAACAATTTCAAAACGTCCATCGCTTTGGCCCGTCAAAATCAAAGCCCGGCCCATTCGGCCAGCCGCACCCGCGATAGATAGGTTTATGGTCATGGGAATTGAATAGGCCGTGCAGGTGGATTTGGGCAAGTGCCAAGCTCAATTTAGACCGCGTCTGGTTCTTTTAGAACTAGGTTGCGTGTCTAGGTATTTGATTTAGCGTCTGTTTATCCCGCCTTTTTTGATTCAAAAAAGACGGGACGGACCCTAGGCCTATCGTCCGCACGGGGTGACATGACGATCGCAGGCATAACAAAATCAGCCGAAGCACCTCTTGCTACCCGCAACGCCAAGGATTTTTCTGCCCTTGGGCTCGTTTCTGTCAATCCTTGGGATGTTCAGCTTGCTTAATAACCGACCCACGCCGCAATCGGGTGTTTATCCGATCGCTACCTAACCCTTGGCCCCACCATCAGGCAATTGCGTCGGGGCTTGGTGTTCTATCATACCGGTCAAACCCAACTGGCTTGGCGAGATGCCGCTTAATCCAACTTCTTTTAGGATCGAATCGATTAAGGGCGCTTGGGCGCGGTAGCGCATGGCGCTTTCGACGACTTGGTCGGCCAGATTGCTGCTGCGGGCGCCATTATCATCTTGTCCAACGCCACCACTATTGCCAGCCCCAAGGCCCGACACATCAACGATTTTGATGGAATCAATGCCCTTAAGCGGCTCAACCGAGGCGGCGATGATTTGATCCAACTTGCCGATCAGTGCTTCGCGAATTCGCATCGCCACTTGTTCAGGTGACAAGATATTGGCGGCTTCATTGATGGCGCGTTCCCCTTCGGCTTGTACCGCCAAGCGCTTGGCTTCTGCCTGCGCCATAATCATGATGGCCTCAGCATCACCTTCTGCGATCATTTTGGCGGCTTCTGCACGGTCGGCGGCAGCGGCTTTTTCAGCGGCGGCGCCTATGGTGATGCTGATGGCGTCGCGCTCAGCTTGGCGGCGGGCTTCAATGAGTTCGATCGCTTTGCCACGCTCAGCTTCTTCAGTGGCTTGCACTGTTTTGACCTGTTCAGAGGCGCGGATCGCCAAAGCACGGGCTTTGTCGGCTTCGGCGCTGGCTTGGCTTTCTTCTGTGGACTTGTTGGAAATGGCAATCTGACGCTCTTGCTGGGCCAATTCCAATGCGCGCAATTTTTCAACTTCAGCGGTTTCCGTCGCACGTGATGATTCAATCGCACGCTGTTTGTTGGCCTGGTCCTTGGCAATGCGTTCTTGTTCGATATCGCGTTCGGCAGCGATCTTGGCGGATTCGGATTCGCGGGACTTTTCAGCTGTGACGAGAGCCACCTCCGCTGCCTGATTGGCGCGCATGCTTTGAATCTCGCGCTGCTGTTCCAATGTGGCGAGTTCTTCTTCACGCTTGATATCGAGCGACCGCTTTTGGGTCTCAAGGTTCTGGCGCTCAATCTCGACCCGCGTATTGGTCTCGATATCGTTGCGCATTTTCCTGCGCATTTCGATCTCTTCAGTCAGCTTGGTTAGGCCTTCGGCGTCGAATGCATTGTCTGGATTGAAGTATTCGCGCGGCGTTTGATCAAGGCCCGTTAGGGACACCGTTTCCAATTCCAGGCCGTTTTTGGTGAGGTCCTCGGTTACTGCCGATTGCACTTTTTGTACAAATTGGGTGCGCTGTTCGTGCAGTTCATTCATCGTCGATTCCGCGGCGACCGAGCGCAAGGCATCGACGAATTTGCCTTCAATCAAATCCTTCAATTCCTGCGGCGCCATTGTCCGGCGACCGAGAGTTTGCGCCGCGGCCGAAATCGCTTCGCGTGTGGGAGCCACGCGCACATAAAATTCGGCGAGCACGTCGACGCGCATTCGATCCTTAGTGATCAGCGCCTGTTCGTGATGGCGCGCGACTTCAAGGCGCAAAGTGGCCATATTGACAGGTATGATTTCGTGCAGGACCGGCAACACCATCGCGCCGCCATTGACGATCACGGCCTCGCCGCCAAAACCTGTGCGAACAAAGGAAGTCTCCTTCGAAGCGCGTTTATAAAGCCGAGCCACCAAGAAGCCGAACAAAAGGAAAAGGGCAACGAAAAGGCCCGCGGCGGTTATGATTTGAATGATATTGTTGTCTAACATGCTAGGTCTCCTTGGAAAACTGGTTGGCGCTTTGGACAGCGAAATAGATAGGGCCATCGCGGTTAGTGAGTATAACCTTTTCGCCCTGGCTCAGCGTGTCGTTGTCGCGCGTGGGCTCCACCAACAGATAATGCGCTTGGCCATGTTCATCACGCAGCATGACTTGAACGGGCAGGCCACGCTTGCCAGTGCCCGCCATAACCTCGCCTTCGCGGCCAATCAGGTCTTCACCTGAAATCGCTGTGGTTTCGGTTTTAGGTAACAAAGCGCCCAATGCGCGACTCACAAAGTGGGTGGCAGGAATGGCCGCTAGAGAGGCGATCACGATCGCGACCGGCAAAGACAAGGGCGCGCCAAACAGGACGCTCGCACCTTGCTGGACACCAAGCCCCATCAGCCCGAACATGCCAGCCATACTCGCGACACATAAAGTCAGCGGTAATTGGCCTGCATTGAGATAATGAATAGGACCCGCCGCGGGATGATCAACATCATCAAAGTCCATGAAACTCGGGGTCGCCGTGCCTGCAAATGCGAGGTTTAGCCCTTCAACAAGGCACAAAAGCAAAGTTACGCCCAAACTTGCAACAAACACGCCTGCGTTTGGTAGCGACAAGAGATCAATCATCAAATTGGTGCATTTAGCAGGTGTGGCGGTGGCATAAAGGACCCTCTCATGACCTAGAGTTAACCACCGGCGTAAAACGCGCAAGTGAAGGGTGTATGACAATTCAGTGAAGAAGAGCTAGGCCGTCAAAACATCTCGAACATCGGGCAGCCGCTTTAGACTGGCGTCAAGGCGTTCTTGCCATTTCGGACCGCGCGACATGGCATCTTCAAAGGCCATCGCCAGCTCGTCGGGACGGTCTTCTGCCAAAACATGAACTAGAAAGCGGGCTTGGTCGCGGTCTTTTCGAGCTTTAAAGCTGTCAGGCCCATCTCGGCGGCGGTCAGCGACAATCAGTTTGTGGATGGCAAACCGCTCGGGGGAGGGGATCTGGATGAGAACGCCATCACGATAAGGGATCGCAGCATGAATGGGGTCTGCAATCAGGAAATTTAAGTGGTGAAGAGATTGCGCAGACACGCCAAGGGCTGGCAATCGCCCGAGTCCTTCTTTTTCCGTGAAGGAAGGGGTCAGAAACTCTACCAACAAATCTGAGCGGGTTTGACGCCACTTCCAAACATGTTCGCGGTCAAGTGACGGCACAGGGTCAAACTTGAAGTCGGAGAAAACGTCGCTGAGACTCGGTGAGGCTTGGTCATCGAGCGCCAAAGACAAGCGCGTGAAACTGGCGATATCAATGTCGTTAGTATTCAATAACGCATCGACCGTGATGTTAACGCCCAACTCAGCTTCATAAAGACGAAATGCCACTGTACCAATCAGGGTTCCACCCAATCTGAAAAGTCCAGCATTTGCGAGCGAACTCAGAAGGCTCGCATTGGCGCCGTCGAGGCCCAATAGTCCTTCGGTCCGCAAGAGGCGAACAAGGCGCGAGCGGTTGGCCCGCCTATGCGCTTGGGTTTCCTTCAAAGTGGTGCGTTGTTCCATAGCCGCTTGTAGCTGCGGGCTATCTTCACCAATGTATTTTTGGCGCACCGACGTGCCGACCCGGTATTGATCATACCAATATTTTTTTTGGCCCTTTGTTCGAAGGATTGGCGTTCCTCGGATTGCGCCCACGCGATCGTCCTTCAGCATGCGCAAAAGGTCGCGATAAGCAATTTCCGCAACAGTCGATATTCGATCCATTGCTGTACCATACATTTTTATTTTTTGTATGGCAAGGTTTGTATACTACAATCTTATTTTTTGTAGTATATATCCAACCTTAATCATATGAATTCCCACCTCAAACCCGCGCCAATTCGTCCGCCACCTCCGCGCTACTGGCTTCATCCACAAGGCTTGCCGCCTCGCGCTCTTGTTGTAGGACGCGAAACACGCGGGCGAGATATTCTTGGGTCCAAGCGCCGCGTTCATCGGCTTGAGCTTTGGTGGGGGCAAAAGTCTCAATCTGGTCGCGCGTTACCACGCCCGCGGCTTCCAGCAAGCGCTCTAAAGTGTCGGCCCGTTCGCGCGCCACCGACAATTCTTGAGCCAATACCAACACGATATTGGTCAAACGCTCAATATCCGTGTCGAGAAAATAGGGTCGTCTGCCCTTGGATTTTTGGCCAGCTAAAGCGAGGGGGTCAATCTTGGTCATTTTACGGCACCCACAACATGCCAAGCGGCCTTGCGGCCATAATCTTCTTGCTTGGTGTCTTTTGCGGCTTCAGGAAATACTTCGGCATCCACGATGGCAGCCACCCCCACCATGGACCAGTTTCTCGCGCTCAAAGCCCGCCTCGACCATCCAGCTATCAAGATCAACTTCATGCATTTTGGTCCAGAAGGGCTCATTATTATAGAAGGCGTCCCAGTCACGCATGCTTTGCTCAAACAAGGGCATATCTTGGCTATATTGAGGCTGTTCCACATGTAGGACGATCCCGCCTGGCCTGAGAAGGCGATAGGTCTCCGCGAAAATCTGCGGCATCGTCTTGTAACTGGTTTCATGCAGGAACATGCACGAATGGATCAGGTCAAAACTATTGTCGGCAATCTCAGACAAGTCCGCCACGTCGCCTTGCACAAAGCTCACATTATCAACGCCCATGACTTTGGCGCGCGCTAATCCATAGCGCAGCATGGGTGCCGCAACGTCGACCGCCACCACATCGGCATCGGGAAACGCCATGGCTATGGGCAAGACATTATGGCCAAGGCCCGCGCCCAAATCCAAAATGCGCTTGGGATTGAGATCAGGCATGGTCTTTTTGAGCCAAGCCGCAATCGCTTTTCCGCCGCCATCATTAAAGCGACCGAGCATGCCGCCAGTGGTGGCAAATATGCCGATGTCATAATTTGAAGGGCCGGTGATATCGCCCTCAACATGCTCGCCATGATAGCTGCCGGGCATACAATGATGATCAATCGCGGTAACGCCGCGCGGCAGGGTTAAAGTCGGATCAAGGCGCAGCCTTTGGTCATTGTCGGTCAATGCCGCCGCTTTGGCATTGAGGCTATCGGCTTGGCGCAAGGTGACCCAGCGGCCAGCTTGCTGACGGCTTTCCATCGTCCCGCGGCGCAGCGCGCTCCACCATTGGAACATAGGTTCCTTCAAGAGCGCCTCGCGAACTTCGTGACGATCTTTGAAGTCACGTCCCGTTTGCGCTTTGAACTCAGGGGCGACGTGGTTGTCAAAGGCCTCCTTAACGCCCGGCATGATCTGCGTGGAGAGGTGGCGGTTCATATGCGCGAGGAAGTTAAAGCGGGAAATCTCATCATGACTGAGACTCGGATACATGCCGTGCTGGCCGACGACACGGTAATCGGGTGGACCGTCATAGGGGCGGGGGTCGGACATATTGGGTCTCCGTATTCGCGTATCGCTTAGATAGATTGTTTGTGTCTAACGTAAATAAGGGGTCTGGGATCGGTTTTGGTGACCTTTCTGGTCACGCAAAACCTCGCAGCAATTGTCATGCGCCTGACTGGTTCTGTAAAGGACGCTTCGCGCCGCTGCGCGGTTGCTGCGCAATCCTTGACAGCACCATTCAGGCCCGCGCGCCAATAAAGGCGAAGGGCGCTCGTTCAGGCGGGTCAAGGCCAAAGCGCGCGCAGCGCGTGCCTTGATGCGTCTGAACGAACCATTACACTCGTTCGAAGGTTTTGCGTGACCACAAGGGTCACCAAAACCGATCCCAGACCCTTTCTTTCTTTGAGCTTAAGCGCAGTGGAATACAAATGATATATCTATTGCAAAATGGAAAGACCCTGCCACACAATAGAGCAACAAAAGGAAAGAGACACCACCATGACAGACAAGCGCTTCCTCGGCAAAACCGCCGTCGTTACGGGATCAGGACGACGCAAAGGCCTCGGCGAAGCCATCGTGCGCCGCTTGGCTAGTGAGGGGGCCAACATCGTTTTGTCTGACATTGGCCGGGTTGTGGATGCGAGCACCAGTGCCGCGCATGTCGGCCAAGAGGATGAGATGGCGTCCATTGCCGCCGAAATTGCGGCCTTGGGCGTGGGCGTCACGACCAAAGCCTGCGACGTGCGTGTGCCCGAGGAAGTCGATGCGTTGGCCAGCCACGCGATCGATACATTTGGCCGCCTCGATATCTGGGTCAATAATGCTGGCATTGGCTATATTATGAAGCCCTTGTTGGAAGTCACCGAGGCTGATTGGGACGCGGTGATTGATGTGAACCTGAAAGGCTGTTTCTTTGGCGTACAGGCCGCCGCCAAACGCATGATTGCGGGGGCTAAAGGTGGGCGGATCATCAATATTGCCAGCCAAGCGGCCAAATCGGGCTTTCCCCATGCCCAAGCCTACACGTCCTCAAAACATGGTCTGGTCGGCCTTGCGCGCTCTGCAGCGGTAGAGCTGGGCAGCCATCACATCACCGTCAATAATGTCTGCCCCAATCACGTCACAACTGGCCTTGGCGCTTGGCAGAATGAGTATTTCGCCAAAGTTGTAGGGGCAGAATCGGTTGAGGCGTACCTGAAAGCCATGGCAGCGCGCATTCCCTTAGGGCGACCGGGCTTGCCAGAAGATACCGCCGCAGCGGTGGCTTTCCTGTGCAGTGACGACGCGGCCTATATCACGGGGGAAAGCATGAATGTCAGTGGCGGCGAGGAGCCGCACTGATCCTATTGACCCACAGCACCCGCAATCGCCGCGCGTGTCGTACAGGTTGCCAGCGCCGACCGCGTTTGCGGATCGATGCTGCTGGCCTCTTTCAGGGCGCCTTCAATATCGCCGCCCAAGCTCGCTTTGAGGGCCTCAGTCAGACCTGAGACGTGGCTAGGGTCCAATTTTTCGCCTAGCTCCTCGTTCAGGCAGCCGCAAAAAACCTCTGACTGGCCGGCCATCAAGCAGGCATTACGTGTTGTCATCAGGCCCCCTGCAACCGAGGAGGCCTCTTTGAAAGCGTCACCCGCCGCAGACTTGGCTGCGGTCTTGAGTTCACTGGCTGCGGCGCCCACTTCGGGACTATTGCACCCAGCAAGGGTTAGAACAAAAACGCAGGCGGATAGGGTACGAATATTTATCATAGAAGACGTTTGACAGACCCGCTCATCACAGGAAAGACACGATATCTTGAAAGTGTGACAGGACCTGATGCAAAGCATTTCAGCCATAGCGATTCTGGTCGCGGATTATGATCCTGCCATTGCGTGGTTCACATCCAAGCTCGGCTTTCGTCTGGTTGAAGATACGCCCGTGGGCGACGGGAAACGCTGGGTGATGCTCAGCGCTGATGCCAATGCCCAAACCCGCATTCTGCTCGCACGCGCGACGACGGACGCTCAAAAAGCCGCCATTGGCAACCAGCATGGTGGTCGGGTTGGCTTTTTCCTGACGGTTGATGATTTTGACGCGACTTATCAGCGGATGGCCGATTTGGGGGTTAAGTTCCGCGAAACGCCAAGGTCAGAGCCTTACGGCAAAGTTGTGGTGTTTGAGGATTGTTGCGGCAATGGCTGGGATTTATTGAGCCCATCAGTTTGAACCGCACCGAAAAAAAATATAGACCAGCGACCATGACCCAAATACCCTCCTCTTTCACGTGGCCTAACGGCACCAAACTTGCTGTCTCTATCGTCCTTAATGTTGAGGAGGGGGCCGAGCAGAATATTCGTGATGGCGATAGAGGGCCAGAGCCTGTCGATGAGCTTGGGGCCGTCCCGTCACGGCCGATGCGCGTCTATGGTAATGAAAGCAATTATCAATATGGGATCAAAGCTGGTTGGCCGCGTATCTTGAAACTGTTTGATGATTACGGTCTTGAACCAACTATTACCGCAGCGGCTTTGGCGCTCGAACGCGCGCCTCAGCTGGCTGCTGATATCGTGGCGCGAAACTGGGAAGTCGCCGCCCATGGCTATAGGTGGAGCCATCAATATTGGATGGATGAGGACAAAGAGCGCGCCTTTATCACCAAAGCCCGCGACAGCATTCTGGCCACCACGGGACAAACACCCAAGGGCTGGCTGTCACGCTATCTCCTGACCGACAATACCAGACGGATATTAGCCGAAGAGGGGTTCGGCTATCATATGGATGATTATTCTGGGGACATGCCGTTTTGGGATCTCGTCGAGACGTCATCGGGCCGCAAGCCTATGGTGATTACGCCCTACGCCATTGATACAAATGACATGAAAATGTGGGTCGCTCCCGCCCTGCAGCCTTGGGACTGGGCGCGCTATGCGATTGACAGTTTTGACGCTTTATTGGCTGAAGCGCGCAGCGGGCAGGCACGCATGTTCAATTTTGGCCTCCATTTGCGCATTGTGGGTAGGCCTGGCCGGATTGGTGCCTTGGAGCAGGTCCTGTCGCATATCAAAAACCATGAAAGCGACGTATTTGTTGGTGCGCGTGGGGCGATGGTTGATGCATTTAGGGCACAGATCGAGGCTCATATGTAACTTGCAGGTTATCACTTTAGTTACTGTCAAATAGGCTAGGCTGGGCTGCCCCCTCAGGCGAGACTTTATTGACACATACTGTGACCTATTGGCAACAATTCATAACGCAAGTCCGCAAACTACCCTCTAAACACCGTGCTGTAGCCGCCTCTGCCTTGAGTTTGAGCCAGATGTCAGCCAAAAGTCTCAACCATAAGGGCCTATTGTACGCCCGAGGGGAACACTTCATGACTGTCTCAGCACGCGCTTTGCTTTTTGCACTTGGCGCCTCCGCGTTCGCGCTTCCAGTTTTAGCACAAAATGCGCCGCCAGTTCAGGCACCCGCTCCAGAAGCTGAGGTTGTCGTCGTAACGGGGACTCGCGAAACTGGGCGCACTCAGTTCCAAACACTCGCTCCTGTTGATGTGCTTTCAGCTGCCGCTTTGGATCAGACTGTATCGGCGGAAGTCGGTGACGCTTTGGCAGCGACGGTTCCGGGTTTTGTGCAACAGCGCCTGCCTTTGGCCGATGGCGCGACCTTTGTTCGTCCAGCCTCTTTGCGTAACTTATCACCAGACCAGACCTTGGTTCTTATCAATGGCAAGCGCTTTCACCGCTCAGCGGTATTAGGTAGTCGCGGCGCTCAGGCTCCGGATCTGGCCCAGATCCCAGGCCTTGCCATTAAGCGCATCGAAGTGTTGCGTGATGGCGCTTCGGCGCAATATGGTTCTGACGCCATCGCAGGCGTTATCAATATCGTGCTCGATACAAGCCCCGGATATCTGCTCAATGCACAGGTTTCTGAGTATTACAAAGGCGATGGCCGCAAAACCCAAATCGGTGGTCAAGCCGGTTTTGAAATCCGTGACACCGGCTTCTTGGTGGTTAGCTTGGAGCTAAACGACGGCGAGATTACCTCGCGTTCGCGTCAGCGCCCTGACGCCGCCGCTTTTCAAGCCGCCAATCCTACACTTAAGGTCCCAAATCCGGCGCAGCGCTGGGGTCAGCCAGAGCTGTCAAACTGGCGTTTGGGCGCTAACTTCCAAATGCCGATAAATGACACGATTGATGTCTATGCATTCGCAACTTTAGGGCAAAGTGAAGGCAAGACCGACTTTAACTATCGCCTGCCAAGCCCGACGGCCAATGCTGCCGTTTATGGCATAACGCCTGTATTCCCCGGCTATGATTTGCGGACCCGTTTCCCCGTCGGTTTCTCGCCAGTGTTTGGTTATGAAGACGAGGACCGCCAGATTGTGGGCGGTGTTCGCGGCGGCACCGAAAAGTTCACGTGGGACTTTAGTGTGTCTGAAGGCGGCAATACGGTTGACTATAATTTGTCAAACACCGTCAATGCGTCGCTTGGTCCCGCCAGCCCAACCAGCTTCAAGCCCGGTATTCTGCAGCAAACAGAGCTGAATGTGAACGCTGATTTTGTTTATCAGCTCGCGATTCCCGGCCTAACAAAAGACGTCAATCTGGCGTTTGGTCTCGAACGCCGCGTTGAGACCTATACAATCAAACAAGGTGAAACCGCTTCATGGGTCGTCGGGCCAGGCGCGATCGCCGGCTTGGCACCGGGTTCGAACGGCTTCCCCGGCTTTGACCCCCAACAGGCCGGCGAATGGGATGTTGATAGCGTCGCAGCTTATGTTGATGGCGAATTCACCCTGACAGACGCTTGGACGATTGGCACAGCCATCCGTTACGAAGACTTTTCATCGTTCGGCGAAACCGTTGACGGCAAAATTGCCACACGTTTTCAGTTCACGCCCGATTTTGCAGTACGGGGGTCCTACTCAACTGGCTTCCGTGGTCCCACACCCGGTCAGATTAACTCTACGACCGTTGTCCAAGGCTTGGATACTTTGACGGGCCAAATTTTCAACCGTGGCCGTCTGTCTTCGGCTGATCCTCTAGCCGCGCGCTTGGGTGTTAAACCGTTGAAGCCTGAAGAGTCTGAAACATTGAGCGGCGGCGTAACATGGCGCAGCAATTTCGGACTCGGCGCGACGATCGATCTTTATCGAATCAAAGTCGATAATCGCTTTGCTGAATCACGTGTCTTCACACGTGCTGAAATTGAAGCCCTTGGGCCAAATCCTAAGCAATATACAGGTGTCTTCTTCTTCATTAACGCCTTTGATACTGAAACCAGCGGCATTGATATTGCCGGATCTTATGCATCCAATGTCGGCCCGGGCCGCTTGGACGTAACCGCTGCCTTCAACTTCAACGAAACAAAAGTGGTTGGCGGCACAGGTTCAGTTGTCACGAGCTTGGACCAAAAACGTCGTCTTGAAGAAGGACGAGGAAAATATGGTGCCACTTTGGGTGCCAATTACACCCTCGATAAGTTCCGCTTCTCAGCCCGTGCCCGCTATTATGGCTCATTTGCTGATGCGGCGACCAATGGCGCGGGTGATATCTTCCAAGAGATTGGTGCCATCACCTTTGTCGATGCTTCGGTGCAATATGAATTCAATGAGAACGTGACAGTTCGTATTGGCGGCGAGAACATCTTTGATGCCTATCCTGATGAAGCCACCTTCCAAGCCAACCGTGGTCTGATCTATACACGTAACTCAAACTACGACACCGATGGTGGTCAATATTACGTCAGGGTTGAAACCAAGTTCTAATCCGGGTCTCAAAAGGGCGGGGCATCTTGTGGTCGACAATCAGTTCAACCAAATGTCCCGCCGCTTTTTCACTAAAGCGGCCGTGAGCGGCCCTGTCATGATGGGTCTGGCAGCGGAGCCAGCCCTTGCGGCACAGCCATCATCGCCGTCAAATGACTTTGCGGCTTTGGCCAAGAATGAGACCTATTGGACCCAAGTCGTCGGGCGGCATTACACAACTAATCCCGACTTTATCCAGTTGGAGGCGGGAAACTTTGGCTCAATGGCAAGGCCCGTTGCGAGCGCCTATCAAAGCCATATTGAGCGGGTCAATCAGCAAACCTCCTATTTTTCGCGTCGTCAGTTTGACTCATTGCTGGTTCCCATCCGCCAAAGGGTGGCGGCATCCTTAGGCGTGGACGCTGAGGAAATTGCTTTCACCCGTGGCTGCACGGAATCGATGCAGGCCCTGATCAGCGGTTATAACAAAATCAATGCCGGAGACGGCGTCTTGATCTGCGACCTTGACTATGACGCGATGCAGACAGCCATGCGCTGGCTCAAAGTCAGGCGGGGAGCACGGATCGTTGAGATCGCAATACCAGAGCCTGCCAGCGTTAAAGGCATAATTGACACTTATCGGATGGCCCTAACTGCCAACCCGCATGTGAAGCTGATGTTGGTGACCCATGTCAGCCATCGAACAGGTTTAGTGATGCCAGTCGCTGAGCTTACAGCGCTCGCTAAAGCGCGCGGCGTGGATGTCCTGCTTGATAGTGGCCATGCTTGGGGCCAGTTGGATTTCAGCATTCGCGATCTGGGTGTGGAATTCGCCGGATTTTCCGCCCACAAATGGATTGGCGCTCCGGTTGGCGTCGGTGTGCTCTACATCAAGAAAGACCGCCTCGACACGATTGATGATTATATGGACATAGATCCTCATCAAAGCGTCCAAATCGAAACGAAGATTCATACCGGCACTGCCAATTTCGCGGCTTTCCTCGCGCTCGAAGACGCCCTTGATTTTCACGAAGCCATCGGCGTCAAAGCCAAGGAAGCGCGCCTGCGCTATCTGCGCGACCTTTGGGTCGATAAGATTGCGCAGAATGAAAAGCTCTCTGTCCTAACGCCATCGGACCCTCGATTGACCTGTGGGCTGACATCATTTCGGTTCAAGGGGGAAACCTCGTTGGCGGCGAACCGGGCACGTGCGGCCAAATTATTGAGCGATTTCAAGATTTTTACTGTACATCGCAATGGTGCGGCGTCTGGTGCTTGTGTGCGTGTGACGCCCAATGTGTTCACGCCCAAGAGCGACATCGACCAGCTCGTTGGCGCGCTTGTGCGCATGGAACGCGACGTTTAGCGACTTTTCCTTTGACATCCTCTAAGGGCTAGGTGCCGCTCCAGCTTATGTGAAATGATGTCCCGTCCGCCTCTCTCGATTATCATCCCCACATTGAATGCGATGCCACGATTGCGCGCCTGTTTGGCAGCATTAGTGGGTGGCCTCAGCGAAGGTTTGGTCCGAGAGGCGATAGTTGTTGACGGCACGTCCGACGATGACAGCGCCAATTTAGCGCGCGATATGGGGTGCGAAGTCATTATATTGCCAGCGCAAGAGCGGGGAAGAGGGCGACAATTGCGAAGGGGTGGTGAGGTTGCGCGGGGCGACTGGTTGTTGTTCCTCCATGCAGATACAGTGTTGCAGGATGGCTGGGTCAGGGCGGTGAGCCAGCATATCGCCAGTGGCAGTGATAAGGCTGCCTATTTTGAACTAGCCTTTGATCAAGTGGGGTCGGGTCCAAGGCGCGTCGCGGCTTTGGCCAATTGGCGGGCGGCCACATTTGGATTGCCCTATGGCGATCAGGGCCTTTTGATCTCGCGCGCGCTTTACAATAAGTTGCGCGGCTATCAGGATATGCCTTTGATGGAAGATGTGGATCTGGTTCGTAGAATTGGCCGCGCTCGCGTGACACAATTACACGCTATCGCGCTCACATCTGGCGAAAAATTTGTTAGCGGCGGTTGGTGGGCCGTGCCAATTCGCAATCTGACGATTTTGGTCGCTTATTTCTTGGGCGTTAAGCCCGATGTTCTGGCGCGGTGGTATAAGTGAAGCCAAGCCTTCTGATCTTTGCTAAGGCCCCCCGCATGGGCGTCTCCAAAACCCGTTTGGCCCGCGGCATTGGGGCGGCTCGGGCTTGGCGTGCAAAGCGAACACTGGACGCCTATACATGCAGGGTGGCGCGCAGCGATCGCTGGACCACGCGGCTTGCCGTCGCCCCTTATCGCGATCTGACCAGCCGCTTTGATGGCGCTTGGCCCATGGACTTGGCTCGTATACGCCAAGGCGAAGGCAATTTGGGCGACCGTATGGCGGCGGCCTTGCGCAACCATTGTCTGGCCCCTGTTTGCATCGTCGGGACAGACTTGCCTGACCTGAAGAAGCGCGATCTCGCAGCAGCCTTTACAGCCCTTAAGCGCTATGACGTCGTCTTCGGACCTGCAACCGATGGCGGCTTCTGGTTAATTGGCATGAGGCCGCGCTGCGCCCGCAGGGCGGCCCTGCGCAATGTTCGTTGGTCTAGTCCTTCCACACTGGCCGATACGCTCGCCGCGCTGCCGAAGAATTGGCGGGTGACGATGTTGCGCGAGATGGAGGATGTGGATGATGCCGCGAGTTTTCGTCGTCGCTTGGGAAAGCCTGCGGCCTAAAGCATCCAATCTGATACCATCTTCCCTCTCAAAAGACGTATTTCGACCTCGCGCGACATGGGAGCGCGCAGCACTGGCTGCGCAATTTATCATCTAACACAATAGCTTATGGCAAATATGCGCAGCTCGTGCTGCGCGTTCCCTTTAGTTTACTCCTCAGGCTATTGTAATGCGATACTCAAGGCAGGGTCGGATTCATCCGCTTGGCGTCGGCAAAGGCTTTTTGGAAGGCTGGCCGCGTCGACAGGCGCGCGACATAGTCGCTAAAAACATCATCCTGACATAGGCCATAACCGAGCGCCCAGGTCACGCAATGACCCATAACGCAATCGGCAGCGCCAAAGCCCTCACCACAGATAAAGGGATGGGTGATCAAACGTGCAATCAATTGGGGTTCAATCTCATCACGTAACTTGCCGCGATAGCGGGCAACAGTTCGCTCATCGCGCTGATCGGCGGGCAGCATATGTTCGTGCAAGCGCACTTGCCACAGCATGGCATCCATATGGGTCGCGCCAAATTGGATCATCTGCAGATAATCGGCCCGCTCTGGCGATGCGCCGGGCTTTGGCGCAAGGCCCGCTTTTGGAAAGGCGTCGGCTAGAAACATCACCATCGCGCCACTTTCAAAAATCGTCTGGACCTGACCATCGTCCCAAGTGACAGACAATAAGGGCACAGCATGATTGGGATTTCGGCTTAGATATTCGCGGCTATATTGCTGGCCCTTGAAAAGCTCAATGGTTTCAACTTCAATCGGGCAATCTGCAACCTCATAAGCCGTCCACAGGACGCGCGCGCTGCGGGTGGCGGGAAAATGGGATAATTTCAGGCTCTTGATTTTCATTGGCTTAACGTTGGGCCATAGGCATGGAGCTTATGTTGGCGATGGCGCGCCGCGGATTGTCCTGCGGCTCATAGGTTGGCGTAAAGCCACGGACCAGCTTTTCCAGGCTGGGCGCGCGTTGACCAAAGCGGGCGTGGTAAATCCACACATTGCTCATGACACGTTCAACATAAACCCGCGCTTGCCCGCTTGGCGCGCCCTCCATGAACATCAGGGGGTCTTCTCCGCCTTTGATCGTGGTTGCCCACCGTGACACATTGCCGGGCCCGGCATTATAGGCCATGAAGGTACGGATCAGGCAGTTGGAAATCGGCCCTTCAGCCATCATCTTTTCAAGATAGGCCTCCCCCAGAGTGACATTGAGGGAAATGTCTTGCAGCTGGCGCGGATTTCTTGCCAAATCACGGCGCCCTGTCATCCAAGCCGCTGTGGCGGGCATAAGCTGCATGAGGCCCTGCGCGCCCGCATAAGAAATCGCGCCCGCTTGGAACTTTGATTCCTGTCGTATCACGGCCAGAACCACGGCGCGGTCCAGCACAAAAGCGCCACCTTTGGGCGCAATCTGGGCAGGGGCCGGATAGAGCGTCGCGATGGATGCGGCACTGCTCGTCTCAGATATGCGACTGACAAGACGATCAAGGCTAAGTGCGCGTGCTATCGCGAGATAGCCGATTTCATCCTCCACCCGCCCGCGGCTCCAAGCAACCATAAGTTCAGCTTCAGCGTCATCTTTGCGATCAATCTCGGATAAGGCGGCGGCGCGTCCCACCGCTGGATTGTCACGCAAAAGCCTTGCGGCGATCTCCTGTTCATCTTCAACGACCGGCACGTCCAGACTGTCCCAACGCCCTAATGTGGCGAGACTCAGCTGGCCATAAAACGTCAGTGGGCTTGAGGCGGCTTGTTCTAAAAAACTTGTCGCGGCCGCTTGATCGCGCAGTTTTTCAGAACTGCGCGCCGCCCAGAACGCGCCTGCTGAGCGTGTCCAATCGTCGCCCGCGCGCCAATTGGCCGCCATCGCGAAAAAACGTTGTGCCGATGCGAAATCGCCTAGACGAAATGCTGCCAGGCCGCCGATCCAGCCGGCTTGGCCTGATTGGGGGCCATCAATTTCCTCACTGGCAAGCGCAAACGCAGTCGCGTCATTCCCGGCATAAAATTGGCCTGCGAGGGCTTCGATGCGGTCGCGGTCGCCGCGGGTAACTCGAAAGCCTAAGGGAACAGGCTTGTAACTGGGTTCGCGCACCAGGCCTGAGGAGCGGCGAACGGGTATCGGTAAAGGTCGCTTCAGACGCACAGGAGTGGCCACAACGCCCATCAGGTGCGCCGCAAAGGCCTCTTGTTCCTGCGCCTCAACAGCTCGGGCATAAACGGCGTCCGCGCCAGCGAGATCGCCCCATCGTTCTAGCCACGCCGCCATGGCCTGCAGTTGCGGCGGGCGCTTGGGATCAGTGAGCCATATCCGCTCAACATGGGGGCGCAATGTTTGATTGCTGATTTTGTCCAAAGCGGCGTCAATATCAGCCTTCTGGCTGACACGGGCGGCCAAAAAGGCTGACTTGTAGGCACTTTCGTCTTCTAGACTCAGGGAATTGAGGCGCTCAGAGGCCCTAAAGTCTTGCCCCAGAACCGGTGAGCACAAAATGCTGGATACGACCAAAATGGCCACTACATAACGAAGCGATTGCATCAAGCCGGAGGCTCCTGTTTCCTGTTGGTCGCCCCAAATTGGATATCCAATTTGGCTTGACTGAGGTTAGAGGTAGCGGACCGGGTGCCCGCTGATAGTCACGTCAGGTCTCTTGTGCGTCATGGAGAGGTGTTAAAGCAATGCCATGCGCTGATATTTCTCGTCGAAATCTGAGCAGATCCGCCCAAGCCAAGGCTTTCTCGCCAGGCCTGTTCAGTAAATAGGCAGGGCTTAAGAGGCACTGCGCATAAACATCCCCGTGTGCGCCATAGCTGAAACTTTTGGTACGAAGTCTCATAATCGAATCGCTTACCTCAAGAAGGGTTTGCGCCGACAAGCCGCCGACAAACAAAATCGCTTTGGGTGAGGCCAGTTCAACGTGACGGGTGATGAAGGGTTTGCAAATCGCGATTTCTTCGCTCGTCGGTTTCCGGTCGCCAGCGGGGCGCCAAGGGATGAAATGGGTCAAATAGCAATTGCGGGCCCGAAAAAGCCCGATGCTGGCAAGCATTTTGTCGAGCAGGTCACCACTTGCCCCAGCAAACGCGGTGCCAATCTCGTCATCGTTGCGGTCTGGGGCCTCGCCAATGATCATGATGGGCGCACCCAGCGTCCCCGCACTGAAAACGGTGTTGCGGGCGTGGGTTTTGAGTGCACAGCCGTCAAAACCACTTATGGCCTTATGAAGGGCGTCAACGCTGGTGCAGGCGCTGGCAAGTCGTTGGGCTTGCGCCAAGGCGTCGCCAGGTTTGCGGGTCGTGGCGGGTTGCGCGCGCGCTGACGGGGGACGGGGGGACTCTTGCTTATTCGGCTCAAGCACAGCACTGGTCTGTGCATTGCGCCGTGCCACCTTGAGCGACAAATCAATATCGACAGGCTCAAGCCCAGCCAATTCCCACCAATCCGCCAGCGCTTTGGCAGCCATGAGAGGATTTAAGGCCGGTCCCGATGTCATGTACTGCAATCCCTGCCACCGATTTGGGGTTGTTAAGAGACGAACGGTCTTGACCTTGGCCTAAAGTGACCTCGATAAGCAAGAGCTGCCTTGTTTCAGGGCCAAGGATGACTAACCTCTGGTCGTTATTTATGTGTGAGCATGGATGCGCCAGAATACCGATAAAAGGGATAAGATTATGGCGCTGGAGCCAATTGAACGCGAAGCTATGGAATATGATGTCCTGATCGTTGGCGGCGGCCCGTCTGGGCTGGCAGCGGCGATCCGGCTTAAGCAGCTCAATGCTGAGCTTTCAGTGGCTGTCTTGGAGAAAGGCTCCGAGATTGGGGCTCATATCTTGTCAGGCGTTGTGATTGATCCCAAGGCACTTGACGAATTGCTGCCTGATTGGCGCCGCGCCTCTGACTGCCCGCTGACAACGCAAGTCATCAAAGACGAACTCAAGCTGTTGGGCGCACAGGGGGGGCTTCCGATCCCGAATTTCATTATGCCGCCGCTGATGAATAATCACGGGAATTACATTGGCTCGCTTGGCAATGTGTGCCGTTGGCTTGGTACCAAAGCCGAAGAGATGGGCGTTGAGATTTATCCGGGATTTGCGGCCGCCGAACTTGTGTTAAGCGATACAGGCACAGTTCTGGGCGTCCAAGTCGGTGATATGGGTGTGACGCGCGCCGGAGAGGCCGGTCCCGACTATACGCCGGGCATCAATATCCTTGCCAAATATACATTGATCGGCGAAGGGGCACGGGGGTCCTTGGCCAAGCAGATCATCGCCAAATATGAACTTGATCAGAACAGTCAGCCTCAGAAATATGGCATAGGCCTCAAGGAGGTTTGGCGCGTCGCGCCCGATAAACATAAGCCCGGTCTGGTTCAACATGCTTTTGGATGGCCGCTTGATTGGTCAACTGGGGGTGGGTCTTTCCTATATCATTGGGGTGAGGGCTTGGTGTCTGTAGGCTATGTTGTGCACCTCAATTACAAAAATCCATGGTTGAGCCCATTTGATGAGTTCCAGCGTTTCAAGCAGCACCCGCTGGTGCGGCCAACGTTTGAGGGGGGTACGCGGCTATCTTATGGGGCGAGGGCAATTACAGAAGGTGGTTTTCAATCGGTCCCAAGTCTCGCTTTCCCCGGTGGTGCATTGATTGGATGTTCGGCGGGCTTTGTGAACCTGCCACGTATTAAAGGCAGCCATAATGCCATGAAAACGGGCATGATTGCTGCAGAATGTGTTGCGGAGGCTATCGCCGCTGGCCGCAGTGCCGACACTTTGGAAACTTATCAGCGCGCCTATGAGAAAAGCTGGGTCTATAAGGATTTGGCTCTGGTTCGCAACGTCAAGCCACTCCTGTCCAAGTTTGGTACCATATTGGGTTTGGGCTTGGGCGGCATTGATATGTGGTGCACCACCCTTTTTGGCGGTTGGTCACCCTTTGGTACCCAAAAGCACGGCAAAAGCGATGCTCAAAGCCTGTTGCCAGCGGCACAATGTCCCAGGATCGACTATCCAAAACCAGATGGCGTCGTCAGCTTTGATAAGCTCTCCTCCGTGTTTCTGTCCAACACCAATCACGAGGAAAATCAGCCCATTCACTTACGGGTGAAGGACCTCGCGCTACAAAATTCAAGCGAACTTGAGGTTTATGGTGGGCCTTCAGCACGTTATTGTCCCGCGGGTGTTTATGAGTGGGTGGCTGATGGGGACAGTCAGCGATTTCAAATCAATGCACAAAACTGCGTGCATTGCAAAACCTGTGATATCAAAGACCCCAACCAGAATATCAATTGGACCACGCCGCAAGGTGGGGAGGGTCCAATCTATCAAAATATGTAGGCAAGTCGATCACGGGGCCTAGGCCCGCACAAGGAAACCAATATGCGAATTTCGCTCAAATCTATTGTGCTGGCTTTGGCTTTTGCAGCGGGCTGGGTCCATGTTGATAAGGCTCACGCGAGCGCGCCACCCGAGGCGCAACGTCCGGTGGACGAAAGTCATCGCGACGCAAGTCGAACAGCTATTGAGCGTGAGCGCCGCTATGTTGGATTATCGTTAGGCGATGCGATCCGACAATCCTTGATCGACGATGACTTGGATTTTGCCCTTTCCACCTTATCGGCTTTAGGACGTGCATCCGGCGATAGCGCCAGTGCTAGTTATTTCGCCGGCGTTCGGGCTTTTGCCCGAGGGGACTATGGCGAGGCATTAGAGGCGCTCAGACTTGCTGACACTGATGACATGCTCGTCGCTTCATTGCGCAGTTGGGCCTTGGTTGGCCAAGGCAAGGCGAGTGAGGCGGTAGGCGTCTGGGACCTTTATAGCGATAGCGGTCGCAAACCATTTTACGCCACCCATCGAGCTTTATTGGCCGAACAGGATGGACAAATTGACACGGCATTGCGCCAGTATCGGGTTGCGGAATCTACTGGCGAGCTGATGTTCGCTAAGGAGCTCGCAAAGCGTTACGCAGTGCTTTTGGTGAAGGCAGGTCAAGACACACAAGCCTTAAAGATGTTTGACGCGATATTCGGGGAAACCAAGGCGCTTGACAGTGAGCAGGCAGCCTTCCGCAAAAGCTTGGTTGAAAAACAACCCGCCCCTTTGCCAGCAATCACGCCTCACAGCGCCGTCAGTGGCCTGATGTCCGATTATGCCTCAGCTGGCATTCTTGTACGGCGGTTACAACCTAGTCCTGATGCAGCCGATGGGGCCAATTCAGAAAGGCGCAGCGATCCAGATGCGATTTTTGTCAATGACGCGCTAACATTCCGAACCGCTTTGCTGGTCGACCCTAGCAATGTTGACGCCCGTTTAGGTTTGGCTCGGCTATTAGCTGATGCGGACGAAGAGGAGGCGTCAGGCAAGACCCTGGAGCCGATTGTCTCAGGTCCGTTTCTCAATCAGGCCCGTCTGGCCCTAGCAGGCATTTATAATAGCTTGGAGAACCCACAACGGGGATTGGATCTGCTCGATACGATCCCAACCCGTGCGCGCGATGCACAATGGTGGGATCGTCGCAGCGACTTATTGATGACCCGTAGCGATTATGCCAAGGCGCTGATCGCGGCCCGCCGCAGCATGTCTTTGGCTAAAGGGCGCGGTCAATGGGCGGAAGATATCGCTCGGTTGACGCTGGCAAGGGCTCTTATTCAGGCAAATCAGGGCAATGAAGCTCTATCCATAGCCAAAGAATTGGTTGCAAGGCTTGAAAAAAATAACCCCATCCGAGGGGCTGCAGCCAAGCTGCTTTTGAGATTTGAGGCAACACGCGCTGTCGGACAAGTGGCGGTTCGTGACTCGCTGTCTGCTTTTGGGTCTGATGGCCGGACAAAAATTGGGGTGGGCAGTGCTTTGGCTAAAGATCCTTCAACGCGGGCCGAAGGTATCCAGCTTGTTCGCGACGGTGCCAGTGAGTTTCCACGCTCTCCTGAGGTGATGAATGCGCTGGGTTATAATTTGGTCGCCTATGATGTGGATCTGGAGGAGGGTTTTCGGATTCTGCAAAAGGCCCATCAAGCCAGACCCAATTCCGGCGCTATTATGGATTCATTTGGCCGAGCTCACTATAAGCTCGGCAATCTTGAAGAAGCCCAGCGCTTGATTGAAGGGGCTGTTGCCCTTCGGCAGGGTTCTCCTGACCCGGAAATTTATGATAATTTGGGCGATGTCTATTGGCACCAAGGCCGCAAAGAGGACGCGCGCGCCCAATGGCGGCGGGCTAAAGACATCGGTGGCGCTTATGAGGGCAGTGAGGCATTGGAACGCAAACTTCGAGATGGTCTGACGACGCCGGCTCCTAAGCCACGAGAGGTGCCTATTTCGCTGGAACCCGGAAGTGTTTAAGCGGTCTGCAATCCTCAGTATTATCTGGGCGGGGAGTAGTTTTCTGGTCACCGCGACGCAAGCCCAAAGCGTCGCTTTGCGCGCGCCTTCTAAGGTGCCAGCGCACATGGCGCTTTCGGTCAATGTTGGCGCTTCTGATTCCGAGCTATTGGCGGCCATGCTCGCAGGGCGATTTGCGCAAAACACTGATAATCCTGACTTGGCAGCCAAGGCCTGGGCGCGTGCCTATGTGCGTCGTCCAGACGATGGGGCTTTGTTGGCGCGTGCGGTATCAGCTAATTTGAAGGCTGGGGATTTAGCGACTGCCGTGGCCCTGTCGAAGATGGCGGCACCCAACCTT
>JBEINE010000300.1:0-1822 GCA_040378245.1 Hyphomonadaceae bacterium | reverse complement strand
CTTTGCAAAGACCTTGGGCTGGTTCTTTTCGTTGGATTTTTGGGGGTGGGGCTTGGCGCGGGCACAGGCTGCGTCGCGATTGGCCTTGCCGCAATGGCCCTCAGAAATGTGGACAGTCAGAGACTTCGCCACCCGTAAGATCAAAGCCGATTATGGCTCCCGATTTGTCTAATTTCGTATGGATTTTGGCGCTAAATCCGCCTTTGGATCGACCAAGCGCCGAAGCCAAAGAAGATCCGGTCCGGTCGGTTCCAGCGCCTCTCTGGATCATTTTTGATTCCGAGAATGGACCAATACATATGGCTCGCGAAACTGAGAGTGCAGCGCGTTTCAATAGACATGAAGGCGGGCGAGACATGAACCCATTTTCAAAAACGTTGTTGAATTCTAACTGCCGTGACGCGAAACGAGGTCCTTAGTGGCTAGGCATCGACCTGCTCAATGATTTGATACACTAAGGCCGCTCCATTGGGACTGGATATTGTGAGATAATCGCCAACAAATAGCCGATGATCGCCTAAATGGTCAAAATGCTCGTCAGGGCCGTCGCTGGTTTGCCCATAATGGATGTGCCACGCGCCTTCGCGGTGAAATAGCCAGCCCTGCGCGTGGGCCTGGGTATCTGGTGTTAAGCGGGTGACTGTGCAGCGCGCGCGATGGGCGCGCCACGTCGGCAGATCAATGTGGCCTTCGTGATTGAGGGGGGCAACAATCAAATAGCCGTAGCGATCATCGCCCTCGGGAAAACCGGCGTCGGGATTGCGGCTAAGGGCCAGTCTCAGGCGGGATAAACCAATCATCTTAGAAACGTCCCTCAATGAGATAAAAACAAAGACGGGCTTGTCGTGGTTTTAAGGAGCGTGCGGGTGACGCCGCCAAACACGAATTCGCGGGCCCGCGAATGGCCGTAGGCGCCGCACACAAGCAGATCAATCGACAGTCTAGAACAGGCCATCAGAATATCGATGGCCACATCCTTGGTGGATGGTATCAGTTCAACGCGCGAAGCAATCTGGTGACGCGTCAACCAGTCAAACAGGCGAGCTGGATCGCTCTGAGGCTGATCGAATTCGTCCAGACCGTCGGCGGATTGCATAATAATGACCTCGGTCGCCGCTTTTAGGAAGGGCAAAGCCGCCTTTGCCGCCCGCGACACTTCCAATCCCCCGTCCCACGCAATCGCAATCTTTTTGAGTTGGGGTTTCGGCTCGCCACGAATGATCAAAACCGGTGCCAAGGCATCCATGAGGCAGGCTGTGAAAACGCCTGAAATGAGGGTCTTCCCCCGCGCGCTGTCGCACGAAAATACCACCAAATCGCTAAGGGTCCCACGTCTGGCAATCTGGGTTTCGGGAAAACCAATCAAGCGTTCGATGGTCAGCTGCGGGGCCGTCTTTGCCCGCTCCAAAACCCGTGCCTCTTGGTCATGCCAGGCTTCATCATTACCTTTGCGCGCATTGTCGAGCAAAGACGCAGACGCCATGGCAAACGAACCATCAATGGGCCATGCCAACATATCGACAGGATCATTTTGCGCATAGATAGAGGTGACCTGTCCGTCCATAGCTTGCGCGAGCCATAAAGCGCGATCAATAAGGGCCATGTCGGCCTCATTGCCCTGCATCGGCACAAGGAATTCCAGTTTTGTCATGCGCATTTCCCTTTCTCGGCTTGGAGCGCGTCTGGTTCTAAAAGAACCAGGTTGCGCGGCTAGGTATTTGATTTAGCGCGTCTGGTTCTTTTAGAACCAGGTTGCGCGGCTAGATATTTGATTTAGCGTCTGGTTCTAAAAGAACCAGGTTGCGCGGCTAGATATTTGATT
>JBEINE010000001.1:0-58680 GCA_040378245.1 Hyphomonadaceae bacterium | reverse complement strand
CGCGAGCCTCTAGCCAATGTCGGGCGCTACGATGCCCTCCGGAACAAGGAGGCGCGTCATGCGTCATGATCCCGCCAGCGCCGCGATCGTGGTCATGCTACGCGGCCTCAAGATGTACGGCATGGCTGGCGCCGTCAGCGACCTGATCGAACAGGGTGCCCCTGCGTTCGAAGCGGCTGTGCCGATCCTCTCGCAGCTGCTCAAGGCGGAGATGACCGAACGTGAGGTCAGATCCATCGCTTACCACATCAAGGCAGCCCGGTTCCCGGCCTACAAGGATCTGGCCGGGTTCGACTTTGCAGCCAGCGAGGTGAATGAAGCCCTCATCCGTCAACTCCATCGTGGAGATTTTATAGACGGTGCCGACAATATCGTACTGATCGGCGGTCCCGGGACGGGCAAAAGCCACATGGCTACAGCGCTTGGCGTGCAGGCTGTTGAGCATCACCGCAAAAAGGTCCGCTTCTTCTCCACGGTTGATCTGGTCAATGCGCTGGAACAGGAAAAGGCTATGAATAAAGCTGGCCAGGTTGCCGAGCGCCTGCTGCGCCTTGATCTCGTCATTCTCGACGAGTTAGGCTATCTGCCGTTCAGTCCATCAGGCGGCGCGCTGCTGTTCCATCTGCTATCCAAGCTTTATGAGCAGACCAGCGTCATCATCACCACCAATCTATCGTTCAGCGAATGGGGCGGTGTGTTCGGTGATGCCAAGATGACAACCGCCCTCCTCGATCGACTTACGCACCACTGCCACATCCTTGAGACCGGGAATGACAGCTTCCGCTTCCGCGCCAGTGCCGCAGCGCCCAAAAACAGAAAGGAAAAACCAACCTCTTGACCCAAAACCCGCAACGCGGGATATAACAACCACCCGGGTCAATTCTCAGTGAAAATAACGGGTCACTTCTCAACGACAATCAACAATGATGAATTAGGAAGGCTGATCTCAACGACAAGTACAGGCTCCGTCAATAATTCGCAAAAGCATACGGTATGCTACGACAAGGCTGGAAACCGCAGCAACTATCAAAGCAGTCTGTCGGGAAGTTCGGCTGCTCGCCCAGTCGTTGCTGATCCGCCAAATCCGAACGCACCGTCACCGCCGCCACCTCCGCCTAACACGCCTCCTGTTGCTAATGCCAACAGCATCACGATCGGGGTCTGCTTGTCAGGAAGCGTGAATGTGACTGCAAACGACACCGATGCCGATGGCGATCTACATCTCACGGTTATCTCGGTTTCACCTTCTGCTTTAGCTGATGTTTACATCGTAAGTGCGAGCACTATCGGAGTTACTGCCTACGGTGCGCCCGGAACCGGCTCTGTGACTTACACCATTCAAGATAGCCGAGGCGCGACTGCATCGGGGACTTTGGGAATGCTTATTCAAAATGGAGCGGGGTGCAGCTGATGCGTAAATCTACAATCCACAATCGGTTTGCGTTGGCAAGCATGGCTATGATGCTTCCGGCATCGATAGCAATAGCGGGCGACTTTCGGACCGAGTTTCCGTCGCACATGACCTCCACGCCTATGGGGGTAAATTTGCAAACCGGAAAATTTGTCTATTTTCCATATTCGTTTGAAATGGGTCCCTTCGTTCTAAAGCGTGGGTTCAATCAGACTGGGTATAATTTCGTTGGCATCGCTGTATGGCGCACTGTTCAAACTGCTGGAGGGGCAGGGCAAGCTGTGTTCAGCGTTTACCTTGGCGCCACTAGTATTCCAACACCTTCAGATATCGGAAATTCGACGAAATTAGATTTTGTCTCAAATGGCAGCGGAGGCTTTATCTGGTGGAGCAATAGCGCGTTGGGCTACAAACTACAGCGGATTGGTTCGGGATACCAGTTGACCGACCGATCCGGAAATCTCTATTATTTTTCAGATATTGCCGGTACTGGCTACGGAACTCCTAATGGCCGTTCCACTTTGGTGACCTTCGCCGACGGCACGACCGTTGCTGTCGAATATGATGCCTCCAACCGAATAAAATTCATGAAGAATAACCGCGGCTACGCAGTTTTATATGAGTATCTCACTGGAGGTCAGCAAAAAATCTGCGGGTTCAATCTTGTTAACACATATGCGAGTGCATCGTCGACGGATGCGAATACATCCACCTCGCCGCTGATCTCGCCCTTACCGCCCCTTCCAAATGGGTTTGCGTTTCTGCGCGAACGCGAGCGGTCCTTCGACATAGTCCTCGCTTTCAACGAGAGCCTTGTGCGCAGGCCACTCGGCGTTCATGGCGTCGGAGACGAGACCATATTTGAAGCCAAGCGTGGCCTGCTCCTTGGTGCAGCGGATTGACATGGGCGAGCATTCAAGAATCTCTCCCGCCCACCGCCGGGCACCTTCTAGAGCTTGGCCCGCCGGCACGACTTCATTAACAAAGCCCAGTTTTTCGCCTTCGGCAGCGCCGATTTTCCGTCCTGTGAGCAGCAGCCCCATGGCTTTTTTCTGCGGAATCATCCGGGGGAGGCGGTGCATTCCTCCAGCAAGCGCCGCTATGCCAACTCGCGGCTCCGGCAGCGCGAACTGAGCATTCTCTGCGGCGATCACCAGATCACAGGCCAACACCATCTCGAAGCCACCTCCCATCGCCAAGCCGTTCACTGCGGCGATCACGGGTTTGAACAAGTCGTCGCGCTTCGCAATACCACCAAAGCTTGTGGGCGGCATCCGCACTTCCTGGCCGCTTGCTTGCCATTTCAGATCGAAGCCGGCGCAAAATGCTTTATCGCCAGCGCCGGTGACAATGGCGACAAACAACTCCGGATCGGCGGCGAATGCGTCAAGTGCGTGGTGCAACTCGTCATGCGCGGGTGGATGCAGGGCGTTGTAGACTTCCGGCCGGTTGATGGTGAGGATAGCCAGAGCGCCCTCGCGATCATATCGAATGAATTCATAGGTCATGCTGCTACTCCAGGGCCAACGATTGCGCTTAGCGGGGTGCCATCCTTATTGCCCCATCCAGACGGATGGTTTCACCGTTGAGCATGGGATTTTCGACAATCGCCCGCGCCAGCAGCGCATATTCCGAAGGGTGGCCCAAACGGCTTGGAAAGGGCGCTTGGCGTCCCAATGATTCGCGAGCGGGCTCAGGCAAATTCATCATCAGCGGCGTCAGGAACAGGCCTGGCGCGATGGTGACGACTCGAATGGCTTTGTCGGCCAAGTCGCGGGCAATTGGCAGGGTCATTCCCGCAATCCCCGCCTTCGATGCTGTATAGGCGGCCTGACCGATTTGCCCATCGAACGCGGCAACGCTGGCGGTATTGATAATGACGCCACGTTCTTCGGCCAGCAGGTCTGCTTGCGCCATGCGCGCAGCGGCCTTGGACAGGACATTGAAGGTGCCGATCAGGTTCACTTCGACAACGCGGCGGAACTCCGGAAGCGGGAAGGGGATTCCGCGTGACACGGTCTTTATGCCATTGCCTATTCCGGCGCAGCCGACCAGCACACGCAACGGACCAGAGGCTGCTTCGGCTTCGTCCAGCGCTTTTTCGATACCATCTTCATCGAGCACGTTCACTGCTACAAATCGTGCGCCGATTTCGTCCGCCGTTTCGCGCCCAAGTGTTTCGTTAAGGTCGATGAGGGTCACCTTGGCACCCAGCGAGGCAAATAAGCGGGCGGTTGCGGCACCAAGGCCGGACGCGCCGCCGGTGATCACGACATTGATATTCTCTAGTTGCATGACGGTTCCTTATTGGTTTCAGTTAATCGCTTCGATGATGGTCACGTTGGCGAGCCCGCCTCCCTCACACATCGTTTGCAGGCCGTAGCGCTTGTTGCGCTTGCGCAATGCGTGCACGAGCGTTGCCATCAATTTGGTCCCGCTTGCGCCAAGTGGGTGTCCCAAGGCGATGGCTCCACCATTTACATTGAGCCGTGCGGGATCAGCGCCTGTCGCTTTCAGCCAAGCCAAAGGAACGCTGGCGAAAGCCTCATTGACTTCGAACAGATCGATGTCGTCAATTGTCAGTCCGGCCTTTTTCAAGGCGATCTTGGTCGCATTGAGCGGTGCCTCCAGCATGATTACAGGATCTTCGCCCAACACCGTCATGTGGTGGATGCGTGCCAATGGCTGAATGCCGAGTTGTTTCAGACCGCGCGCATTGACGACCATCACCGCCGATGCCCCATCGCAAATCTGGCTTGCGGTGGCAGCGCTAAGCCGCCCGCCATCGACCAGCGTCTTGACCCCCGCGATGGCTTCCAGGCTGGCATCGAAGCGAATGCCTTCGTCAGTGTCATGCACGGCGCTGGTTGCATCAGCTGGATCAGTGGGGATCGGAAGGATCTCATCATCAAATTGCCCGCCCAGTTCGGCGGCGGCGGCCTTTTCGTGACTTTGAAAGGCAAAGCGATCGAGCGCATCCTTGCCCAGTTCATATTTGGTCGCCAGCATTTCAGCGCCCGGAAACTGCGAAAAGACAACACCGGGGTAGCGCGCGTTGATACGCGGACTGGTGCTGCTGCCAAATCCTTCGCGCTCTGGCAGCGTCATGGCGAGGCCCATTGGAACCCGGGTCATGCTTTCGACGCCTGCTGCGACAACAATATCCATCGAGCCGGAAATCACCGCTTGCGCTGCGAAATGAAGCGCCTGCTGGCTCGATCCGCATTGACGGTCAATCGTCGTCGCCGGGACGCTTTCGGGGTAACTCGATGCCAGAACGGCATTGCGTGCAATATTTGCCGACTGCTCACCGGCCTGGGTAACGCAACCAAGGATGACATCTTCGATCAGCGCCGGGTCCACCCCCGTGCGGGCGACCAGATCGTCAAGTACTGCCCCGGCAAGATCGGCGGGATGCCACGCCTTGAGTCTGCCACCGCGGCGACCGCCTGCGGTTCGTGTTGCACAGACGATATAGGCTTCGGTCATAGGTTTTGCCTTTCATGGACAGATTGGGCCGCAGTCATCCGCGGCAAAGTTTCGTTGATCAAGGTCGTTGCTTCGCGCATAATGCGCTCGATCAGTTCGGCCACCGTCGGAATATCGTCGATCAGCCCCTGGACCTGGCCCGCCCAGTAAAGGCCGGTCGAAAGGTCACCAGTTTCCAGCAAAATCCGGCCATGCTCGCCGCGAACAAGATCTGCCACATCTTCGAAGGTCGACTCCGGATCCGCCAATATTCGGACCACTTCATCCGAGACGGCGTTTTTGCCGACGCGCGCGGTATTCCGGAATTTCCGAAAGATGATGTTGGTCGCACGCTCGTCGCTCGCGACGATCTTCTGCTTTACATTGTCATGAATGGGCGCCTCGCGCGTTGCCAAAAAACGCGTTCCCATGTTTATTCCATCCGCACCAAGCGCCAGCGCGGCCGCAAGGCCACGTCCGTCGGCAAAGCCGCCGCTGGCGATCATCGGCACACGGATCTTGCGCGCGGCAGCCGGTATGAGAATGAGTCCGGGGATGTCGTCTTCCCCTGGATGTCCGGCGCACTCGAAGCCGTCGATTGAGATCGCATCGACACCCATCCGCTCTGCCGCAAGCGCATGGCGAACGGCGGTACATTTATGAATAACCTTCACATCGTGCGATTTGAGCGTGGCGATATGGTCGGCCGGCGAATGCCCTGCTGTTTCGACAATATGGACGCCATTTTCGACGATGGCTGCCAGATATTCCGCATATGGCGGTGGCGTCATGGAAGGCAATATGGTCAGATTAACGCCGAATGGTCGATCAGTCAGCTCCCGGGTGCGCCTGATTTCGGCTGCCAGCGCCTCGGGCGTCGGCTGTGTGAGCGCTGTCAAGAAGCCCAAAGCGCCTGCGTTCGCCACCGCTGCCACCAGCTCGGCTCGCCCGACCCATTGCATGCCACCCTGCGCGATGGGATGTTCAACGCCGAAAAGCTCGGTGAAACGCGTTCGTATCATGAAATGCCTTACTACTTGCCGCTCCGACACAGTCCGGATCCAAGCGTATTTTTCATTATAACTGACGATGCATCAGTAATGCAAGCCAGAATCGTTATCGGAAAATCGAAAGCGTCGATTGGGCAGAAAATTTAGCGAATTTATAACGCTATCAAGGAAACTGATCTGATGCTTGCATTGCGAGAGATTAGCTGATAGTTCATCAGCTATGAGCGAAAACCTGACACTTTACCAACGTAGACTCGACGCGGTCCCGCGCGGCGTGACCAATGCGCTTCCGATCTTCGTCGACCGGGCCTCTGGCTCCGAGCTGTGGGATGTCGAAGGCCGCCATTATATCGACTTTGCCGCTGGCATAGCGGTCTTGAATACGGGCCACAATCATCCAGAGGTTATGGCTGCGATCCAATCTCAGTCGGCCAAATTCGGGCATGTCGGTTTTCAGGTCACACCCTATGAGGGCTATGTTTCGCTTGCAGAGCGTCTCAATCGCCTTGTGCCTGGGAAGGGACCGCGCAAGACGCTGTTTGTGACAACTGGCGCGGAAGCAACCGAGAATGCGGTTAAGATTGCCCGCGCTCATACTGGTCGGCCGACGATCATAGCTTTTGTCGGCGGTTTTCATGGCCGCACGATGATGGGCATGGCGCTTACCGGCAAAGTTGCACCTTACAAGCAATTGTTTGGTCCTTTGCCAAGCAGCGTATATCATCTGCCTTTTCCCGATGCGTGCCGCGATATAGGCGAAGAGGAATCGCTTCGTGCGCTCGATCGCTTGTTCAAGGCCGATGTCGAGCCAAGCCAGGCGGCTGCGATCATAATCGAGCCGGTCCAAGGGGAGGGCGGTTTTCTCGTCGCGCCACCAAGTTTCTTGCGGCGCCTTCGTGAGATTTGCGATGCCCATTCCATTGTGCTGATCATCGACGAGGTGCAGACCGGCTTTGCCCGGACCGGGACCCTGTTTGCGCATGAGCAGGCCGCAATAGAGGCAGACCTTGTACCTATGGCGAAAAGCCTGGGCGGCGGCTTTCCCATCGCTGCAGTAACCGGAAAGGCCGAGATTATGGACGCGGCGGCCCCGGGTGGGCTGGGGGGAACCTTTGCCGGCTCTCCGATAGGATGTGCCGCAGCCCATGCGGTGCTTGATGTCATCGAGAAAGAGAATCTGTGTTCCCGCGCGGTTGAAATCGGTGCGCGGCTGATGACGGAAGTACAGGCTTGGAGCAATGAGGCTGAGTTTGCCTGTATCGGCGATGTCCGCGGACTCGGCGCAATGGTGGCATTTGAGCTCGTAAAAGATCGTGATGCGCATCGGCCGGATGCGGAACTGACCCGCCGGGTCGTGGCGGCGGGTGGCCAAACCGGCGTTCTGCTGCTGGCATGCGGGCTATATGGCAATGTCATCCGATTGCTGGCGCCGCTGACGATTAGCAACGCGCTGCTTGATGAGGGACTGTCGCGGTTAAAGGCCGCCCTTCGTGCCGGTATGGCAGAACAGGCGGCTTAAGGAACAAGTTTTCGCAAATAGGGATGTGGCTTTGATGGAAAATATTGTCTGGACTAGCGGCGAAATGGATACATTGATTGCGATCCTGCAGCGGGCAGTGGCGCGCAATCCAGACCACGAGTTTATCGATTTTCTGGGCGATTCCTATACGCTGTCCCGTTTTGATGCCGAATCCCAGAACTTGGCGCGGGGGCTTGTTGCGCTGGGTGTCAAACCGGGCGACACGGTAACGATGCTGCTCGATAACAATGCGGACAGCGTTTTGCTGCTGTTCGCAATCACGCGCATCGGAGGAATCTGTGTTCCGGTTAACACCGCCTATAAGGGTGAATTTCTTCGCCATCAAATAGCGGAGTCGGGATCGCGCATCGTCATTGCAGAGCATGATTATGCGGAACGTGTGCTTGCCGTTGCCGATGGATTGCCCGAACTGTCAGCGCTGCTGTATCGCGGACCTGAGGTGAGCCTTGGATCGGGCAAGTTTCTGGTCGAGCATCTTGATCGTCACCGCATCGCTGATGGTGAAGATCCCACCATTGCTGTTCAGCCGTCCGATTTGGCTCTGCTGATTTTCACGGGTGGCACGACTGGACCGTCCAAAGCCTGCATGGTCAGCCACAATTATGCCTGTAATCTGGCGAGCGATATTGCGACAGTGAATGACATGTCGGCGGACGACGTGATCTGGACGCCCTTGCCAATATTCCACATGAACATTATCACGGCGACAATCGTCTCTACGCTGTTGCGTGGTGGCAAGGCGTTTATCTACCCCCGTTTCTCGCTATCTAACTTCTGGCCCGAAGTTGAGCGCAGCAAAGCCACGATTGTTCAATTGATGGGTGCCATGATGCCATTGATTGCCGACGCGGACGAAACAGACGCGATGAAGCGTTGTTATGGTCAGATCCGGATCGCTTCCGGCGCTCCTTTCCCGCCGGTTTTGGTTGATCGCTGGAAAGACCGGTTCGGCATAAAATATGGCGGCACCACTGCCTTCGGCTTGACCGAAGCGTCGCTGTTGACGTGCTGGCCCGCTCACCTCGAACGCCCCGCTGGCTCGTCAGGAAAACGAAACCCGTGTTTCGACGTCCGGATTGTTGACGAAAATGACAATGAACTTGGGCCAGACGCACCGGGCGAAATTATTGCTCGTCCGCTGAAACCATTGGTGATGTTCAGCGGTTATTGGAAGCGGCCTAACGAAACCTTGACTGTGTTGCGCGATTTATGGTTTCGCACGGGCGATATCGGCAAATTCGACAAGGACGGCTTTTTCTACTTTGTCGATCGGAAGAAGGATTACCTCCGGCGCCGCGGCGAGAATATATCCAGCTATGAAATGGAAACCGCCTTCAGGGAGCACCCGGCCATCGCCGATGTCGCCGTACATGCCGTTTTGTCGGAATATACCGAAGATGATGTGAAAATGACTGCCGTCCTGAAGGAGGGCTATGATGTTACGGTCCTCGACCTGTGCGAATGGTCGTTTATCAATATCCCCAACTTCGCCGTTCCCCGCTATTTCGAGCTGCGCAGCGATTTGCCGCGCAATCCCGTTGGTCGTGTCCTGAAGTATCAGCTGCGCGATGAAGGGGTAACGTCCAACACATTTGACCGCGAGAAGGCTGGTTTGAAGCCCCCCAAGCGCTGAACGCAAGTTAATGGGCAACCTTGCGTTTCAAACGAGCATGTAGCCGTAATGGGCTATGCAGCAAGTTGGTGGCATTCGCGCAGCACCGATTGCCCGGCACGATAATAGTGCCAAGACGCGAATGCATGGCCCAGAACCGGAATGACCAGCGCGGCGCGTAACGATTCTGTACCCAGTGATGCTGCAGCCAGATCCGAACTTATTCCGACGATTTGGGGCCCTAAAGCAAAACCGATGACGCCGGTGCAAAAGTATATGATTGCCGACAGTGTCGCGCGCATCTTTGGAGGGGTCAAATTCTGGCAGAGTCCATAGGCCGGTCCATACCACATCGATGCAGTAATCGACCAGAGCGAGAGACCTATCATCGCAAACACAAGGCTGGGGCTCAACACGAGTATCAGCAGAGCGGGGATAGAGAATATGCAGGAAATTGTCAGGACGCGCGTGGGGCTGGCTGCCGGCTTCATGAACCGGTCAGCAATGAAGCCACCTCCGGCCACACCTACAGCGCTTATAACCCCGTAACCGAACGCGATCAGCATTCCGGCGCTGGTAAGCGACATGCCATGCGAACGGATGAAAAATGCCGTCAGCCACATCAGTTCAGCCGACAGCACCAGCGCACAGGCGGTAATGGCAAGTGTCATGTGAAACAGGCTGGGTGTTGTCCAGAGGTAGCTGGCCGTTGCTGCTAGCCCGACGCGTTCATACACATCGCCCCCGCTACCATCAAAGCGACCGCGTTTTGGCTCGGTGAGTACCATGAGTGTGACCGCGGCAAGGACGAGACCAGGGATGCCAGCGACAATGAACGCCGTTCGCCAGCCATATTCTGCTGCCAAAAAGCCACCGCCGCCAAATACAATTACGGTGCCAACAGGTCCCCCGAGATACATTAACGAAACGGCTGTCGCGCGTCGGTCGGGGGGGAACAGATCGGAGAGCATGGACAAAGCGGTTGGCGTTCCACCAGCTTCTGCCACGCCCACACCTGTGCGAGCGAGCAGCAGCTGCCAGAAATTGTTCGCAAATCCGCTGCATATCGTCAATGCGCTCCAGATGGCGAGGCAGGCTGCGAGTAGTTTTCGCCTGTTCCAACGGTCTGCCAGAACACCGAGCGGTATACCGGCGACTCCGAAACATAACGCAAATGCAAAACTTGAGATAAGCCCAATCTGCGTATCCGACACATTAAATTCGGCGCGCACCGGTTCAACCAGGACCGCCATAATGCTGCGATCAATGGTCATGCAGGCATACATCGCCATGAACAGTGCGACGGCCAGTCGCCGCTGCCGCAATTCCAGCGCTGAAATGGGGCTGCTCGCTGATGCCGGCTCAGCTGGCATGGACGACATCGCCCTTATGGCGATTGGCGCGGCTTACCGGGGATCCAGCACGGCAAGCCGCGCAAGCCATTATTTTTCGCCGCCGAAACGAATTTTGGCCTCAACACCGAATGTGCGGGGATCGCCGACATAAGCGACTGCAAACCCCAAGGTATCGACGAAATCGAAGCGGCCTTCATTGTATTTTTTGTTGAACAGATTGCGAGCGAAAGCCGCGAATTCAAGCTGATTGTCCGAGGTCGTGAAACTGATCCGACCGTTCATCAAGCCGTACGAAGGTTCGCGTGTTCCCGGGCCCCCACGACCGTAATCTACGGCATCGACCCATCGCCAATCGCCGCGAATCTTCAGCGTTCCCGCATCGCCGACGTCAAAGCCATACTCACCGAACAGGGAATAGCTGAATTCTGGCGTCAATACGAAGGGTTCGTTCGTCCGATCACCGAGGACATCGACGAACTCCTTGTAACGCGCATTGATATAGCCAAGGTTGGCGCCAAGCGTCAGTCCTTCAAGTGGCGATGCGAGCGTTTCAACTTCAACACCATAGATGCGCGCTTTGGCGGCATTGGTGATAGCCTGGACCGCGCCACCGCCACCGGGCACCTGCGTGACGCGTTGAATGTCACTGTAGTTCGAATAGAATGCCGCCAGGTTGAAGCGGACCCGGCGGTCGAAAAACTCCGATTTCAAACCCAGCTCATAATCAGTGACAATTTCGGGCCGGAAGGGCGCAAAGGCAGCGACGTCGCCGCGCGCACGGAAATTCTGCCCGCCGCTTCGGAAGCCGCGTGTCGTCTTGGCGTAGGCCAACAGATCATTGTTGGGCTTATACTCCAGCGAGAAAATATAGGACCAGCCATCAAATTTGTTTGAAAGCCGTGTCTGACAAACGCCTGGAGATACAAGGAGCGCGGGAGGCAGCGAGCACAATCCGCCGGCCGTTGAGGTTAAATCCAGTGTTTTGCGCTCACTCGTATATCGTCCTCCTGCCGTGATCGAAAAGACATCGCTCAGCTTGAACGTGCCTTGCGCGAACACCGCACGGCTTGTGTTATCGTTATCGCCGAGACTGAAATTGGGGTTCAGTATATCTGGGATACCGTCACCCGTTAAATCCTGACCGGTGAGAACGCTTAAATTCTCCGCTGTTGAGCCATCGGCGCCTTTGACTTGGTAAAAATAGGCTCCGGCTACCCAGTTCAGCCTATTGTCGAAGGATTCACCCAATATCTGGAATTCTTGACTGAATTGTTTGGGGTCCAGGGTGGTTTCATATTGCAGAATCGAGAAGGGCGTTGCGTCCGCGTCGCCAAAACTTTTTCCGTCCAGCTCACGATAAGCGGTAATGCTGCGGAGCGTAATATCGCCTAGTTCGAGTTCAGCGCGGGCTGAAACGCCCCATTGTTCAAATCGGGCAAAATTCGCCTGCAAACCCGTTGAAGGGGAGATACCATTAGTCTGGGCAATACGATCATTGCTGGCATTCAAAAAGGGCGCCAGTGCGGCCTCGGCCGCAAAAACATCCGGAAAGCCACCGGCGAACAAGCCCGATTCAATCGCTGTTACCGCAAGGGACGGGTTGAACGGATTGACCGCAGCGGGTTCAATATAGGCCAGTTTCGTAACACGGCCACGATTGCGCAACAAGCTGTAATCTGCGCGGATCGTCAACGAAAAATTGTCCACCGGTTCCAAAAGCAATGTGCCTCGAGCCTGGCGCGAAAACTGCTTGCCCAAGGCTTCGCCCGACACTGCGTTGACCGCATATCCGTCATCCTGCGAAGTGACACCGACCAAACGCAAAGCGGCCTTATCCGCAACGATTGGAACATTGAGTACGCCCTCGAAGCCAAAGGAGTCAAAGCTGCCATACCTTGCCCGAAAGCTCCCGCCGAGGTCATAGGTTGGAGGATTGGAGTAGACCGCGATGGCGCCCCCAGTTGTATTTCTTCCAAAAAGAGTGCCTTGCGGTCCCTTGAGCACTTCGACGCGCTGAATATCGGTCAGGTCATTTAGAACACCGTTGGACGTAGCGATATATACATCGTCCAGATAGAGCGCTACCGATGGGTCTGTTGCGACTTGGGAATCAAGTTGGGTTTGTCCACGAATGGCGAAAAATGTCGTTCCTGCACCAGCCGCACTTCCGCTGGCGAACAGGCTGGGCGCAATCGCTGCCAGATCTCCTATGGTACGTGTGCCCGATTCACTAAGCGTGTCGCCGGACAAGGCCGTCATAGATATTGGCGTATCTTGAACGCGTTCCTGACGTCTCCGCGCCGTCACGATGATCTCATCCAGACCCTGCAGCTCCTCGGCCTTAGCATCGTCAGTTGAATTTTGAGATGTGCTCGCACTCTGCGCAAAGGCAGTTGAACCAAAGCAGACAGTCGAAGCAACCGTTAACGCCGCCATCGCGCACGTGGACTTGAATAAACCTTTCATGACACTCCCTTCCAGATTTCCCGCTCTGCGTCAGACGGATCTATCGCCCATCTTGTTGTCCCGGCCACACGCCAATCGCGCACCCGATCCCTAAAAGTAACGTAATGTCAGTTTTATTGCAACCATCTTATTTTGAGTGGCGCCCTTGATGTCAGGGGTATATGCTTACCATCGTCACAGAGGATAGGAAAAAGCTGTCATAGTGTCACCTTATGGCAGCTTCGATGACAAGTTCGCGAAGCGCAATTGCACTGACTTTCATTGAAGGCGTTCGGGGCATGTCCTCAAGGACAAGCAGGACCGACGGGACCGAATAGGCGGTAAGCTGTTCTCGAACCCAGCTTTTCAGCTCATCGACAGTCACCTCGTTCGCGTCCGACTTAAGGACGACGGCTGCCGCCGGTACCTGCCCCAGCCGCTCATCGGGGATCGCAATCACCGCCGCCTCGCGCACGGTCTCATGCCGCTCCAGTGCGTCGGCAATATCGTCTGGTTGAATCTTGAATCCGCCGCGAATGATAGCGTTGTCGGAGCGCCCGCAAATATAGAGAAAGCCATCTTCGTCGAGTTTGGCAATGTCCGTCGTGCGCGTCCATCCTCCCGACGAATCGATTTGCGGCGATCGCAACTCAAGAAGACCGCGGTGATTTGGGGGCAATTCCTCGAAGCTGGTTTCGTCAACGATTCGCGCAGCTACCCCGGCATGAAGACAGCCCACGCTGCCGCGTTTGGCTGGCCAGTGGTTGCGAAACATGTCGAGTGTCCAGCCCGCCACGCCCCCGGAAAACTCCGTTGCACCATAATTTTCCAGCACGGGTAAATTATAGCGTTCCAGAAAAGAATCGACGATAGCCGGGGGGAGCGGCGCAGTTGCAGAACGCAATGCAACAAGACTTGCAAAATCCTCCGGTGGAAGATCCGCGTCCAAAATCATTTTCAGGGCGGTTGGAGGTGCAAAAGCAACTTTCGGTCGGTGGCGGATAATCGCGTCGCGCCACGATGCAACGGTAAATCGGTCAAGCAAGCAAATTCGGCGACCGGAAAGCGCTGCATTGAGAACGCTGAAGATACCGCCAATATGCACAAATGGGGTCTGAATAATCTCGACGGCCGCACTCAATCGTGTTCCAGGTGCATTGCGGCCTTTCTCGTAAACCGCAGCGTCAAGCAATCCCGTTTCCAGCTGACTGCGCTTGAGATTGATCCGCTTTGGTTTTCCGGTCGTGCCCGACGTCAACATTTGTATCGCAATGCCTTTTTGCGGCGGCATCCAGTTACTCGCCTGCGCCTGCGCTGGTTCAAGCCTCACCGCAACTGACCCATCCTGAGCATCCGGAACAGCGATGCCCAGCGCGCCAATGGCGCTGGCCACAGGTTCAAGATTGAGCAAGGCCCAATCGCTTTCGAGCGCAATGATGATGGGCGCACTCAGGCTCCGAAGATCCTCGCCGATGCGCTGCGGGGATTGCATGGGATTGATTGTGACCAGACAGCGCCGACTTTCGATCACGGAAACCAAGGCTGCATATACAGAAGGTCGATTGCGGAGCAGAATTGCAACGGGCGCATCATCGCCGAATCTCGCCTCGTCGGCGATCCGGGAGATTGCGTCGGCGAGTCGGCGTAATTCACCCCACGTCCACCATTGTCCATCATACTCAACGGCACCAGCGTCAGAATCGAGCGCGAACACCGATTTGAGAGCTTGTTCGAGCAGCATATCAAACCTCTAAACTAACGGTATGTCATCTATGCGTGGATGAACATTGATTTGCAAGCTCCATCGCGCGACTTGGTTTGCTTCTGCCTGAGACTGGCCAAGATCGGTGCACAGGAAACGCAGCAAAATCAGCCGGTAGCCGGTTGGTTCTCTGATCTCGGTACCCGAAACGCCTCATTGCAATGCCTGCATTATGATCACGAATCGGCTGTTGGGCGTCCTTGGTCGATACGCCGCTGGCCGAGGGCTGTTCCAACTGATCTGCAAAGCACCAAACCGGGGGAAGATGCCTGCCTTGCCAAAATCTATAAACTAACAGTACATCAGTTATGACTTGCTTCGTGATTTCGATCGCGCTAGCGATCAAGTCAGAGGAAGCAGGAATATGGATGAACTTATCGTCACACGCCAAGCCCACATCGCCCTGGTCGAGCTTAATCGGCCTGAGCGGCGCAATGCGCTGAATCCACCGCTGATGAAGAAGCTCACAGCGGCCTTTTTGGAACTTTCAGACGACTCGGATGTGAAAGTGGTGGTACTAACCGGTCGCGGCGGTGCCTTTTGCTCTGGCGGGGATATCCGTGCGGCAGACGATGTCTCATCGCTGGATAAGCCGACATTGTCGAAGAAAGACAAATCCTTTGCCGCTAGCGTCCATTGGCTTCGGTCACGGATGGAGGCGGCGCGCATCTTGCATCTAATGCCCAAGCCCACCATCGCCATGATTGGTGGCGCCGCGGCTGGCGCCGGCTTGAGTCTCGCCGGCGCCTGTGATTTGCGCATTGCATCGGACAAGGCTGTTTTTGTAAGTGCCTTTGCCAATGTCGGCGGGTCTGGTGACTATGGCGGGTCTTATTTCTGGACCCAAATTCTGGGGACTGCGAAGGCCCGGGAGCTCTATTTTCTCAGCGAGAAGATGAGCGCGGCGCAAGCGCTGCAGTTCGGCCTCGTGAACCGCGTGGTCGCTGATGATGCGCTCCTCAGCGAAACCATGGGCATAGCTGAAAAATTGGCCAACCGGCCCGGGGAAGCAAACGCCTATATCAAGGCCAACTTGAATGCGGCCCAAAATGGTTCGCTTGAGAGTCTCTTTGACCTTGAGGCGACGAACATGACTCTTTCGGTGGCTGCAGCAAAGGCTGCCTTTGGAACCACCCGCTAACATCAGGAGATTTTAATGTCCGCAGCTATAGAAAATCAGAAAGCATTTGACGTCAAGAGTGAGTTTGACGCAGCGACCCAGGCGCGTCTGTCGGACGAAGATATAGAACGTGCCAAAACGCTTGACGGTGCTTTCACCGCCACGCGAAAGGCCGACGTCATTACGCGAATTACGCCGGATTCGGCGCGGAACTTTGCATGGGGTGTGGGCGATGACAACCCCTTGTTCTGCGACCCCGACTATGGCCGGACCACGCGCTGGGGTGGCCAGATCGCGCCGAACAGCATGGCCGAAGTCGTTACCCAATCGATGCTGGGCGACCCGCTGCCGCCCGAACTGAAGGCGGCGGCGCGCGGACTGTTTCAAGGCATCCATGCCTTTGTATCGGGGTCAGAGAAGTTCTGGTACCGCCCGCTCTATGTCGGCGATGAGCTTTACAAATATGGCGGTTTTGATGGCGTGGAGGTGAAGCCTTCGGAATTTGCAGGTCGATCCGTGACCCGCTTTTTGAAGGCGGTGAAGATGAACCAGCGCGCCGAGCCGGTTTTTATCCAGCGCACCCGCGAAATTTTTACGGAGCGATCAACGGCGAAGAAAAAGGGCAAATATGCCGAGATTCAACCGGCAGTTTACACCGACGCCGACATTGAACGCATCGACGAGGCCTATGCCGCAGAGCGTCGCCGCGGCAGCGAACCGCGCTATTTTGAGGATGTGGAAATCGGTGAAGCGATGCCGTCGATGGTGAAGGGGCCGCTGACCGTGACCGAATTGTTGGTCTATCATGTGGGCGGCTATGGCATAACGACCTTTGGACTGTCGGGGTCGCGGCGCGCGTGGGAAAATAGGAAGCGCATTCCTGCTTTCTACGTTCGCAATGAACAGGGGGTTCCCGATGTTGCGCAACGTGTTCATTGGGACAGCGACTGGGCCAAAGCGATCGGCAATCCCATGCCATATGATTATAGCGTTGTTCGCGAAGGATGGTTTCACCATTATCTGACCGACTGGATCGGCGACGATGGCTTTGTTCACCGCCAATATGACGAGATGCGCAAATTCAACTATATGGGGGACGTTCAGTTCCTGACCGGCAAGGTTGTTGGCAAGCGGCATGAGGATAATCGCTACTGGGTTGATCTGGAGCTGTTGATGACCAACCAGCGTGGCGATGTAACCACGCGCGGCGAGGCAACGGTGCTGCTGCCGTCACGTATTGGGGGGCCGGTGCTGCTGCCAGAACCGCCTGCAGCTTTGGCAAGCCAGTCGGTTAGCTTTATGCGCCGTCATGGCGAATTGTCGCTGGCCGGGCGCAAGGCATAGAAACGCCCGTGAATCTAGACTTCAGCTCCGAAGAACTGCAATTCCGCGCGGAGGTGCGTGAATGGCTTGAAACGAACCGGCCGTCTGCGCCGCGTCCGTTGGATGGCCCGGAGATGCTCGCCTTTGATGTTGAATGGCAGAAATGCCAATTTGATGCTGGCTGGGCCGGCATCAGTTGGCCCAAAGCCTATGGTGGCCGGGGCCTTTCGACAGTGCAGCAGCTGATATGGCATGAGGAATATGCACGTGCCGACGCGCCCTTCATTGGCGCGTGCTTCGTTGGAATCAACCATGCCGGTCCAACATTGATCCAGCTCGGTTCGGAGCAACAACAGCAAGAGCATCTGCCAGCCATATTGAGCGGTCAATCTATCTGGTGCCAGGGATTTTCCGAGCCCAATGCCGGATCGGACCTCGCCGCGATACGGACGCGCGGTGTCGTTGAGGGTGACCATTTGGTTGTTGACGGACAGAAAATCTGGACCAGTTTCGCACATTTTGCGCGCTATCAGGAATTGTTGGTTCGTACCGATCCGGCCCAGCCGCGGCACAAGGGGCTGACGTGGATTATCTGCGACATGTTAGCGCCTGGGATCAGCATCCGTCCCATTCGTGAAATGTCAGGCGAGTTGCATTTTTGCGAGGTGTTTTACGATGCTGTGCGCATACCGCTGCGCAATGTGGTGGGTGCCGTAAACGACGGATGGCGAACGGCCATGTCGACGCTGTCCTTCGAACGAGGGACAGCCTTTCTTGCCGAACAGGTGGGCCTTGCGCGCGAAGTTGAGCGGCTGATCGCTCTCGCTATGGAGTTGCCTGGTCCCGGGGGGCGCCGGGCGGCGATTGACGATGACGAAATCGCCCGCAAACTTGCTGACCTGAGAGCGCAGGTGGCGGCGCTTCGGTCGATGGCTTATGCTGTCATTTCGCGTGCCGAGCGTAGCGGATCTCCCGGCCCCGAGGGTTCGATCGTTAAACTTTACGTTAGTCAGGTATCCCAGGCGATACAGCAATTTGCGGCAGACCTTACCCCGATGCAGACACTGAACTTTTCCTACGGCAGCACGGGACCCGTGTGTGAATATCTGCGCAGCTATGCCGCGTCGATCGCAGGCGGCAGCTCAGACATCCAGCGCGAAATCATCGCCGACCGTGTTCTTTCCTTGCCACGTAGCCGGTAGGTAAAAATGGACCTGCTCCTCACATCTGAGCAAGAACAAATCGTCGAGGCGATCGCGGCGGTATTGGGTGACGAGCTGCCGCTGACAGGTGGTCATCCGCGCCGCATGACCCGGTCGTTATGGCAATTGGCGAGTGACCTTGGCTGGATTGGGCTCGGCTTGCCCATGTCCGTTGGTGGCATGCAGGCTAGCACGGTCGAGGAAGCACTGCTGTTCCATAAAATTGGCTATCATTGCGGCCCCATGGAGTTATTGTTTTCGGTGATCGCTGCCCATGCCGCGAAGGACTCAAATCCCGCGCTTTGCGAGCGGCTCGTCAAAGGTGAAGCGCGGGCTGGGTATTTGATCGGGACCTCCCTTAACCCGCCGTGGCTGGCTTTGGCCATGGCCAATGCCGAAGTTGCCGTACGGCTGGATGCCAATGACCAGATGATTTTGCACGGCGCGGTTCCGTTGACATCGCATGAGCAAATTTGCGGCCTCGATCCGGCTGTTGATACCATGAGCATCGATGCGTTGCCGCAGATACTCTGCGTTGCACCGGCAAATGTGACGTCCCGAGGCCTATTACTTGTTGCGGCTATGGAAGCGGGGCTCGCAAGGCTAGCACTCGATCTTGCGTGCGAACATGCCAAGGTGCGTGAACAATTTGGCAAAGCGATTGGAAGTTTTCAAGCTGTTCGTCACGCTTGCGCTGACATGGCCGTGCGCAGCGAGGCAGTGGACTCACAGCTTGCCTTCGCAGCAGCCTCGCTTGCCAAGGAAAGCGATAGCGCGTTCTATGAAGTGCGGGCGCTCAAATGCCTTTCGATCGATGCCGCCTATCGCAACGTGCGATCGGCTATCCAGATATTCGGGGCCATTGGCGTCACAGACGAGCATGTGATGCATCTTCTTTTGAAGCGGACACACTTGCTTGATGCTTTGTTCGGCAACCGCTCGCACCAGCTTGATCGGCTGCTCGCCTATCCCTTCCCGGATAGCTAGGCTTTGCTCATGACCCATGTTCCGGAGCTCATCCTATGGATTTAAACATCAACGAATCTGACATCGGATTTCGCGATGAGGTGCGCGCGTTTCTGGCAAGCTGCTGGCCAAAAGCAGACAAGCAACGCAATCGCAGTCAAAAGGACATTGCGCTGTTCCGGCAACGGGCGATCGAAGCGGGTTATCTCTATCGTTCCATCCCGCGTCGCTATGGCGGTTCGGAACAAGCCTATAATATCATCCGTGCCGAGATCATCCGTGAGGAATTCGGACGCGTACGGGCACCCATGGAAGTTTCGGGCAACGGCACAAGCATGCTGGTTCCGACCCTGCTTGACTGTGGTACGGAATGGCAGCGTGAACAATTTATCAGACCGACGATCAGCGGTGAATATGTCTGGGCGCAAGGATATTCGGAACCCGGCGCTGGCAGCGATCTGGCTGCGCTCAAAACCAGTGCCGTGCTGACTGGTGACCAGTGGGTTATCAATGGCCATAAGATTTGGACCACCGATGTCCTCAAGGCGCAGTTCATGTTTGCGCTGGTTCGAACCGAACCCGATGCCCCGAAGCATAAAGGCATAAGCTATCTCCTCATCGATCTGCGACAGCCCGGGGTCACCGTCCGCCCGCTTAAGCAATTGCATGGTGGAGAGGAATTCGGTGAAGTCTTCCTGGAAAATGTGAAGACACCGGCCGACTGGATCGTCGGAAATCGGGGTGAAGGCTGGTCGGTTTCGAAGACCACTTTGAAGCATGAACGATCCTCGATCGGCAATGCCAAAAGCTATATGGCAATGTATGCTAGGCTATATGAGCTCGCGGCCGGCACGACACGATCCGGGCTTCCGGCCATCCAGGACCCCGTGATACGGGTGGAATTGGCGCGGATCGAGGCATTGGTACTGAGCCAGCAATATTCGAGCTATCGGCAATTCAGCCGGGCCGCAGTGGGTAAAGATCCCGGCCTCTCGCCATTGCTGAACAAGCTGGTTTGTACGGGGATCGGCCACCGGATTGCCGCCCTTGCGCAAGAGTTGATAGCCGAATCCGGTCTGCTGCTGCCATCGGCCCAGGTACGCGGGGCGGAAAAATGGGTGAACCAGATTGTAGGTTCATTGGGAGTCGCTATCGCTGGCGGCTCGTCCAACATTCAGCGCAATATCATTGCTGAACGCGGCTTGGACCTTCCCCGCGCCCAAGGAGAAGGCGCATGATTTTCGATACTTCTGACATTCAAGATAGTTTTCGGGAATCGGTTGAGCGCCTTTGCGAACGGGCAATGCCCGCCACCCAACTGCGCCATGTTTTCGATGCCGGTACGGGCTTTGATGCGGCTCTTTGGGACGGGCTTGTCGATCTTGGTGTACCAGCATTGGTCGTGCCCGAAAAGCATGGCGGTTTGGCTCTATCACTGTTCGATCTGGCGCTGGTGGCTGAAACTTTGGGCTATCATGCCGCTCCAGTTCCTTTTTTGGGGCATATGCTGGCATCCATGGCCATTGCGTGCGCACCTGAAAACGAACTTCAGTCGCAATATCTGCAGTCATTCGTAACCGGCGAACGTCGCGTATCGCTTGCCATGGATGCGCTCTATTGTGAAAGCGGTGTGGCGCACCCGGCCACCGGTAAAGTTCGCGCTGATGCCGTCCTTAACGCAGATTGTGCGGACGTCCTTGTGGTCCGCGCTGGCGAGGGGTGTGGGTTGCTCGCCCGCGAGCACATAGGAAACATGACGGCGCTCAATGTTGCCGACCGGACCCGCCCGCTGTTTGCGATCGAATATGATCTTGCCGATGTGCAGTTGCTGCATATCGACCAGGCGCAGCGCGCACGATTGCTCGATGCGGGACGCGTCTTGCTGGCGGCCGATGCCTATGGCGGCGCACGGCGGTGCTTCAATATGTCCGTGGCCTATGCCAAGATGCGCGAACAATATGGCGCGCCGATTGGTTCGTTTCAGGCCGTGAAGCACCAGTTGGCCGACCTCGCGGCAACAATTGACCCGGGCATTGGGCTATATTGGCTCGCGGCAAAATCTTACGATGATGATCCAGCGAACGCGTCAAGACTGTCTGCCTTGGCCAAAGCGCATTTGTGCGAAATCTTCCGACTGGCCAGCCGTGCTGCAGTCGAGGCGCATGGAGGCATTGGCTATACTTGGGAATATGAACTGCAAATCTGGTTCAAACGCGCCCTGTTTGACTTTGCGATGATGGGGACTCCCGGCGAATGCTTTGCAAAAGCCGGACCAGGCGAGCCTGCAAAATCAGAAAGGCGTTAGACTGTGAAGAATATTGTGGGACGAGATGACCGATTCCGCCAATTGACGCTTCCCGTGATCGCCGCACCGATGTTTTTGGTGTCCGGGGTCGATCTGGTCGTTGAATCCATGAAAGCGGGTATTATCGGATCTTTTCCAGCGCCCAATGCCCGTACACTGGAGGGACTGGACCAATGGCTGACCGAGATAGCCGCAGCCCGCGATAGAATCGCCGCCGAACAGGACGGAGTTATGCCCTTGTTCGCCGTCAATATTCCGGTGCGGAAGGAGGCCCTGGCCGAAAGCCTCGACCAAGTGGCCCTGTGCCGTAAGCACGCGGTGCCGCTGGTCATCACGAGCGTCGGCGATCCGTCGGCGGTGGTCCAGGCGGTTCACGACTATGGTGGGCTGGTTTTTCACGACATTACCAATTTGCGCCATGCGCAAAAAGCAATCGCCGCCGGTGTCGATGGCCTGATCCTCGTGTGTGCCGGCGCAGGTGGCCACGCCGGAACATTGAGTCCTTTTGCGATGCTTCCCCAGATACGAGCCATTTTTGACGGCTATATCGTCCTTGCCGGAGCGATCAGCGATGGGCGGGCCATTCGCGCTGCCGAAGTGCTTGGTGCTGACCTATGTTATGTTGGAACCCGCTTCATTGCGACGCAGGAATCTCTGGCCTCCGACAGCTATAAAGCGATGCTGGTGTCAGAAGCATCGTCCGATATCATATACACGACTGCAATCTCGGGACTGGCGGCCAATTTCATGCGCAGCTCAATCGCGGAAGCGGGCCTTGATCCCGATGCCTTGCCTCCGCCGCTGGGGCCGCATCGGGGTGCTCTGCCCGACGGCGTCAAGGCGTGGAAACATATCTGGAGTGCCGGGCAGGGGGTCGGGATGATAAACGACATTCCCAATGTGGCCGAGATCGTCGATAGATTCGCCCGGCAGTATCGCGACGCGAGCCAATAGCAGCGATCAATTGCACGGCCATATCTCCTTTACCTGCCAACGACTTTGCCACTGGGGTCAGGAGTGAAGCTGAATTTCGTCAAATGCCCCAAGGATCGTGCTAAAGCGCTCGGCAGCCGCAGGCCGACGGTCGCAATCAGTGAAGATATAGGCGCGATTTTCAAGGATCGCGTCGATAACCAGTGCGCCGACTGCTGCCGGACTGATGCCGCCGTCGATCGATTTTGCCGACAAGCGTCTCTGCTCGGCGCGTTCGGTCGTGGCGATCAGGTTGGTCGCCACCAGGCCCGGACAAAGGACGGACACGCCGATGCCATCGTCCTTGACCTCAGCTCGCAGCACCTCGCTTAGTGCAATAACGGCGGCCTTCGACGCGCAATATCCCCCTAAATTTGCGCTCGAAAGCAGGCCGGCAATGGATGCGGTATTGACGATGTGCCCACCGCCCATGGCGCGCATTCCAGGAACAAATGTCTGGATGCCATTGAATGTACCGAACAGTTTGATGCGCAACAATCTTTCAAAACTCGCGGGATCCATATCCGCCAGTTGCTGACCGTTGGGACCAATCCCCGCATTATTGATCAAAATTGAAACTGGGCCAATTTTTTTCTCGACCCTGGTACGGGCGGTCAACCAGTCGCGGCGATGGCGCACATCCAGCACGACCGGGAGTGCGCTTTCGCCGAGGATCGATGCTTTGGCTTCCAGAGCGGCTCGATCGATGTCGGCCATTGCCACCTTCGCACCATGGCTTATCAATTTTTCTGCGATAGCCAAGCCTATGCCGCTTGCCGCCCCGGTTACAAAAGCGATACGCCCCGCAATGTTAAACATTGCCTATGGCATCCTGCCTCACAAATAATCTGCCAAGGCAATTTTCGCCCGCGCTTTCATGTCCGGCAGAAAGTCTGTCGGCCATCTTCCGCCAACTACTGTTGCTGTCTTCAACAAGGATCGGCCAATTTGCATCTGATGGATCTCGGTTGGCCCATCCGCCATGCCCATCAGGGGCCACTCGGTGTTCAACCGTGCGAGTGGTGTAAGATTGGAAAGGCCAAGCGAGCCATGCAAATGCATGGCTTTCGTAACGACATGCTGGGCGACCTCTGCGCATTTCACTTTACAGGCACCAATCCAGATGCGTGCTTCTTCTTCTCGATCCTGATCAAGCAACCATGCTGTCTTTAGAACCAGCAATTTCAATTCTTCAACCTTCATCCAGCAATTGGCAATATCGACTTGCACCAGTTGCTTGCTGGATAGAAGTTCGCCTTTTGTTGTGCGCGACACAGCCCGTTCGAGCATCATGTCCAGCGCCTTGCGCGATGAGCCGATGGTGCGCATTGCATGATGAATGCGCCCTCCACCCAGCCTAGCTTGAGCAACGGCAAAGCCCCGACCTCTGGGGCCTAGCAAATTGGCATGAGGTACGCGGACGCCATTGTAGCGGATATGCGCATGCGCGCCCATCCCATAGGGTTCGTCCATCGAACCAACATCTTGGACAAATTCAATGCCGGGTGTATCGGATGGAACCAGTATCGCCGAAAACTGTTCATGCAGACGTTCTGTATCCGCTTCGGTACGGACCATGACAATGAAAAAGCGCGCATAGCGCGCATTGGACGAGTACCACTTTTCTCCGTCAATAACCCAGTCGTCCCCGTCAACAACCGCACTGCAAGTAAATTGTGTTGGATCAGAACCACCCTCCACTTCGGTCATCGAAAAGCAGGAGTAAATCTCGCCAGCCTGTAACGGTACCAGAAATTGCTGTTTCTGCTCGTCTGTCCCATAACGCGCCAAGATCTCACCATTGCCACTATCGGGTGCTTGACAGCCGAACACGACCGGCCCCCAGCGTGTCCGTCCGAGAATTTCGTTGATCAGGCACAGCTCAACATTGCCGAAGCCAGGCCCCCCTAGCGCCTTTGTCAGATGTAGCCCCCACAGCCCCTCCTGCTTTACAATATCCTGCAAAGGTTTAAGAACAGCTCGTGAAGCGGTATCGCGCCAATCATAGGTTTGTCCGGCATACTGATCGAACAAGGCGTCCATCGGTTCGACCTTTGTCCGCACGAACTGGTCAATCCAATTCAGCTTGGTTTGAAACTCTGCGGGAATATGGAAGTCAAACATGGGACTGCGATCCTTTCAGAAACCGTGCTGCAGCGCCGTGCGGTCGACTGGCCCGCCGCCGTCGACGCGGATCAGCGCACCATTGACGTAAGTAGAGGCATCGCTGGCCAGAAAAAGCGCCGCACCCGCGATTTCATTTGGGATACCAATGCGACCAAGTGGGTTTGACTTACCCAATTCAGGATTATCAGACCAAGCAGCCGCAATATCGGTCTTGAAGGTTCCGGGTGAAATCACGTTAACGCGAACTTTGGGTGCCCAAGCCAGCGACAACGCAAGACTCATCGCGTTCAGCCCGGCTTTTGCACCGGCATAGGGGGCGATACCTGCAGTGGGACGAAGTGCGCCCGTGCTGGAAATATTGATGATCGACCCGCCATCGGCTGCACTCATCCGTTCGCCCACAAGCACCGAGAGGCGAAATGCCGCCTTGAAATTTATCTCGACAACTTTATCGAACAGGGCTTCCGACGTTTCGGCAATTGAAGGCGACAGGGGGGAAAGGCCGGCATTGTTGACCAATATCTGGATGCCATTGCGCCAATTATAAGCACTTTCAACCAGCGACGGCATCTCGTCCCAATGACCAACATGGCCGGCCAGCGGCAGCGCTCGTCGTCCCGACCGCTCGATTTCCTCCGCAACAGCTTCACAAGCGGCGAGTTTGCGGGAAACGATGACGACATCGGCACCGGCGGCTGCGAATGCAAGGGCCATTTCGCGACCGAGGCCGCGGCTGCCTCCTGTGATCAGGGCCACTTTCCCTGAAAGATCGAACAGTTCTGCGGGCGACTTCGTCATAACTTTGACCGCTTCGCCATTTCAGCCGCAGTTGCAAACAGATCGAGTGTTAGTTTGCCAAAATATTCGCCATATTCGCGATCCTTCTTGCCGCCCAGATACTCAGCATATTTGCGCTCGAGCAATGCGCCGAGCTTGAACTGGGCCAGAATCATATAGTAATCAATGTTATCGACCGGCAGTCCCGTTTTTCCAGCGTAATATTCGATCAATTCCTCGCGGAAAGGATAGGGCGCGGTGTTGTAAATATCCTGTGGCGGCGCAAAACCATCGCGAGACATGAAGCTATAGACCGTCCAGCCCAGATCAAGAAGCGGATCCCCGACTGTCGATAGTTCCCAGTCGATAATGGCGGCCAGCCTGGGATCATCACCATGGGCAAACAGCACATTGGCAAATGAATAGTCGCCGTGGATGACGCCCATGCGCGGCGATACCGGCGTATTGGCTCGAAGCCAGTCGGCTACATAGTCCAGCCCAGGCAATTCCCGCCCAGCATAATTTTCTGCCTCTTTGTACATGGCCAGTTGCCCAAGCCAGCGGTCGACCTGACGCTCCAGAAAGCCCTCTGGCTTTCCAAACCCGTCCAGCCCGACAGCCAGATAATCGACATTTGCCAAGGTGGCGATCCCATCGACAAGCTCAAAAGCCATATTCCGGCGGGCTTGTGTTCCAGGCGCAAATGCGGGCGGGAAATCGGCCTCGCTCATCGGCACCCAGCCCTCGACATTAGTCATCACATAAAATCCAGCGCCAATCACATCGCTGTCGTCACATTCGGCCAATACACGCGGTGCCCGTACATTGGTTGAGCCTAAAGCCGTCAGAACGCGTGCTTCACGTTTCAATATTTTCTCGCTGTCGGCCCGCGGAATGCCGGGGGGCCGGCGCAACACGGCCCATTCCTTCCCTTTTGTTACGCGGAATACGGCATTGGTGGCACCGCCTGCCAATTGCGTAATTTCCAGCTTGCCATCACCAAGCATGGGCAGGTGGGTCTCCGCCCACGCCGAAAACTGCGCTGAATTGACCAAGTCTGACATATAATTTCCTCTCGAGTCGTCAAAAGATGTCAGATCGTCAGTTTTGTCAATAGCGTCGGCATCGTGAAATCTACCGAGGCGAGATTGGCCCGAGGCCAGCGGCCTCAAATCAGGCAAGCAGCTGTGCGCTCGATGTAAAATGACGAACCGTCTCGCGATTGCGCAAGGCAGAGTGGATTCGGTCCGGTTGCAATGTGTGGCAGGTATGGATCGCCTGCGTCCAGCCATCATAGAGATCTGCTGCCGTTTCAAGTTGGTCGAGCAGCAGGTTTTTTCCATGGGCGATATGGATCGCCCGCCGCAACATCCAAACATGCGTTGCCAGCTCTCGATGCTGGCTGACCTGTATCCAGCCCAACAGGGAAGATAGCGGCTGTCCCGCAAATGCCTCGGGTGCGACAATCACGCCATCGGCAATCGTCCAGTCAAGAAAAGTTTGGCCGTCAACATATAGTTCAGCTGCAACAACCTTGCGATAGTTCGAAAGTTCGACTGTCATATCAATGCGTTGTGCCAAATGATCAGCTTCACTTGTTTGCCGAGCGACGCTTTCCGCGAGGTCCAGAAGATGCGTACAATGCAGATGGCGATCAGCAATTTGCCGGTTGGCGATTTCCGATAAAGTCAACCCGACCAAGCCTTCCAACAACATGGTCGCGCCGGAGCAGGTAGACCAAGGCGCGCGTTTGAAATAGCCATCGGTACCAATGATCACTCCGTCCTTCAGGTCGAGGTCGACGCCGAGGCGGTGGAAATCATCTTCCAATTCTGCATGACCGCTATGGCGGTTTCGGCGAACGGTGATCGAACGATGATAAGTCCATGAATCATGATGCTCTTCAACCGGAATCAATCTGTCTGTCGCCAACTCGCCCATGCCCATTCTCCAGATCCGCATAAAAATGCTTGGCAAAATCCAGAAAAAAGCATAGTCAAAAAATGACGATAAGTCAGTTATAAAATTTGATTGAGGAGAAGGCCCTTGAGTGCCAGCAGAGATGTGGCGTCACCGGCAATGATGACTGGCCTTTTTGACGGACCTGTGCCCAGCCACGTTCCCCCCGGGCTCGTCCGCACTTTCGACTATATCACCGACCAGTCGTTTGTTGCTGAACCCTATGCGGGCTGCACCGCCCTGATGGCGGATGCCCCGCGGATATTTTATTCGCCCGGCTTTGCAGGCGGCTGGATTATCACCCGTTTTGAGGATGTTCGCGCGGTATTGCAGGATGCAGAGACCTTTTCCAGCAAAGGCATTGCGAATGTCGTCCCGCGCGAAGATGGGCAGTCGTTTAGCCTGATCCCACTGGAGCTTGATGCGCCCGAGCATGGCAAATATCGGGTCATGCTCAACCCGATATTTGCCCCGCGCGAGATTGACCGGCTGGAAGCGGACATCCGCCGTGTCAGCACCAATCTCATTGACGCCTTTGTTGACAAAGGAAGCTGCGATTTTGTCGCGGATTTTGCCCGACCACTGCCGACAGCGATCTTCGTCCGTATGATGGGTTTGCCGGAAGATCGCACAGCGCAATTCATCAAATGGACCGAGCAGATCATCCATTCGCACAACCCGCAACTGCAGAAGGAGGCAGCCGACGGGGTGCTAGGCCTGCTGATGAGCCTGTTTGCCGAACGTCGACGGGTGCCAACCGATGACTTGATTGGAAAGCTTGTCCGACTTGAGATCGACGGCAAGCCGATCAGCGACAATGATATGTGCGGGTTCGGCTTTCTGCTTTTCATTGCCGGACTCGATACGGTCACCAGTTCACTCAGCAATATTTTCCGTTATCTCGCCGAGATGCCGGAGCTGCAAAGCAGGCTCGCCAAAGATCCCTCGCTTATTCCTAATGCCGTCGAAGAATTTATGCGGGCCTTCTCAAGCGTGAATACCGGACGCGTTGTGGCGCGCGATATCGAGTTTCAGGGTGTTCAGATGAAGGCCGGCGACAAGGTGCTGTGCTTCATGTCTGCGGCGAACCGCGATGCCGGTGAATTTGAGCAACCCGAACAAGTGGATATTGAACGCGAGGCATCGCGCCATTTGGCTTTTTCCTCAGGTCCCCATCGTTGTATCGGATCACATTTGGCACGACGGGAAATGCGAATCGCGCTTGAACTGTTTCTGGCACGCATTCCTCAATACTCCCTTGTCTCGCTTGATCAATCACCCCGTTATGGCGGCGGCGTTTGGGGTCATTATGCGCTGCCGCTGCGTTGGTGAGCGATAGTCGATAATATATTGGAGAGATGAAATGAACGTCGATGATCTCATCATTGTAAGTGTGGACGATCATGTGGTGGAACCGCCGTCCATGTTTGAAAAGCACTTGCCCGCTGCCTATCGGGATACCGCGCCACGGTTTTTTACCGAAGCTGACGGCAGCGGTTACTGGCTGTTCGAAGGCAAGAAGATTCCCAACATTGGCCTGAACGCAGTCGCCGGCCGAGTGCCGGAAGAATATGGCTGCGAACCGCAATCGCTGGAAGAAATGCGGGCCGGGGCCTATGATATTCACGCCCGGATTGGCGACATGAATGTCAACGGCATTCTTGGATCGATTTGCTTCGGTTCTTTTGCAGGCTTTGAAGGCGCACTTTATATCGGTGCCAAGGACAAACAAAACGCCTTGGCGGTCATTCGTGCCTATAATGACTGGCATATTGATGAATGGTGTGGGGCTTATCCGGGTCGCTTCATTCCGATGGCGTTGCTGCCACTTTGGGATGTGGCGCTTTGCGTGCAGGAAGTGAAGCGGGTTGTTGCCAAAGGGTGTCGTGCAGTAACATTCCCGGATAATCCGGCTGCGCGCGGTTTGGCGAGCATCCATGATGAAAGCTGGGAAGCTTTTTGGCGGATTTGCGCGGAAGAAGAAGTCGTTATATGCTGTCACATTGGAACGGGCAGCGCCCCCGCGCACCCGTCGATGGACTCGCCGATTGACGCCTGGATCATCGGTATGCCCATGGCGATTGCCAATAGCGCCGCTGATTGGCTTCATCTGACCGCGTTAAAGCGCTATCCAAAACTGAAGATTGCCTTGTCTGAGGGGGGGATCGGTTGGGTTCCCTATTTTCTGGAGCGGGCGGAGTTTACGCATCAACAGCACAAAGCATGGACCTTCGCCGATTTTGGCGACCGGACGCCTACACAGGTGTTCCAAGATCATTTTCTGACCTGTTTCATCGATGACAAGTTCGGGGTGGCCAACCGCCACAAGGTTGGCCTGCAGACCATCTGCTATGAATGCGATTATCCGCATTCCGATGCCACCTGGCCCCGGTCACCGGAACGGCTGTTCGAAAATTTCGTTGGTGTGCCTGATGATGAAATTGATGCAATGACCCATCTCAATGCAATGCGCGCCTTTCACTATGACCCATTTGCCATTTTCGGACGGGAGAATTGCACCGTCGGCGCCTTGCGGGCCCAAGCGCAGCACATCGATATCACGCCCAGGTCTTTCAATGCCGGCAAACCCAAAAAATCAAACGGGCGCTCGGTGGTGACGTCGGGCGATGTCCTTAAACTGTTTCAGCACGAAGACGCTTGACCGAAGGCTTACTGCGATCCAGCCTTCTGCAAGGGCTGGATCGCGGAGCGCGACACCGGACGAGTTATCCAAATTTGCTGCAGCAGATGGACGGGGTGCCGAAGCAGCCGTCGATTGCGTTAGCCCTTGCCATCACTAAAAGTCGCGAAACATCCCGCCTCAGCGCAGGATAAACGGATTGTCGACCCGATCGGCCATGTTGATCCAGACCGATTTGGTCTGAAGAAAGTGGTTCATGGCCTCAATCCCGCTTTCCCGCCCGATCCCGCTACGCTTGTAACCGCCAAAGGGCGACGTGAAACTGACGGCGCGGTAGGTGTTGATCCACACCGTCCCGGCTTCTAGCCGCTCGCTCATCCGCAGCGCGAGCGCCATGTCCTTCGTCCATACGCCAGCGGCCAAACCATAGGGGCTGTCGTTCGCAATCGCTACGGCTTCCTCTTCATCGTCAAAGGGGATAACCGCCAGCACCGGTCCGAACACTTCTTCCTGTGCGATACGCATCTTGTTGTGGACGCCGGTGAACATGGTCGGCGCAACAAATTGTCCGCCCGGAAGCGAGTCAATGCTGTGGCCACCCAGGCGACAGGTCGCGCCTTCCTCCTGAGCGATATTGATGTAATGCATCACTTTCTGGAACTGATCGGGCGTGGTGACCGGGCCAACCTGGGTGGACGGTTGCATCGGATCACCAATGATCGCACTAGCGGCAAAGTCGGCGATACGGTCTACCACCTCGTCATGGATCGATCGCTGCAAGAGTAACCGGGATCCGGCGATGCAGGTCTGTCCACTTGCCGCAAAAATTCCCGAAATCGCTCCATTGACTGCATTGTCTATATTGGCGTCGGCAAAAATGATATTGGGCGATTTTCCGCCCAGTTCCAATGTGACAGTTTTCAGCTGCCGGGCCGCTTCGGCATAAATAGCCTGGCCGGTAGAGTCGGAACCCGTAAACGCAATTTTGGCAACCAAAGTGTGCTGCACCAGAGGCAAGCCTACACTCGCTCCGAATCCGGTCACGACATTGACGACACCGTCAGGAAAGCCTGCCTCGGCGAATAGCCGCGCAAATGCCAGCGTTGAGGCCGATGTATATTCGGATGGCTTGATCACAGCCGTATTGCCGGCGGCCAATGCCGGAGCCAATTTCCACGCCAGCAGTAACAGAGGAGAGTTCCACGGAGTAATGCAGGCAATAACCCCAAGCGGTTCGTGCCGGGTGAAGTTGAATATTTGTTCCTTGTCGCTTGGTATGACGGTGCCTTCGATCTTGTCGCAATAGCCCCCATAATAACGATACCATTCGGCCAGATATTTTACCTGCCCGCTCATTTCGGCAAAAAGCTTACCATTGTCCCGAACTTCGAGCCGGGCCAGTTTGTCCGCATGCTCCAAAATGATATCTGCCAAGCGGCACAGCAATCGTCCGCGTGCACTTGGTTTGCTTGTCGCCCACGTGCCGTGCTTAAAAGCGGCATAGGCGGCCTGAACGGCGGCATCGACATCCGTCGCCGTACCATTTGGAATCAAAGCCCAGCTTTCGCCGGAATAGGGGTTGATCGTTTCAAACCAATCGTTTGATGAAGAGCCGCGCCATTGGCCGCCAATCAGCATTTGATATTTTTCCATTTCCCGCTTTGCCTTTCGCATTCTTGCCTGGTGCGCCACAGTTGAAGCCTGAATTCGCCAGAGCATCATTCAACTAGGGCATAGACATAAAACTGATGATGTGCCAGTTATATCATGATGCCACAGGTTTTTCCGGTTTGAGGATTACAGAATGAACGCGCCCAAAGCCAACCAGAGCAAAGCGATCTCCCCCCAGCGGCTTTGGCAAAGCCTGATGGACTTGGCGCGTATCGGCGCTACGCCGAAGGGAGGCGTGTGCCGATTGGCCTATAGCGACGAAGATCGGCAGGGCCGCAGTTTCTTCATCGGCCTTTGCGAACAGGCGGGGCTTCAGGTTGCGATCGATGCGATTGGCAATATCTTCGCGCGGCGGGTTGGCCGCGATCCTTCAGCGCCATTGATCATGATCGGCTCGCACCTCGATTCCCAGCCAACCGGCGGCCGATTTGACGGTGCCTATGGGGTCATGAGCGGTCTGGAAGTCGTCCGGGCGCTGAACGACTGTGATGTGCAAACTCAGGCCGGTATCGAGATTGTTTGCTGGGCAAATGAAGAAGGCACGCGCTTCCAGCCGGCACTCATGGGGTCCAGCGTTTACACGGGCCGCTTACCGCTTGCTGATATGCTCGCTGCGAAAGACAATGACGGGATCAGTGTAGGCGCTGAATTGGCGACTGATCCCCTGCAGAAGACGCTGCCGCAGCGCGATGCGCTGTCGATTGCGACTTATCTGGAGATCCATATCGAGCAAGGGCCCGTCCTTGAAGATGCCGCGCTGCCTCTTGGTATCGTATCGGGCGTCCAGGGCATCCGCTGGTACGACATACGCATTACGGGCGCTGAAACCCATGCCGGGCCTACCCCAATGCCTTTGCGTCATGATGCCTTGATGGGAGCCGCCGAACTTGCGCTGGCATTTGAGGCTGCTGCCCTGCAATATGCGCCCGACGGTCGCGGAACGGTGGGCACATTCACGCCCCATCCGGGATCGCGCAATGTTGTGCCCGGTCGCGTCGACATCAGTGGGGATTTACGACACCCCGACAATGATGTGCTTGATGCGATGGAGACGTTGGTGCGGGAAACGGGCGCTCGCATCGCTGAACGGCGCGGCATTACCATTGAAATCACTCTGTTCTGGAAGGCTGATCCGGTTCCTTTTGATCCCAAAGCTCAGCAAATCTTGCGTAACAAAGCAGACATGCTCGGCTTTCCATATATCGACATGGTTTCCGGTGCCGGGCATGACGCACAATGCCTGGGGACGATTGCGCCTGCGGCGATGCTGTTCATCCCCTGCCTTGGCGGGGTCAGTCATAACGAAGCCGAATCGATCACCTCTGATCAGGCAGAGGTCGCCTGTGCGGTGCTTTACGAAGCGGTACTGGAATTGGCGGGCACAGCATGAGTGTGGAGGCAGCTGATATTGCGACACCACCTGCTGTTATGGCCGTGCCATTTGAAAAGTTGGCTGGCCCTTATCAGGTGGAATGCGATGAACGCGGGTTATTTTGTCGACTGCAAACCGATGCCCGGCACCGCGGTGTCGATGATCTCGTCGATGCGGCCGCCATGCTCGCTTTTGCTGACTTTGCCATGTTTGTGTTCGCCAATCACGCATCGGAGGATCGTTATGCCGACCGCCGCGCACGAGGAACGGAAACGATTGTCACGGCCAGTTTTGGCGCGGATATAATAAGCTTACCAGCTATCGGTGAGGAGTTGGTCGCGCGTGGGGCCGTAACCCGCGATGACCATCGACGCCTGTTGGTCGAAGGCATGATCGACAGCGATGGCCAGCCCTTGCTGTCGTTCCATGGTATATGGGTCCGGACCAAGCTGACCGCAGACCCGATTGGCGACGAATTCGATGCAAACAATGCGCAAACAAGCTCGGCGGCCAAGGATTTTCTATCTTTGATCGGACCTTTGCAATCTGACGGGGATGGTGCGTTGTCGCTTGTGATCGAGCCGCGGCACTGCAATCTGCTCGGCATCGCGCATGGCGGGCTGCTGCTTTCCTTGGTGGCATTGGGGCACCGAACCAAAATGCCTGCGGTTACCCTGCGGTCGGTAACACTCGATTTCTACTCGCCGGCACATGCCAGAGCAGATGTCGCCGTTATGTTCAGCGACCTCGGTACACAGCGACGAGCGACGCGCGGGCGCTTGCGCTGCGGGAATCTGGATATCGCCCGCTTCAACGCCAACTGCGAACCACAGGATGTTTAATCATGCTGACACTTGAAGAAATCTCTGCTGACCGCCAACGGCTTCATCAGCGCTGGTATGCAGAAGGCCATTTTGCGGCTTCCAGTTTCGGTGACAAGCTGCAGCTGACCACGTGCCAATTTGCCGATGTCAGAATTGGTTTCCATAATGCTCGGGGGCTTGAGTGGACAAAAATCGGTAACATATGGGCGCACGCAACCGATATTGCGCGAGGTTTTCAGTCGATTGGTATTGGCCCGGGGAATGCCGTTGTCATCCAAATGCCGTTGGCGTTGGATACCGCCGCAACCTATCTGGCGCTTCTCTCCATCGGAGCGACGATTGTTCCCGCCCTCCCGGCTTTCGGCGTCCGTGAGATTGAATTCATCCTCACCCAATCCAAAGCACGCGTTTTGATCATGCCTGATCGCTTGCGTTCGACAGATTATCTTGCGCGTGTCGGCCATTTTGCGGCGTTGCCCGGGGTTGAGCACATCGTCATTGCCGGTGAGGCGGCGGTTGCTGGCACCACCAGCCTGGCCGAACTTGCCATTGTCGGCAAAGCCAATGACAGAGCATTGCCGAGTGTCGATCCAGATTCGGTTTGCGTGATCATCTACACATCTGGAACCACCTCTGATCCCAAAGGGGTTCAGCATACGCATAATAGTTTGTTAGCCGACCTGCGCTCCCCACTGTTTCACGATCGGGGGCTATTTCTCAATCTGTTGCCAACCGGCCATATCGGCGGGCTTTTGTACCTTCTGCGCCCGTTCCTGTTGGGCGTGTCGCAGATATTCATGGATCAATGGGTGCCCGAGACGGCGGCATCGATCATTGCTGCGGAGCAGGTCCGCGAAATCAGCGCAACGCCGGTGTTCCTGTTGAAGTTATTGGAGGTGAGTGAATCCGGGGGGTATGATCTGTCCTCAATCCAGTTTTTCGGTGTAGGAGGAGCCAGTGTTGCGCCTGATCATATCCGCCTCGCGCAGGAGCGCGGCTTCGAAAGCGGACGAGGCTATGGGTCAAGTGAACACCCGGTGGTCTCCACATCGCTGCTCGGCGCACCCTTTGAAAAACGCGCCTTTACCGATGGTGCGGTTACCTATGGAAATGAGGTGCGGATCGTTGATGATGATGGCAATGACTTGCCTGTCGGAGAAGCCGGGGAGATTGTTTCGCGCGGTCCGGGCATGTTTGTCGGCTATACCGACCTTGAATTGAACCAGGAAGCCTATCTTTCTGGCGGCTGGTATCGCAGCGGTGATATTGGCCGCCTCGATGCCGATGGCTATGTGACGGTTACCGATCGTAAAAAAGATATCATCATTAGGGGCGGCGAAAACATCTCCTCGAAAGAGGTTGAAGAAATTCTGGCCAAGCTTGACCCGGTTGCTGAAGCAGCCGTCATCGCCGCGCCCGACCCCATGTTGGGCGAACGGATATGCGCCTTTGTTCGGTTGCGCGCAAAGCAGGCGCTTACACTTGAAATGGTGCAAGCCCATTTTGCGTCGAGCCAGGTGGCCCGCCATAAGACACCCGAAAAGCTGGTCGAAGTCGAAGATTTTCCGCGCACTGCGTCAGGCAAAATTCAAAAATTTGCCCTCCGCAAGCTGCTACAAGACAAGTCTGGAGCATCAGCCTAATGAGAAGGGTCAGCACATGATAATAAGCGGGGACTATTCGCGTTATGAACATCTGATTCTCGAACGTGATCGGGAACGGCGGGTCCTGACCATTACGCTATCCAATCCTGGCAAGAAGAATGCGCTAACGCCGCAAATGCAGGGTGAGCTCGAGTATATTTTCGACGACGCTTGGGCAGATGAAGAGATTAATGTGATTATTCTCACTGGCCAGGGCGACGCGTTTTGCGCAGGCGCGGATATGAGCAATCTGTCGAATGAGGCAAGCCAGGGCAGGCCTGGAACGCCACCGACGCGCGGTGTGAAGCGGCTTTTCTATTCAATGCTTGATTGTGAAAAGCCAATCATCGCCAAAGTCCGCGGTCCGGCCTATGGCCTTGGGGTCAATCTGGCGCTCGCTGCTGATGTGGTCTATGTCTCCGAGACCGCCAAATTATGCGACTCACACGTCCGCGCCGGGATCGCACCAGGCGACGGCGGTGCCGTATTGTGGCCTTTGCTGATCGGGTTTCACCGTGCCAAGGAGTATCTGATGACCGGCGACGCGCTAAGCGGCGCTGAAGCGGCAGCGATCGGGCTGGTTAATAGATGTTTTCCGGACGATGCACTTGATGTGGCTGTTGAAACTCTTGCTAACCGGCTTGCACAAGGTTCACCGCTTGCGATCAGCTATGCCAAATCAAGCGTCAATGTCATGTTGAAGCAATTGATGGCCGGAGCTTTTGAAGCGTCTCTGGCCTATGATCTACTCACCTTGAAAACAGAGGATCACAAAGAAGCCCTACAGGCGCTAACCGAGCGGCGACCGCCCCGTTTTAGCGGGGGATGAAACGCTGCCCTTCTGTTCAATGCCCTGCTTCCGCTTGCATGACCATTCGTCCGTCCGATCTGATCGCGCGTAGCTGGACGGATTCGCTACCAACGGATTGAAGCGTCAGCGGATCATTGCAAAATGCCGGAGCGACCGCTTTAAAGGTAAAGCGCTTAGGCTGCCCTTGCACGCGGTTGGCAAGGAGCGTCGCGATTAACGGACCTTGGACAACCAGGCCGCGATAGCCTTCGACATTGCAGGCATAATCATGGTCGTAATGAATGCGATGGCTATTGAACGTCAGAGCCGAAAAGCGAAAAAGCAAAACGGGGTCTGGAGTGATGGTCAAGGATTCTCCGTCCCAATTTTCAAGCAGATCCGAATTGGATGTGGCAGTTGGTTCGAGCTCTTGTTCGCCGCGATAGACAATCGTTTGATTTTCACGAAGCAAATAATCACCGTCGCGGGAATATACATTCTCTAATTCAACAAAAAGCAATTTGCCTGACTTGCCATTTTTTTCGATGACACTGGCAATGCGTGTCGTCTTTCGAATTGTCTCACCTGGGTGCATGGGAGCAAGGCGTTCAATGCGTGATGCCGCAAACATCCGGCGCGGCAGCGGTGATGGGGGCATTAAGTCGCCAAGCCTGGGATGTCCGTCAAGGCCAAGTTGCGAAGCCCTGACGCAGGAAGCAAAATAGACCCAGTGCCCACAAATGGGCAACGGTGCACCTTGGGCAGGGGGCTCCATGTCAAGCGTGGCTGCCAAAGCTGCCAAGGGTTCCGGCGAAATATATTGTACCGCACTTGCCTGGCGACCAATCCAGTCGGCCCAAGGTGACTCAGTTTTCATAATTAACTGTGCCTTGCTGGTATATAGCGCGACCGAACCTCCTGGCTATGTTCGCCCAATTTGGGCACATTACCGAGCTTATCACCGCCGCCCGCGGGCGCCGGCATGTCGATTGCGCCTGCTGCTGTCTGGACCGTTACGCGGTTCAATTGGGGGTGGCTGGATAGCCCGCCAACGCCATTGAGTGCAGCATGAGCAATGTCAGCATCTATCAATCGCAACATAATGGTTTCGGCCGTCATAGTAGCAAATATTGCATTTATCGTTGCATCAAGCTCGCCGCGGTTCGCAACGCGCGCATTGTTGGTTGCAAACATTGGGTCGCTGACCATGTCGGGTCGTGCCAATATAAAATTGGCAAAGCGCTCCCATTCCCTTACGTTTTGGATGCCAAGCACAATGGGCACGCCATCGGCGCTTGTGAATGCGCCATATGGCGCAATCGTCGCGTGGGCGATACCGACACGAACACCGGGCCGACCGCCATAATCATATTGCAACAACGGCACGGTCATCCAGTCGGCCATCGCACCGAATAGCGAAATCTGGATATGCCGACCTTGCCCGCTGACCGAACGCGCGACCAGTGCTTCAAGGATCGCCGCATGGGCATACATGCCACAGGCGATGTCGCATACCGATATTCCCACTCGTCCTGGGGCATCAGGAGTGCCGGTTATCGAAGCCAATCCGGTTTCACATTGGATCAGCAGGTCATAGGCCTTTCGGGCTTCATATGGGCCGCCCGGTCCATAGCCTGAGATATCGCAGGCGATCAGTCGCGGGTGCATGCTGCAAAGCTCGGCCGATCCGAATCCTGCCCGCTCGGTTGCACCCGGTACCAGATTTTGAACAAAGATGTCGCTGTCAGCGATCAATTTGTGCAGCAGCGCTGCATCATCTTCATTCTTGATATCAAGGACGACCGATTTTTTGCCGCGATTCAGCCAAACAAAATAGGCGCTTTCGCCTTTCACATCGGCATCATAACTGCGCGCAAAATCGCCTTCCGCACGCTCGATCTTGATGACTTCCGCCCCAGCATCCGCAAGACGGCTGGTGCAATAAGGTGCAGCCACCGCCTGTTCGAGTGCCACAACTTTCAATCCAGCTAGCGCTCCCTTGGCCATTGTCAAAATGACTTCGGCATGCCCAAGACATGTGTCGCGACATGGCTGAGGATCAGGTTGGTAGAGATAGGTGCGACTTGATACAGTCTGGTTTCGCGAAATTTTCTTTCAACATCATATTCCTCTGCAAACCCAAAGCCGCCATGCGTCTGTAGGCAGGTATCCGCTGCGGCCCAGGACGCTTCGGATGCAAGCAATTTTGCCATATTTGCTTCAGAGCCACAGTTCAGACCAGAATCAAACATGTGGGCGGCACGATCGACCATCAAAGCCGCCGCTTCAGTCTGAACATGCGCCTTGGCAATGGGAAATTGCACGCCCTGATTTTGGCCTATCGGTCGACCGAAAACTTCGCGCTGCGACGCATAAGCCGATGCCTTTTTAATGAACCATCGCGCATCACCGATACATTCCGAAGCAATCAATATCCGTTCAGCATTCATCCCGTCCATGATATAGCCAAAGCCACGGTCCTGTTCACCGATCAGTCGATCGACGGGCACTTTCAGATTGTCGAAGAATAGCGCAGTGGTCGAGTGGTTGAGCATCGTCCGAATGGGATCAATAGCGATCCCCTTGCCGACATTTTCGGCCAGATCGACCAATAAAACAGACAGTCCGTCAGTTCTGGATCGGGCCTGTTCGCGCGGCGTAGTCCGCACCAGCAAAATCATCAGATCCGAATATTGTGCCCGCGATGTCCATATTTTGGCACCATTGACAACAAAGTGATCGCCGTCGCGGACTGCGGTAGTCTTGATCCGGGTTGTGTCGCTACCGGCGTCTGGTTCGGTGACACCGAAAGCCTGTAGGCGCAACTTTCCTGAGGCAATTAACGGTAGGAACCTGTTTTTCTGTTCTGCGGAGCCATGCCGCATCAATGTCCCCATCGTGTACATCTGGGCATGACAGGCCGATGCGTTACACCCGCTGCTCTGTATTTCTTCAAGCACCGAGCAAGCTGCCCGCACACCTAGCCCCGAACCGCCATATTCTTCTGGAATCATCAGGCTAAGGTAACCCGCCTCGGTCAATTCGGATACAAAGGCTTCCGGATAAGCGCGTGTCGCATCCAGTTCGCGCCAATAGGCACCATCATATTTTTTGCACAATCGCTGTACACCCTCGCGGATGTCAGCAAATTCCGGATCTCGCTGCGACGCCGGTTGGCCAAATGGGGAAGTCATACTCATCCTTTTCTGAAGCGGCCAAGGCGCACAAGGCCCTTGCAACCCATAAACTGACACTGTATCGGTTATATCCGAGGAGGTCGAGAATGGCAATCTCTCCAACGACATTAATTGCTACCAGAATTTTTGGCGTCACGCGCCGGGCCGTTCGATAGAGAGGATCAGGATGATCAATATCAGTTTTGTGATGCCATCTGGCGATACTGTACAATGTGGTGCGGAAGCCGGCGAATCCCTGATGAGAGCGGCTGTTAACAATGATATCCGTGGGATAATGGCTGATTGTGGTGGTGCATGCACATGTGCCACTTGCCATGTTCATATCGCGCCCGAGTGGTGGGATCGCCTTTTAGCGCCGAACGACATAGAGGTAAGTACTTTGGAGATGGTTTGCGATCCGTCTCCGACCAGCCGCCTGGCTTGCCAGGTTGAGCTGGCGCCCGAGCATGATGGCCTGCAGGTTATCGTTCCGGCATCTCAAATCTAGTTAACCGCAACCAGCACCCTGCTCAATTCGAGCACGGCGCCAATCGCCGCCACCTCAGGAGTTTATGACAAAGTGAATTTCGCCCTCACTCCAGAAAATGAAATGCTCCGCGAAACTTTCGCCCGCTTTTTTGCGAGCGAGGTCGGAATGGCTGCTGTTCGATCATCCGAGCAATCCGGTTTGGATCGGACCTTATGGTCCCAATATGCGGATATGGGGTTATTTGCCGTCCGGGTGCCTGCCCCAACCGGCGGCGATGCGAGTCTGCTTGCGGCTGCACTAATCGCAGAAGAGGTGGGACGCGCTTTGGTTCCAGGCCCCCTCATCGAAACAATTGTTGCAGCTCGCCTTCTTACGCAGATGGGCAGCGATGACGCGCAAAATTTCGTATCAGGGGTGATTGAGGGAAGAGTTGTCCTTGCCTTAGGCGTCCATGATAGCCCTTCGCAGCTTGTATATGGAGGAAGTGCGGCCAATGCCGTGCTCTTGCGGCACGATCAGAACATCTATTTGATCGAAAGGCAAAGCCCACCTCAGAAGACCGAGGATATGGGATCAAGCCTCGTTGCGAGGTGGTCAGTCGATGACCCCGACCAAAGGGCCACGATATTGGCCAGCGGCGCGCAAGCTGTTGCGCTGTTCGAAAGTGCGATTGAAGAATGGAAGCTGTTGAAGGCTGCGGCCTTGATTGGGCTTAGCGCTCAAGCCGTCCAGATGGCCGCTGACTACGCCAAAGAGCGTGTCCAGTTTGGCAGGCCAATCGGATCGTTTCAGGCTATCGCGCACCCGCTTGCCGATTCTTTGGTAGAAATCGAGGCGGGTCGGCTCTTGTGCTGGAGCAGCATTTGGGCGATCGCGCGTGGTCGACGAGACGCAGGCGCGCGATTGTCAGGGGCATTCTGGCGGTCTTCGCAAATCGCCAGCCGTGCCGTTGCCCGCTCGCTCCACGTTTTTGGAGGATATGGACTTTCGCTGGAGTATGACATCCAGCTCTACCATCTGCGGGCAAAGTCTTGGGCCCTTATCGCAGGCGATCCAAGAAATGAACTGGACCGCATGGGCCGCCGACTGTGGGAGGGCGAGACAGTCAGTTTGCCCGAAGCCGGTGATATCGAATTGGAATTTGATTTTGACGATGACGCTTTGGCATTTGCGGAACGGGCCAAGCGGTTCTTCGATGCAGAAATCACGCCTGAATTGCGACCTCATGCCCATCATAGTTGGGAAGGGCATCATCCGCTCATCCAGAAACGTCTCGCCGAAGAAGGGTTGTTGTTTCCAGACTGGCCCCGCGAACATGGCGGCGAGCAGCGCGATGCTTTTCAAATGGCAGCTCTGGCCGCAGCCTTCCATGAAGCACGTTGGACGCGTCATGCAATCCAGGTGACAAATATGGTCGCGCATTGTGTGATGATGTTCGGAAACGATCAATTGAAAGCCGAAGTCCTTCCTAGATTTGCAAAAGGCGAGGCTATCGCAAGTTTCGGCTTTTCCGAGCCCTCGGCAGGTTCCGATGTTTTTGCCACGAAAACCGCTGCGGCTCGTGAAAATGATGGCAGTTGGTTAATTAATGGCCAGAAAATGTTCACGAGCGGCGCAGACATCGCCCAATATGTGTTGCTGCTGACCCGCAGCGACCCAAATGAAGCCAAGCATCGCGGCCTCACGATCTTTCTTGTCCCGCTCGACGCCCGCGGCGTTGAGGTGCAAGCCATCCACACCCTATCGGATGAACGGACAAACATCACATTTTATAGTGATGTCCGGGTTCCCGACCATTATCGGCTTGGTGAGATAGGGAGCGGGGCTGCGGTCATTGGGGCCGCGTTGTCGATGGAGCATGCTGATACAGGCTATCCACTGGACCATGCTCGCTTGCTCAAAAATGCGGTAAGCTGGGCAAAGGCAACGAGCCGTAACGGCCAATCTGCGATCCAGGATCCGGCGGTTCGTGCCCGTCTGTCTGTCGTTGCCGTGAATAGCTACGCTGCGGATCTGCTTGCGCGCCGTGCTCTGTGGGCGGGAAGCACGGGCCTGGCCAATCGCAGCTTCGGCCCAATGGGGAAGCTGTTTGCTACCGAGGCCTATATCAGCGACGCAAGTGAACTGCTTGACCTGACTGCCCCGGATTCGCTCCTGCACGGTGATGAGAAGTTCGAACTGGCTTACCGGCACTCAACCGCAACGTCTATTTACGGAGGCAGTAGCGAGATCATGCGAAGCATTATCGCTGAGTCAGCTTTGGAACTGCCCAAAACAAGAAGCTAGGTCAGCCAACGGTGCGGACGCACAGGCCCGTTGCGCCCGCCGATGTGCGAGAACATGTTTGACGCTTGCGCTGCTTTGGACGTGGTGTGATCGCTCTGTCGGATGTGTTTGGGTGCGTGGCTTGGATTAGCGACTTTGTTTCCTTGCTGAAAGAAAGGCAGAGAAGATGAGCAATCAGGATTTCAACGGCAAGGTGATGGTTGTCACCGGGGGCGGCGCGGGTCTCGGCGAGGCATTTGCCCATGCTTTTGCGGATCGGGGCGCCGCAATTGCGTTGTTTGACATCGACGATGCCGGAACGAAACGCGTAGCGGCTGATCTGGAGGCCAAAGGTGCCAAAGTCATCGCTGTGCACTGCGATGTGGCTGATGAAGCCAGGTTGAAGCGGCAATGGCTCTGACCGCAGAATCTCTGGGCGGGATCGATATGCCGATCAACAATGCCGGCCTACATTTGATGAAATATGCCCGCAGCTTCGGTGTGATCACCAATGCAGAGACGCGGCGTCTGTTTGAGGTCAATGTGATTGGCATCGTCCAGTGCACGCTGGCAGCTAAGCCGTATATGGTTTCGCGCGGTGGGGGGTCGATCGTCAATATTGCTTCGATGGCTGCGTCACTAGCCAACAGCCCCTATGCAGTCTTTAAGATAGAGGTGCGGGGGCTGACGGTGGCTTTCGCGACCGAGCTGGCACCTGACCGAATTCGTGTTAACTGTATCTCGCCAGGATTAATTGCAACTCCGAATGTCGCCAGTGAAATTCCGGAAATGTTTGATCACTTCATAAACAATTTTCAGTTGGTAAAGCGTCGCGGCGAAATAAAAAATATTGTCTCAATGATGTTAAACCTGAACGGCGACGCCGCCAGCTTCATCACAGGCGAGACAATGCGCATCACAGGTGGTGATCCAATTATTATAAGTTAAGGTAAGGACCAAATACCTAAAGGGGTGTAGAGTAAAGTAAGGCCTGCTCTGAAATTCCCGTATCCTAAATATCAGGGTCAATAAATATCTGTTTTTCATTCAGAAATTGCGACGGGATGCTGCCGCTTATCAGAATCGCAAGCAATATAGCTTCGGCATCGCGTATTTCGTTGCGCCATACGCCGCGCACCCGGTCCTTCACGGGATGCGTGGCTGCGATCCTCTCCATCGCCGAATAGATAACCGATCCAAGGGCAAAAGCCTTATGTTGTTCGGATGAAGTGAGGTTGTGAGACTCCACGATTTTCGCCGCGATTGTGTCAAGAATGGGAAGGGCATCGTCGAGACGGCTCAAAATAAACTTCTCATTGCCTCGATCGGCTTCCAAATTACGCGCTCGAAGTACTTCGCGATTAGTTTCCCAGTTGGCCCTATAAAGATTGATGAATTCAACACAGTTTCCAAGCATCTCGGTTTCGTTCCACGGCTTCTCCAACAAACGCAAAAGTGCGTCGCTGCCTTGCCCGGTTTGATGGGTTAGCGCTAAGACTACGTCTTCGACGTCTTTGAAATATAGATAAAAGGTGGCCGATGAGGTCTTGGCCCGCTTTGCAATGTCCATAACGGTCATTTCCCTCACGGACCTTGTCTTGAGCAGCTTGGTAGCCGCCTCCAAGAGCCGCGCTCTTGTGCGGCGACCCTTGTCCCCCAACGATTGCCCTTGCTGGTTCGTTTCCGAACCACTTTTTTTTCTCACGATCCGATCCTTACCGCTTCAAGAATAACACCAGCTTTAAAACTGACTGCCTGTAACACAAGTTGGTGTCATCGCAAGTTTGTATCTTTCGTCTGGAGGCGACAGCCTTAACCGCGCTTATCAGGCAAGGGATTTTCGTTCGCTCCGTTTCTGGAAGTAGCGGTTATGGCCTTTCCCTTGCCTTCTCAAGACGTGGCCGCAGCGACTCAAAGGCAGCTGTTTGCCGAAAAGATCGTTTCAGCCCGCCCGGCCGGGTTCATCCGGCCCTGCCAACTGACAGGCGATTTCTAGACCCAATCGGTCGAAATTGCGCGTGCCGCCCAGCCCATCAAAGTTGCTTGCGTCGAACGATCGCTTGCGCTATAACTGACGGTCATTCAGTTAAATTCGTTTTTGGCGCGGTTGGCCGTGCCGGTACCAATCACAAGGATTTTGATTTATGGATTTGGGTTTCAAAGGCTTGGACCGGCTCTACATTGACGGCGACTGGGCTGTGCCGCAGTCTGGCGACTTTGAGGCAGTTTTGAACCCCGCGACTGAGGAAGTGATCGGACAAGCTCCTGTCGGCAATCAGAAAGACACCGACGCCGCGATCGGCGCTGCCCGGCAAGCTTTTGACACAGGGCCGTGGGCGCGGATGTCGGTTAATGACCGCGTCGTAATTCTCCAAAAATTCCATGGCGTCCTTCAACAAAAGGCCAAAGCCATTCAACATCTGCTGGTCGTTGAGGCCGGCTCGACGCAAATGCTGGCGCAGACCATACAGTTCTCAACGCCCATGGAGCATCTGCAATATGCGATTCATGAAGCGCCCCGGGTTGCGATGGAAGCTTTGACGCCCGAATTGACGCCAGATCTGGCCAACCCAAATGGTGGCATGATATTGGGCGCAGGGGTCGTCGTGCGTGAACCGATCGGTGTGGTCGCTGCCATTACCCCCTATAATTTTCCTTTCTTTATGAATGTGGCGAAAGTCGGCCCTGCATTGGTGATGGGCAATTCGATTGTATTGAAGCCATCTCCCTTCACCCCTTTTTCCGCGCTCTTGCTGGCGGAAGCGGCAGAAGAAGCCGGAATTCCGCGCGGGGTTTTGAACATTGTCACCGGCGGGAGCGAGGTGGGCGCGTTGATGTCCAACGACTCCAGGGTCGACATGGTAACTTTCACGGGTTCCGATATTGTCGGCAGCGCCATCATGGGGCAGGCGGCAAATTCGCTCAAGCGTGTGCTGCTCGAACTTGGTGGCAAGTCCGCAATGATCGTCACGGCAGATGCCAACCTTCAGGCTGCGGCCGCATCGGGGCTTGGCGGCTTTATCATTCACAGTGGCCAAGGCTGTGCTTGTCTGACCCGCCACATTGTCCATAATTCGGTGCGCCCAGCCTATGTCGAGATGCTGAAAGCCATGACCGGCTATGTTCAGATCGGCGATCCTGCGAATCCCGCAACATCAATGGGACCCCTGATCCGCGAAACGCAGCGAGCGAAAGTAGAACATTATGTCGAGCAGGCCATTGCCGATGGTGCCACGCTGGTCGCTGGAGGGCGACGCCCAGAGGGGTTGGGCAAGGGCTACTTCTTCGAACCGACTATCTTCGATAATGTCGACAATGGTTCGGCGCTTGCTCGGGAGGAAATTTTCGGTCCGGTCTGTGCGGTTATGGGCTATGATACCGATGAAGAGGCGATCGCGTTGGCGAACGATTCTCACTTTGGTTTGGCCGGCGCTATTTACTCGGGCGATGCAGCAAAGGCCTATGAAATGGCGCTTCAGGTGCGCGCAGGCATGATGACGATCAATGGCGGCAACGGCAAAATGTCAAGTCATGCCCCCTATGGTGGTTACAAGCGCTCGGGCATCGGACGGGAATATGGAAGTGGGTGGCTCCGCGAATATTGCGAAGAAAAAGCCATCTCCTTTCGGGCTGGGTAAACCGATGACGGAGCATTTAATCACAGACATTTCGTATCGAACGGATGCGCCGGAACCGATTTCGGCATTTGTTGGCCGAGAGTATGACACTCTGCGCCATGTTGTTTGGTCGCCCATTCGTGAGACATCCTTTGCTTGGCGGGAGGTCTTTGACGCCGGGCTGTTGCGCCAGATGATGCACAATCGTATTCGCCCGTTCGATTGGAAAAAAGCAGAGGCCCAGCACCGCAACTTCCGTCAGGTGCTGGAAGATCACGGCGCTATCGTCCATGAGCCGGATTTCATTCGGGAAATATTCAGTCAATATGGCACCCGCGACATCGGATTTGTCATTGATGATCTTTTCGTCGCCGCTCGGCCTCGTCGGCAGTATCGTCAAAATGAACAAATCGGGATGCGACCGATCAGGTCCCGATTGCCCAAGGTTGGATGGTTGGACAGCGGTTCGGTCGAGGGTGGTGACGTAATGCTCGATGAGGGGATCGTCATGGTGGGGCAAAGCGAAGAGAGCGACGCCAAGGGTGTGGACGCCCTGCGCTACCTTCTTGAGCAACAGAAAATCGACCGCGAAGTTGTGCCGATTCATTTTTCGCACCGCGGGGTCATTCATCTCGACTGCAAGCTGGCAGTCGTCGGTCCGCGCCTTGCGCTGGCGCAGATCAGTGCATTTGCGCCTGCCAGTTTGAAATTTCTGGAAAGTCGTTTCGAACTGGTTCCGGTAACGGATACGGAACAAAGGGACGTCCAAATCAACGTTGTCCCATTGGGCGGCGGCAAGACGATCGTTAAGGAAAGCGCGCGGCGGGTGGCGGAAGCACTCGCGCAACATGGCCTGACACCGGTTCCAGTGCCTTATGATGATGTCACGACATTGCCTGGCTCTTTCCGCTGTACGACATTGCCGCTCGTCCGGAGTCCGACGATGGGCAGCACAACTTGAGCGTTCGATTGCCCACATCGGATACAGATTCGATATCGACCAGCCTCGGCGGACCAACCCGGCAACCTTGGCTGGCGTTGTGGGCGGTTGCTGCTGTGGGCTGCTGCGCGCAGGTCAGCATTCTTGCGTCGCCTGTGATGGTCAACGCCTATGTCCGGACATATCGCCTGACAAATGAGATTGCCGGCTTTTTGATTGCCATCGAATTTTTGGGGATCATGCTGGCCGGACTTTATTTCTCGCCGCGTATCGTGCGAATATCGGTCCGTAAATTGGCGATCTTCGGAATGCTGGTTGCAGCATTGGCCAATATCTCAATCTTATTTTGGCATGGTGCCCTTGAAGGGCTTTTCATTCTTCGGTTAGTGGCAGGAATTGGTGCCGGCTGTGGACTATGTGCCTCCAATGCGGCGTTATCTGCGCTAAAAAAGCCGATATTCGGTGCGGGCCTTATGGGCGCATTGACGATCATCTTGGGAACCCTGATTTTTGTTTTCGAGCAGGCACTGGCCGGAATTGCCGGACCGACAGTGATTTTTTTGATCGCAGCGGCGATCGCGGCGGTTGGGCTGCTTTCGGCTCCTGCGCTTCCTGTCGTTCGGCGCAATATTCCGGTTGCCCATTTGTCGTTGACTTCGGGGCCGTCCGCCGCGCTGCTGGCGAGCTACGGACTGTCTTTTGCCGCAACCTACGCGTTGTGGCCATTTGCCGTCCGGTTAGGAACGTCTAATGGCATCGCGCTATCGGATGTGAATTTGGCTTTGGGTGTGAGTGCCATAGCCTCCCTGATTGGTCCGGCATTGGCCGCCGCCCTAGGTGAAAGAAAGGATCACCGCAGGCTATTGCTGCTGGCAATGGCGACGACGGGAGCGGCCACCGTCGGCATGATGATGGCCGAAAGCTTCTATGCGTTCATGCTTGCGGCGGTTTTCTTGAACATCGCGATCGCCTTTTCTGCAATTGAGTTTCTCGATCTGTTAGCACGGCTTGACCGGTCTGGCCGATTGGCATCCTCTTCCTCTGTGATCAACGCATTCGGCAATGCTGCAGGCCCGGCCATCGGCAGCGTCGCGATGGGTCTGGGCGGCTATGCAGCCTTGGGTGTTGTCAGCATTGTCGGTCTCGCACTGGCGATGGCGGCCATGCTGTTCGCGCAGACGGTGGTCGATGATGTGCTGCCAGACACATTGTTCGACTGAAGGCGCGAGAAGGACGCTCTATGCCGGTTCAATCCAGCAGCGTCGGCTTGCCGAAAACGATTGATGAGGTTGACGCCGGCTTCTTGACCGACGCGCTATGCCTTCGATGGCCCGGCACCAAGGTCACACACGTCGAGCATGATCAGGTCATCCGGGGGACTGGCACGAAACTGCGCTTGAAACTGCAATATAATGAAGTTGGCCGCGACCATGGTTTGCCGCCCACGATGTGGTTCAAGGGCGGCTTTGAGGCCCATAGCGCCACTGTCTGGAATGCCCATGAGCATGAAGCGCTGTTTTATCACCATTTTGGCTGCCTGGCTGTGGTTGAGGCACCCTTATGCTATTTCGCCTCGCAGGGCATCGACGGCGTACCGGGTGCCGTGCTGATTTCCGACCTGCTGGATGCTGGCGCGACTTTTGTTGATGGGGCGCATCCCATTGCCCCCGAGCAAGTTTCCAAGGGCTTGCTGCAAATGGCGGCTTATCACGCGCGCTGGTGGGATAGCGCGCAATTGTCGCTGCTTGGGGTCGCCGGGGGCTCGCTGGCCAAGGATCAACGCTTGGCGACATTGTCCGCACTGTGGACGGCGCATCTTGCATTGCCGCGGTGTGAGACAATCCCGGAGAGATTGCGTGACCCGGCCTATCTCCTGCCGCGCGCGGCGGATGCAAAAGCGGATGGCATCTCCGGACCAAGTTGCTTTCTTCACGGCGATGCTCATCTTGGCAACTGGTATTTCCTGCCCGATGGCCGCCTCGGCCTGTTGGACTGGCAGTGCGTCATGGCTGGGAATTGGGTGCATGACGTGAATTATTTTTTGGTCGGTTCGCTAGCGCCAGCCGATCGCAAGGCGCATGAGCGCGAGCTGTTGCAATTATATCTGGATCGACTGACGAAACTGGGCTGTCCCGCGCCCGACTTTGATGATGCATGGGCGCTTTATACGCGCCAATCCTATAGAGGGGCCTGCTGGTTCTTGACGCCAGCGGCGTTGCAGTCGGAAGACGTGATCAAGGCGCAGAGCGAGCGCTTTTGGCGAGCGCTCGAAGAGCATGACATGCTGCGCTAAGCTGTACCCCTGCGCACTGGAATCAGGGCCCCCGTAATGGCGCGCGCGGATTGTGACGCGAGAAACAGCGTAATTTCTGCCAGAGCGGTGGGACTGATCCATTGCGAACGGTCAGCGTTGGGCATTGCGGCGCGATTCGCCGGTGTGTCAATAATCGTCGGCAACAGCGCATTGACGGTAACATCGAGGCCAGCACTTTCTTCTGCGAGGCTCTCGGTCAAGCTGTGAACCGCTGCCTTCGACGCGGCATAGGGTCCCATTCCGGGACCGGCCTTTAACGCCGCATGGGCACCAATATTAATAACTGCCCCACTTCCCTGGTGCCCCAGCATCGGCAGAGCCGCGCGCGCCATATTGACTGCCGTGAGGGCATTGGTGCGAAACATGCGTTCCCAGTTGCCGTCGTCCCCTGACTCAAGCGTCTCCCATATGAATCCTCCGGCAATGTTCACAAGCACCGATGCCGGACCCAATTCCCGGTCAATAAGCGCAATGCAGTCGCGGGCAGATTTTGGATCTGAAATATCGACCGATGGCAGATCAAAAAATCCCTGGGCCGCCTGATCGGATGGCGGCGGCGGTGCCGGAGCGGCATCAACCCTGACAACCCTGTCACCCTGCGACAGGAAAGCCGATGCGACCGTTGTGCCCAGCACACCGAACCCGCCCGTTATAATGACAACCCGTTTTTTCATATTCTGCTCCTCGATGAGCGCACTGCGATAAAATCGGCGTTGGCTTCGCGGGGCAGTTGCAGGATATGCAGGATCGCCTGTGCCACGGCTTCGGGCGGCATTGGTTTGCCGCTAGTCGCCAGATGACCGCTTTTTGATGCCGTTGCCATAAATTGTGCGACACGGTCTTCAGTCCAGGAAGGATGACTGGGTGGTGGGCCGTCCATGGCCCCGCATTGCAACACGGATATACGGATATCGACGTCCGCTACTTCACTGCGAATGGATTCCGTTATGCTTTCCAGACCGGCCTTGCTCGCAGCGTAAACGCCCAGAAAAGGAAAGGGACGTTGCACCGATTCGCTTGAAATGTTGATAATGTCCCCGCAGCCCCGGCGCCGCATGCGCGCTATACAAGCCTTCATACACAATATGGGTCCGGTCAGATTGACGGCGGGCGTATGGGCAATTTCGGCGGCGTCCGATTCTTCAACCGACGCAAGCGGATAGATTGCGGCATTGTTGATCAATATATCGATGCCGCCGAGCGTCTCGTCGATGTCTTGGAATGCGCGTTCGATTTGCGCCGGATCGGCGATGTCCGCAACCACTGGTATGAGCATCCCGGGCGCTTCATCGGCCAGCGATTCAAGCGGGGCCATTTGCCTTCCGATCGCTGCCACCTGTATCCCGGACATGACAAGTTGCCTGGCGATGACCCTACCCAGCCCTTGACCAGCGCCGGTAACGGCAGCGATCTTGCCGTCTAGCAGAGCTGGCTTTGTCATATTCTGCCTTTCCCACTTCAACCGAACTACATGTTGCGCATCCAGCATATAGCGTTATAACTAACGCTATGTCAGTTATAACGCTATATCTCGGAAAGGCAATGGTGGGTCAATGAAGTTGATAGTTGATGTTAAGCGCTGCGTCGGACACGCCCAATGCCAAGCTGTGGCCCCCGACCTTATCACGCTGAACGATCATGGCTTCAACGTCACCCGGATGGTCTTGGTAAAGCCCGGTTTAGATAAGCAAGCGCGCGCTTGCGCACGTGCTTGTCCGGAGGGCATCATCACGCTCGTTGAGGACGATTGACGGAGTTCGCCGACATTAATGTGTGCCAATCCCTATCAGTTCTGACGCAAGAATCCGCCCAGCAAGGCTGCGGCCGATCCGCCGTCATTGGACAGCACGGCCCCAACCAGGTAGCTCGACAAGGGGGAGTTGAGGAACATCATCGCATTTGCCTGCTCCTCGGGCGTCGATGACCGTCCGGCGGGAACCGGCAATGCGTCCAGCCCGGCACTTGCAGCCTTGCGGAAGTCGCCCATCATTGGCGTCTCGGTCTTGCCGGGGGCCAATGTATTCAGCCGAACGCCATGGTCAGCCATCAGACGCGGGGCATTCAAAATCGTCCACGCGATCAAAGCATATTTGCTCATCATGTAACCAGTTCCGTCAACCTCCGCGACATTGGCATCAACCCACGCACGGGCCTCAGCAAAATCACTAATCTCCAGCCCTGGCGCGATCTTGGGAAAGATTTGTTCCCAACCGGTCGGAAGCGAAGCGATGGTTGCGATCGCGCCACCTTTACCAATCAGTGGCAATAATCGACTAATCAGCCGCACATTCGCGAAATAATTGACCAGCACGACATCGGCGGGCGGGCGCACCGGCGCGAGGCCTGCACAGCAGAAGACCGCGTCCAGTGGTTGCGTAATTTGGTTGGCAGCGGCATCGATGGAATCCGCGTCAGTGAAGTCGGCCGAAATCGCGGTCACGCCGTCCTGGCTGATTGGCTTGATATCGATCGCCGACACTTTGGCGCCAGCTGTCACTAAGAACTTGGTCACGGCCTCACCCATGCCAGACGCTGCGCCGGTCACAACAACCTGTCGATCCCGATATTCATTCCAGATATGTTCCATCAATCCTACTCCAATGTTGCAAATATTCTATATAACTGACATATCGTCAGTCGACAGATTTGCAAGCGGCAATATCGTGCGCAGCCGGTGGCCGAGTGGGAGTTTTGATGATGCAGAGTGATCATTCGATGAGCTCCATGAAGGGAGCGCAGCAAATCGTTCCGAATTTGCCGACGCCAGATAGTGACACTCGGGCCTTTTGGACCGGCGGGCTGAACGACGCGCTGCTGATCACAAAATGTCAAGATTGCGCGCTTTATATCCACCCGCCGGCACCGGTGTGCCGCCACTGTCAAAGTCAGTCGGTGTTGCCTGAACCAGTGAGCGGCGCTGCCTTGCTCTTCAGCTTTTCGGTCAATTTTCAGCAATGGGACCCACGTGTTCCAGTGCCCTTTGTCATCGCGGTGGTTGAATTGGTTGAACAGTCCGGGTTGCGGCTGACAACGCAGCTCGTCGGCCTTGCTGAGCAGGAAATCCAGATTGGCATGCCTCTTCAAGTCGTCTTTGAGCCGCATGGCGAAGTCGCATTGCCGCACTTTACGAGGCGGAATCCTCCGGCATCAAATAGCACTTGATATTTTATCGATTTTACTAAAACTGGCATATCATCGGTTATTGAAGCGAGCGTTGAGATTGGGGTGCGGAATGGATTTTGTCGATCGAAATCGGAAGGGCAGCGAAGTCGTGCCGAGTGAGCGAACAGGAGTGGATATTTCATGACGGCAACTTTCGATCTCGATGCCGACCAAGTCATGATTCGTGACCAGGCCCATGAAGTTTTGGCTGAATATTCAACGCTATCACGTTTATGTGCACTGCTCGAAAACAAGGAAGGCTTTGACACAGCGCTTTGGAATGGCACGGCTGAACTTGGCTGGCCCGGGGCGGTTGTCGCTGAAGCCTTTGGCGGGCACGATATTGGTTGGACAACGGTCTGTATGCTCGCTGAAGAAATTGGGCGGGTATGCGGTGCAATCCCGCACAGCAGTACGGCGGTGGTCGCCGACTATCTGGGCACCCTGGCTTCGGGACATCCGGATCGCGAATATCTGGCTGACATTGCGGCAGGGAAAGTCATAGCGACCATCGGGATCTGCGAGAAGGGCACCAACTTGCTTCCGGCCCAACCTTCGGTGCGGTTCGATGGTACCCGTCTATATGGGACAAAAGCTGCCGTGGCCTTTGGTGCTGTCGCAAGTCACGCGTTGATTTATGTGCGATCGTCACCTGGAAGTGTCGGCCTTGTGCTCGCCGATTTGAACGACCCGTCGGTCATGCGTCAGCCACACCCTGCGCTTGATGATAGTCGCGGCTATGCTGATTTAATATTTGACGGTACCCCGGCGCGCCTTTGCGAAAATGGTCGCCAGAATTCAGCTGGTTGGTTGCTTGATCGCGCTGCAATTGCCTACGCCTGCGAGCAGTTGGGCGGGGCGCAGGCCTGTCTGGATATTGCGTGCGACTATGCCCGCACACGAACGGCCTTTGGGCAGTCAATCGGTCGCTTTCAGGCCATCAAACATGCGCTTGCGGACGTCTATGCCGCAATCGAAATCGCGCGTGGAAATGTATATCATGCCCTCAGTCCTGATGGTCTTGCGAATCTGCCGGTCGCCGCCGCAACAGCTAGGCTTGCCTCGACCCACGCCTATGAATTGGCGGCAAAAACGGCCATTCAAGTGCATGGCGGAATCGGCGTGACTTGGGAGGGCGGCCTTCATCACCACTATCGCCGGTCGCGTGTGTTGGCTCTTGAATTGGGTTCGCCAATTGGGTGGCGCAATCAACTGATCGACCATCTGGCAGGAGCAGCGGCATGAGCACAACCGATCGCAACGTCGCCTATCGTCAACAGGCGCGGGAATGGTTGTCTGAGCATGCCCCCAGCTATTCCGGTTCGGTTCGTGATGGGCTGAGCGTTGAAGATGACCTTGCTTTGGGCAAGCGCTGGCAAAGGCTGAAGGCGGAATCCGGCTTTGCGGCGATTACGCTGCCCCAGGAATATGGCGGTGCGGGAGGCACCGAAGTCGAAAAGGCAATCTTCTCCGAAGAGGAGATGCGCTTCGATTTGCCCACGGCCTATTTTTCTATCAGCCTCGGTATGCCAATCCCGATCATGGCGCGCTATGCCAACGACGAACAACGCAATCGTCATATCCCGCCGGCAATCCGTGGCGAGGAAATCTGGTGCCAGCTTTTTTCGGAGCCGGCGGCGGGTTCAGATCTTGCGGCCCTGCGGCTCGCGGCACGCCGGGACGGCGATGGCTGGCGGCTCAATGGGCAGAAACTCTGGACATCCTGGGCGCAGTTTTCTGACTTCGGCGTCGTTGTTGCACGCACGGATCCTTCGGTCCCAAAACATGCCGGACTGACCTATTTCTATGTCGATATGAAATCGACCGGCATCTCGGTTCGTCCCGTCAAGCTTCTGAGCGGAAATGAAGACGTCAATGAAGTCTTCTTTGACGAGGTGTATATCTCTGACAATCAGCGGCTAGGCGACGTCGGAGGCGGCTTCCGCGTCGCCATCGATACACTGATGATTGAGCGTTACGCCGTGACCGATCCGGCGGGTTACGGCCCGCCATTGAGCGCACTGATCGATCTCGCCCGGCAAGTCGGGGACGGCGACAAGGCAGCCATCGATGACGGACAGGTGCGTGATGAAATCGCGCGGGCATATTGCGAGCAACAAGGCCTCAGGATCATTCACGACCGGGCCGTTGCAGCCCTGGCGCGGGGGGGCGAGCCGGGCCCTGAAGGTGCGGTAAGAAAGCTACTGTCAGCCGCGAGTCGGCAGCGTATCGGGGCGTTGGCGCTCGACCTTGCCGGGGTTGAAGGGGTGTCATGGTCCGAGGGCGATGCGATTCGAAGTCATTTCTCCGCTTCATGGCTCGACTCGCCCACTTTGCGGATCGCTGGTGGCACGGACGAGATTCTGCGCAACACCATTGCCGAACATATATTGAAATTGCCGCAAGATTATCGCCCGGACAAGGGTAAACCATTTAATTGAAAGCCAATATCTCGCTCTGGGTGGGGCGGATTTTCCGCCACAGCCCAGCGCCGAATGCCGCTTGAATGTCAATAACCGATGGTGTATCAGTTTTTAAAACTAGGAGGCCTTTATATGTCCGCAAGCGTGACCCAAATTCCATTTCCTGTCTTCGACGCTGACAACCATCTCTATGAGCCGGCCGAGGCGTTTACGCGTCATTTGCCCAAGAAGTGGAAGCGCGAATTCCAGTTTGTTCAGGTTGAAGGCCGGACAAAATTGGCCGTCCGAGGTCATATTTCCGACTATATTCCCAATCCAACTTTCGACTTGGTCGCCGCTCCCGGGGCCCATGAAAAATGGTACCGCGCGACCAATGAGGAAGGGCTGACACTGCGTGAGCTTTCGGGCGAACCCGTGCCGTGCATTCCACCCTATCGGAATGGCGCAGAACGACTGAAATTGCTCGATGAGCAGAATATTCAGGCAACGCTCGTTTTTCCTACCCTTGCGTCGGTCGTAGAGGAGCGCATGGGGCAGGATCATGAATTGCTGCATGATGTGCTGCATTCGCTCAACCAATGGGAACATGAAGAATGGGGCTTTGCCCGCGAAGGCCGCTTGTTCACGGTCCCCATCATCAGTCTGGCCGATGTCGATCGCGCTGTAGCCGAGCTTGAATGGGCGTTGGCGAATGGTGCGCGAACTGTGGCGATCCGGCCGGCTCCCGTTCCAGGCTATCGTGGCGGCAGGTCACCAGGTGCTGCTGAGTTCGATCCCTTTTGGGCACGGGTTAACGAAGCGCGGATTTTCGTTTGCTTGCATTCGTCGGACTCGGGCTATGATCGCTTTGCGCAAATGTGGATTGGCGGCATCGAATATCTGCCATTTCAACCCGATCCGTTCCGGTCCGCATTGCGCGTGGGTGAGCGTGCCATTTCCGATACAATATCGGCGTTAATTTGCCACGGCGTTTTTGATCGCCACCCCGATGTTCGGGTTGTCAGCGTGGAAAATGGCGCCATGTGGGTCGAGCCGCTGCTCGACACTTTCAAGCATATCTACGGACAGATGCCGCAGATGTTTAAACGGCACCCGGTTGAGATTTTCAAACGCCATATCTTTGTTGCTCCATATTATGAGGAGCCGATTGAAAAGCTGGCTGAACTGATTGGCGTGTCGCAGGTCTTGTATGGCAGTGACTATCCGCATCCTGAAGGCTTGGCTGACCCTCTTTCGTTCATTGACGAATTGAAAGGCATGTCGCCGACTGCGCAGGAGCAGATCATGAGCCTCAATCTTCAGGGGCTCCTGAATGGAGAACGCAGTTGACCGATTTCATCGCTTATGAGGTCGAAGGAAGCGTCGCTGTCATTTCTCTCGACCGTCCAGAACGCCGAAATGCGCAGAACACCCAGTTCCTGGTGGAATTGGACGATGCATGGACCCGGGCAGCCCGAGATGACGCTGTGCGCGTCATCGTGCTGCGCGCCAATGGCCCGCATTTCTCGGCTGGACATGATATGTCGCCGGAAGGTCGAGACGTCGATTTCGAATATAGCAGTCACGGTGTGCATAAGCTTTATGATCACGAACAACGGTTATATCTTGGTTATGCCCGAAAATGGCGCGACGTTCCCAAACCCTCCATAGCAGCCGTGCAAGGCGTCTGTATTGCTGCAGGTCTCATGCTGTGTTGGCCATGTGATTTGATCGTTGCGGCCGAAGATGCCTATTTCAACGACCCTGTTGTGCGCATGGGCATAGGCGGCGTCGAATATCACGGCCACACTTGGGAGCTTGGCGCTCGCAAGGCAAAAGAAATGCTGTTTACGGCCAAGGGTTTTACTGCGGCCCAGGCTGAACAGCTCGGAATGGTGAACCGTGTAGTTCCAGTCGACGCGTTGCACGCCGAGACGATGGCACTGGCGAACGACATTGCAAAAATGCACCCCTTTGCGCTTGCTATGGCCAAGCGGGCCGTCAACCAAACGCTGGATGTCATGGGCCAGCACACAGCATTGCAGGCAGTTTTTGACATTCATCAATTAGGCCATGCGAATGCCTTGGCGCTTTCCGGCATTCCTGTTTTGCTCGATCTGGAAGGCATGAAGGCAAAGTCAGGCACTACCGACAATTGATGCGCGGCGGGACTTGTTCATGAAGCGACGCTTCGAAGACCATGTGGTCATTTCAGGCATAGGACAGTCTGAAATTGGACGACGCCTGGACAAGTCCGCCTTGCTGTTAACCGCAGAGGCCGCAAAGGCAGCCTTGAGCGATGCAGGCTTGCGTCTCTGCGACATCGATGGCCTTTCAACTTGGCCTGGCCGCGCCAGCGGTCAGAATGGCTTTTCCCCGATCGGGATCACCGAGGTCAAGGAAGCGTTGGGCCTTGAGTTAAACTGGTATTGCGGGGCCGCTGAGGCACCCTCTCAGTTTGCCGCCATTGTCAATGCGTGCTTGGCTGTCGCGGGCGGACTTGCCAGACATGTCCTATGCTTTCGAACGCTGACGGAAGGGAGTGCCAGGGCCGTCGCTGCTGCATCGCAGGTCGATCCGTCAACCTTTTCTCAGCGCTATGTTGATGATCGCTACCAGTGGCAACTGCCTTTCAATGCGTTCAGCGCAGCAAACTGGATTGCCATGTACGCGCAGCGGCATTTTCACGATTATGGGACTACGCGGGAACAATTGGCCCAGATCGCGATCAATGCGCGGTGCCATGCGGGCCTCAATCCAAGCGCCGTTTATCGCACCCCGCTGACAATGGATGATTATCTGTCGGCGCGGATGATTTCGACGCCTCTTTGCCTTTATGATTGCGATGTCCCCGTTGACGGCTCGACAGCGATTATCGTGTCGGCGCGTGAAACGACGCCGGATCTGGCAGCAAAGCCAATCAACATCGGTGCCGCGGGTGTGGCTCTTCATGGACGCGACAGTTGGGATCAAGGCACCGAGTTTGCAGCAATGGCAGCGCCTGATGCAGCAAAGCAAATGTGGAGCCGAACCTATCTCAAGCCAAAAGATATTGATGTTGCTCAACTTTATGACGGCTTCAGCTATATAACTTTGGCATGGCTCGAAGCGCTGGGATTTTGCGGACGTGGTGAAAGCGGACCTTTTATCGAAGGTGGTTCGCGTATCGGGATCGGTGGTGAATTGCCGCTCAATACGCATGGTGGGCAACTTTCGGCTGGCCGGACTCATGGCTTTGGGTTTGTCCACGAAGCGTGCTTGCAGTTGCGCGGCCAGGCGGGTCTGCGGCAAGTGAACGGAGCAGAAGTGGCTGTGGCAGCGGCCGGCGGTGGGCCATTGGCGGGCTGCCTGTTGCTCACCATTTAATGCGGAACGCAATCAATATGAGACTTCGTTCGCTCTTGTTTGTGCCTGCCGATCGACCAGAGAGATTTGCCAAGGCTGTTGCTTCAGGTACCGACGCCATCATATTGGATCTTGAGGACTCTGTTGCCGGTCCCAATAAAAAGACAGCCAGAAACGCAACCATAGATTTCCTGAAATCCTCACATGCCTGCGTCACCTTGGTGAGGATCAATTCTCTGGATTCTGTCCATATCGAAGACGATCTGACCGCAATTCTGGACGTCAAACCAGACGGAATTGTCCTGCCTAAAGCAGAAGGGGCAGCTTCGCTCGATAAGCTGTTCAAGATGATGCAAAACGCGCATGTTCCGGTGCTGCCGATAGCCACCGAAACACCTGCGGCCATGTTTGAACTTGGCACCTACAGCAAGCACGCGGACCGTCTTCTTGGGCTGACCTGGGGGGCAGAGGATTTGCCGGCGGCTTTGGGGGCAACTGCCGCGCGCGACGCCGATGGTTGTTTCACGCCTCTGCTCTGCCACCTGAATTTTGGATCATTCGCAGTTAGAGTTTATGGCCTTATGCATCCTTGGCTGGACGAGGAGTTATGGCATGAAGGCATCGAAGTTCACGGACGCCCAGAAGGCGTTTGTTATCAAGCAAGGGGAGGAAGG
>JBEINE010000050.1:0-16025 GCA_040378245.1 Hyphomonadaceae bacterium | reverse complement strand
TGTCACCGGTCCTTCGTCAGCAATTGTCAACAACATATTCATAACAATCACCTCCCTCGCGGGCGGGTTTTTCGGTGGGTCTTTCTTGCATGACTCAATCCGGGCGCAATGTCGGGCGGCAATTTTTGCCAATGATTTACTCCATACTGTCGAGCTTGAAGGCGCGCGCAACAGGAGTTTGGCCGAAGAGGCCAATAGCGCCAATATCGCCAAAGCGGTCTTTCTGGCTAATATGAGCCATGAATTGCGTACCCCACTCAATGGCGTGGTCGGTATCGCCCATGCACTGATTGCAACCGATCTGACGTCTCGACAGCGCGATATGGTGGATTTGATTGAGAAGTCCGGTCAGACTTTGACGCGATTGCTGTCCGATATTCTGGATTTCTCCAAAATTGAAGCCGGAAGAATTGAGATTGAGCAGGCCCCCTATGACTTACACGACGAGATCAGTTCGGCGGCCTTTTTGATGCAAAATCGCGCGCGCGAGAAGGGCTTGGAGTTCGATGTCACCTTTAGCGACGCGGCCACGGGCTGGTTTTTGGGAGATGCCACGCGGATCAAACAGGTTGTGACCAATCTGGTCTCAAATGCCATTAAGTTCACCGAGAGCGGCGGTGTCAAACTTGCCGTTGATTGGTCGGCGGAAAGCGAGATCCTTGAAATCAAAATCACAGATACAGGCGTGGGCTTCGATGCTGAAGCGGGCCAGCGCCTATCACAGCGTTTCGTTCAGGCCGATAGTTCCATAACCCGACGCTTTGGCGGGTCGGGCCTTGGGCTCGCCATTTGTCGTGGCCTTGTGTTGGCGATGGGCGGAGAGTTGAATTGGTCATCTCAGCCCGGTTTGGGTTCAGTATTTGTAGCGCGTTTGCCGGCCACATCGACTGATGCGCCAGCAGAAAAACAGTCCACCTTGTCCCCGAACGACGATATCGAAAATACCCATCCCCTCAAAATACTCGTGGCTGAAGATCATGAGACCAACCAAAAGGTCCTGTCGATGATTTTGGAACCTTTAGGCATAGAGCTTTTCATCTGCGATAATGGGGCAGTCGCGCTAGAGGCCTTTAAATCGCAGGCTTTTGATCTGGTTTTAATGGATATGCAAATGCCCGTCATGGATGGTCTTGCGGCCACGACGGCTATTCGCGATTTTGAGCGTGAGACCAAGGCGCAAAGCACACCAATCATCATGTTAACCGCCAATGCTATGAGCCAGCACCGATTGGCTGCTAAGCAAGCTGGGGCGGATTGGCATGTCGCCAAGCCCTTCACGCCGACGACTTTGATTGCGGCTATCAAAATGGGCCTAGAGCTTAAGGACCAGGAGATGGAAGATCGCGTCAGCGCACAAGCTGAGGTCTAAGTCAAAAGCGGACGTAGCCATGGCCTAGACCTGTCATCCACAGGCGAGAAACATCTGGGGATGGATTAGACTTTCACTGTAATGGGCGCGTGATTCGGACGCGTTCAGCTGAGAAAGTGGCATATGGCCGACGGAAATCTTGCTATTATTGATCCTGCTCGCGTTCTGCGGACAGCACCTCACAACCTTGACGCGGAGCAAGCGCTGATTGGTGCCATTCTGATTGATAATCAGGTGGTCAGCCGCATTGGCGACCTACTTCGACCCATTCATTTTTATGATCCCGTGCATGGTCGCATTTTCGATACCATCACCACGATGATCCAAAAGGGGTCTTTGGCAGACGGAATCACTCTGCATGCCAAATTCTCCCAAGATGGCGCACTGAAGGATATAGGGGGCGCTGCCTATCTCGCTACACTCGTTGACGCCGCCGCCGACCCCAGTGCTGCGGGCGATTATGCGAAACTGATTTTTGATCAAGCCGTGCGCCGCGATTTGATCCGAATTGGCTCAGAAATGATGTCCGAGGCTGGCGAATATCAAGATGGCAGCATTAGCGGTGGGTCAAAGCTGATTGAAGAAGCTGAGAAAAAGCTGTTTAATCTTGCTGAAACGGGCCAGCTTAATCAGGGCTTTAAGAGCTTTGCAGCGTCGCTGGCCGCAACCATTGATATCACCGCGGCCGCTTTTAAGCGCGACGGCGCATTGATCGGGGTGCCCACTGGGCTGAATGAAATTGACCGGATGTTGGGCGGCCTGCACAAATCAGACCTTCTGATCCTTGCTGGCCGCCCTTCAATGGGCAAAACCGCCTTGGCCGCCAATATCGCGTTCAATGCGGCGCAGCGCTGTAAGCGCGAAGTCCAAGCCGACAATTCTTTAAAGACCGTCGATGGAGCCGTGGTGGCTTTCTACTCGTTGGAAATGTCGGCTGAACAATTAACAATGCGGTTGTTGGCCGACTATACCGGCATTGGCTCTGATCGGATGCGGCGCGGCGATTTGAACAAGGAAGAATATGCCAAGCTGCGCGATGCCGCAATCGACCTACAAAGTATCCCGCTTTATATTGACGACACTGGCGGTATTTCGATCACAGCGCTTTCGGCCCGTGCTAGACGCTTGCAGCGCCAACATGGGCTAGACCTATTGGTCGTCGACTATCTCCAATTGGTGACCACGTCGGGGGCAAAGCGGTCGGATAATCGTGTGCAAGAAGTCAGCGAAATTACTCAAGGTCTAAAGGCCTTAGCCAAGGAACTCGGCATACCTATTATCGCTTTATCGCAATTATCGCGTCAGGTCGAAAACCGCGAGGACAAGCGCCCTCAACTGGCGGATTTGCGCGAATCTGGATCAATCGAGCAAGATTCCGACGTGGTCATGTTTGTCTATCGCCATGCCTATTATCTCGAGCGCATGGAGCCAAAGCCCGGAACCGATGAGCATTTCCGCTGGCAGGAAGAAGTCAGCGAAATGCGCAATATTGCCGAAGTCATTATCGGTAAACAGCGCCATGGACCCATCGGCAAAATTCGCCTTGGCTTCCAAGCTGAATTGACGAAATTCACCAATCTCGACACCACTTATCGTTATGAGTCCCATGAGTAGGGCGTTAGGTGGCCAAGCACGGCTGGTGATCAGTCTTGATGCGCTGGCTGCCAATTGGCGTTTCTTTCGCGATCACAGCCATAGCGCGACCTGTAGCGCCGTCATTAAAGCCAATGGCTATGGCTTGGGCGCTGGACCAGTAGCCAAGCGGTTAGCGGCTGAAGGGTGTGACACATTCTTTGTCGCTCATCTCAGTGAAGGGATTGAAGCGCGCGCCGCCTTGGGTGATCAAGTGATCATCTATGTGTTTAGCGGGTTATTGGCCGGGCAATCCGCCACATTTCACCAACATGGCCTGCGCCCTGTTCTCAATGATATCGGGCAAATTGAGCGATGGCGTGACGCGGGCTTAGGTCAGCCCGCTGCTTTGCACGTCGACACCGGCATGAACCGTTTGGGTATCTCCGAGGATGATATTGACGCTGCCAATGAGGCTTTAGAGGGGGTCAATCTGTGCTTGATCATGAGCCATCTGGCCTGCGCGTCTGATCCCCAGCATCCCAAGAACGGTCTTCAACGCGACGCTTTCGTCGCCGCTGCCGCACGCCTTCCAGCGGCCCCCTTATCGCTTGCAGCATCAGCAGGTGTTTTGTTGGGTGAAGACTATAGCTTTGATTTAGTCCGTCCAGGTATTGGTCTTTATGGTGGGGGTCCATTTGATCACGATCATGTGCCCCTCGTGCCAGTTGCCACTTTGGAAGCGCCAATCCTGCAATTGCGCCGCATTGGCCCAGGCGACACCGTTGGATATGGCGCAACCTGGCAATCGGATCGGGCGCGGACTATTGCCACAGTGGCGCTTGGCTATGCCGACGGGTTTTTGCGGTCAGGCTCCAGCCGAGGGTTTGCCGTCATCGGCGGGGCCGTTTGCCCGATCATAGGGCGCGTATCCATGGACATGATTACCCTTGATGTTACAGGTGCTGGCCCAGCGGTCAAAGTGGGTGATTATGCTCAGTTTTTAGGGCGCGCTGCACCCATTGACGCCCAAGCCCAAGCGCTAGGTACGATTTCCTATGAATTATTGACCGGTCTTGGTGGCCGGTTTGAGCGAGTTTATGAAGGTCTCTAAATCATCTTGCGATTATCCTAATGGCTAAAACGAATTCGGTCTTTGTTTGCCAATCATGTGGCGCAGCCCATGCCCGTTGGCAGGGACGGTGCGAAGCCTGTGGCGCGTGGAACACCATAGTTGAGGAAGCGGGCGACAGCCCCAGCGGCCCCAGCGCTGCGACACGGGCCCGAACCAAGGGGCCGGGGCTGGCTTTTGTCGCCCTTGATAGTGCTGAACTCGCGCCCCCGCGCATCGCCAGCCGCATTGGGGAGTTTGACCGCGTGTGTGGGGGTGGCTTGGTGGTCGGTTCTGCCATTCTTGTCGGTGGCGATCCAGGCATCGGCAAATCGACACTTTTGCTACAAGTCGTGGCCGGTGCCGCAACGGCGGGCATCAAGTCGGTTTATATTTCAGGCGAGGAAGCCATTGCCCAGATCCAAGACCGCGCGCGTCGCATGGGCCTGTCTGGCGCTCCAGTCCAACTTGCCGCTGAAACACGCCTTGAGACCATAATTGACGCACTGAAACATGAGAAACCACAGCTGGCCATCGTGGATTCAATCCAGACCTTGTGGACTGATACGCTAAGCGCGGCGCCTGGAACCGTGGCGCAAGTGCGGGCTTGTGCTCACGAATTGGTGCGTTATGCCAAGAAGTCCGGTACGATCATTGTGCTGGTTGGACATGTCACCAAGGACGGTCAGATTGCCGGACCCCGTGTCGTTGAGCATTTGGTGGACGCCGTCCTGCAATTTGAAGGCGAACGCGGTCATCACTTTAGGATATTGCGAGGCTTGAAAAACCGATTTGGCCCGACCGATGAGATTGGCGTCTTTGAAATGGGTGACGGGGGCTTGCGCGAAGTGACGAACCCGTCCCAGCTTTTTCTTGATAATCGTGGCCGTCCAAGACCCGGGAGTGCGGTTTTTGCGGGGATTGAGGGCACCAGACCCGTGCTCGTGGAAATACAGGCCCTGGCCTCTCCGACCAGCTTTGGAGCGCCCCGCCGTGCTGTGGTTGGGTGGGACGCCACCCGACTTGCGATGATTTTGGCCGTGTTGGAGACGCGATGCGGCCTTGGTTTCGGCGGGCGTGACGTCTATCTTAATGTCGCGGGCGGGCTTAAAATCTCAGAACCCGCGGCAGATTTGGCCGTAGCGGCGGCCCTTGTTTCAGCGATGTTTGACGTGGCATTACCCGAAGACTGCGTAGCATTTGGTGAAATCGCTTTGTCAGGCGACGTTCGTCCTGTCAGCCGCGCTGACGCACGCCTTAAAGAAGCTGAAAAGTTAGGCTTTTCTCAAGCCTTCGTGCCCCGCGCAGCCACAAGCAGTGGTAAGAACGATATCGAAACCCGCGCAAGCCAAACTAAGCGACTCGCCCCAAGCTCGGTGGGCGTCGCCGGTCGCACCATCAGTCATGCGGCGGACTTAATTGAGGCTTTAACAGGTGAAACCAATCCAAACCTGCCGATACCGTCGACCGATAAACGAGCCTAACGGGGAAAGAGTATGACAGGATTTGATATTGTCATTCTGGCGGTCGTGGCGATTTCCGCGCTTCTGGCTTTTGCTCGCGGGTTTGTCCGTGAGGCTTTATCTATGGCGGCTATGTTTATTGCGATTTTGGCCGTTCTCTGGGGCTTTCCCCTGTTGCGGATACCGATGCGTGGCCTGATTGAAACAGGCTGGCTGGCCGATGCTGCGACAATTGGCAGCATTTTCATTCTGGTCTATATTGCTGTGCGGGTGGCGACGGGACGCCTGCACGAATGGGTGCATGATTCCGAGCCTTTGGGCATTTTGGATCGCACCGCAGGCCTGTTGTTCGGCGTCGCGCGCGGCTTTGTGCTGATGGCAGTCGCGGCTTTGGTCGTCAATAGTGTGGCGCCTCCCAGCATGCTTCCCAAATCTCTGAAAGAAGCGCAATTCTATCCAATCGTGATGCTGACAGCCGACGGCCTCAAGCATTTGGCTCCTCAAGCCGGCAAGGCCGCGACGACGATTGCCCGTAATGCAAAGTCGGCTGGCGAAGATATGGCGGGCGTTCGCCGCGGACCGACAAATGGGCTGACGTCGTCCGTAGACGGCGGGCAACAAAAAGAGGAAGGGAGTAACGGGCGGGGGGAATCTGGTTATAAGGGGTCTGAGCGGTCGCCGCCCGTGTGGAATAGTTCGCGATCTTCAGATCAAAATTCGTCTTCACCTAAGCAGAGTGACACAGAGAGGCCAAAATGACGCAGCCCCTGCTCCCGCGCCAAGACCCGTCGTGCGACCTGCCCGATGTTGAAGCTTGGCTTGATCCGTTTGAGGATCGGTTACGTGAGGAATGCGGGGTGTTTGGGATTGCTGGCCACACCGAAGCCGCTGTCATTACCGCTCTTGGTCTGCATGCTTTGCAGCATCGCGGCCAAGAGGGCTGTGGCATTGTGACTTTTGACGGCCATCTTTTTGCGAACGAACGCCATTTGGGCTTGGTCGGCGATCATTTCACCGGCCCTGATTTGATGAAGAGGCTGCCTGGACAATCAGCGATTGGCCATGTCCGCTACGCCACGCAAGGCGGCACGATTTTGCGCAATATCCAGCCTTTATTTGCAGATCTATCGGCTGGTGGGATTGGCGTCGCTCATAATGGCAACATAACCAATGCCCGCATGCTGCGTGAGCAACTGGTCGAAAACGGCGCAATTTTCCAATCGACATCTGATAGTGAAGTCATCCTACAGCTGATCGCTAGGTCGCGGGCGGCGCGCACCATTGATCGTTTTGTTGACGCGCTGCATCAGATTGAAGGTGCTTATGCCCTTGTGGCCTTGACCAATAAATGCATGATTGGCGCGCGCGATCCTTTGGGTATCAGGCCGCTTGTATTGGGCGATCTTTATGGTGCGCCCGTCTTGGCGTCTGAAACCTGTGCGCTCGACATGATTGGCGCGACGTTTGTACGCGAAATCGAGAACGGCGAAGTGGTGATCTGCCGCGCCGATGGCACTGTGGAGAGCATTAAGCCCTTTGGTCGCCGGGACGCGCGGCCTTGCGTTTTTGAATATGTCTATTTTTCCCGACCCGATTCAGTCGTCGCTGGCAAGTCAGTCTATAATGTACGCAAACGCTTGGGCCTTCGCTTAGCGCAGGAAACCAATGTCGACGCTGATGTCATTGTTCCTATTCCTGATTCTGGTGTTCCAGCGGCCTTGGGCTTTTCAGAAGCCTCAGGCATTCCCTATGAGCTTGGGATCATCCGCAATCATTATGTCGGGCGGACGTTTATTGAGCCAACTCAACAGATGCGGACACTTGGGGTGCGACGAAAGCACTCCGCCAATCGGGGGGTATTGGCTGGAAAGCGCGTGGTTTTAGTTGATGACTCGATAGTCCGGGGCACTACGTCGCGCAAAATCGTCCAGATGGTGCGCGATGCCGGCGCGACAGAGGTGCACTTACGTTCCGCCTCCCCAGCAATCCAATGGCCGGATTTCTATGGCATTGACATGCCCAACCGCGAACAATTGATCGCGGGGAATAAGGATGTTGGTGAGATGGCGGAAATATTGGGTGTTGATTCGCTTGGCTTTTTATCAGTAGACGGTCTTTATTGGGCTTTGGGCGAAACCGCCCGCGATGCCCACTTGCCCCGCTATTCCGATCATTGCTTCACCGGTGATTATCCGACACGCTTGGTTGATCATGAACGGTCGCAGTCAGATAAAGGCCACCAATTGTCCTTTCTTGTGGATGCCTAAGACTTCAGAAATGGCTGTTAATGTCTGAACATAAAGTGGTTTTAGTAACTGGCTCAAGTCGCGGGATTGGGCGAGCTGCTGCCATCGCCTGTGCGCGGGCTGGCATGCACGTCGTGGCAACGGGGCGCGCTCAAGCGGCGCTAGAAAGCCTTGATGACGAGATCCGCGCTTCGGGCGGGCTCCCCCCAACCATTGTTCCTCTTGACCTGACAGACTTTGATGGCATTGATCGGTTGGGGGGGGCTTTATTCCAACGATTTGGTCGGCTTGATGGCCTAGTGCATGCGGGCGCTCATTTGGGCGATCTCATGCCCCTAGCTCATGTCACGCCCCGTCTCGGCGAGCAGCTCATTGCTACCAATATCACGGCCACCTGGCGTTTGATCCGGTCTGTTGAGCCACTTTTGCTCCAATCTCATGCACCAAGGGCGGTGTTTTTCACGTCAGGTGTTGTCGAGCGCCCGCGTGCCTTCTGGGCTCTCTATGCCGCTGGTAAAGCGGCGACAGAGGCCATGGTGCAATGTTGGGCCGATGAAGTGGACTTTAAGAAGGTCGTTGCAACGATCTTGAATCCGGGGCCTATCGCAACCGCGATGCGTAAGGCAGCGTTTCCGGGCGAGGATCAATCCACCTTGCCAGAACCCAAAGCACTTTCCAGCTTGATTTTGTCATTACTGGATGAAGCGCACCACGAAACCGGCACCATTATTCATTTCCGCGATACTGAACATTTCCGAGCCTGGGAAGTTGCTCGTCAAGTTTAGGCAAACTCCGCAATCTTAAGCTGGGCGATCCTTTTTACGCGCTGCTCTCCATGTGCCGATCCAGGTCCCGCCGTGACGCGCCATTCGGGCTTGGTTCAACGTTAGGGCCGCAAATGCCCATTTCAGGCCGCTTACGATCAACGTTCCAAGATAATCAAAGCGAATGCCATATTTCTCACTGACATAACCACGGGACCACGCCATATGAGCGCGGATCAAGAAGACATTTCTCAGACTTGATCGCGTTGATTGACCCCTTTGATGGTGTACGACCGCTTCATCGACAAAAATGATCGCTTTTCCAAGGTCAGAAACTCTTCGACACAGGTCATCATCCTCATAGAATAGGAAAATCTTGGGATCAAAGCCGCCTATTTGCAAGAAGAAGTCGCGTCTAACCAAGATGCAAGCACCAGAGATGAACGGGGTGCAGCAATCGCCACTGGGAGGGTGGAGAATGCCTTTGGGGTTATGCAGATATGAGGACAAGAGCGAGCGTGCTTGAAAAAACACTTTGCCGTCTGAATCGATGATTCGCGGCCCGAACAAGCCCGCATCGGGATAAAGCTGCGCGGCATCTAGAAGGCGGTTGATCGCATCGTCCATGAGCCGCGCATCGGGATTGATGAAGAGTAACCAATCTGTCTTGGCTTGCCTCGCACCCAAATTGTTCGCTACACCAAAGCCAACATTGGTGGCCAATTGAATGACGTCCGCACCCCCGTCTTTTGCTAAGCGGCTTGTGCTGTCGGTACTATTATTATCAACAACGATGATTGCATCGGTTTTTCCCCGCAGTGACTCCAAACAATCGGTTAGCACGTTCCCGCTTTCATATGTGACGATGATGGCGGCGATAGACCCACTTTGATGGGGCACGTACATCGTCTCACCGCCCTTTATTGGCGCGGCTTGCATTCTTGCCGAGCTTCTTGCCAGCTGTTGGAATGCGTGTTTTGGGTGCCACAATAGGCACACGTGGCTTTATGGCTTTAGGCTTGAGGGCGGCCTTAGGGGCGCGATCTGATTGCTGTTCATGCTTAGCACCGGCTTCACGATTTTTGCGCGAAAGATTGGGGCGACCGGTTTCATCGCCTGCATAAGGATTTTTGGGGGCGCGCACCATAAAGCGGATCGGCACAGCGGGCATATCAAAGGCTTTGCGGATGCCATTTACGAGATAGCGCACATAAGTGTCTGGCAATTGGGTGGCGCGGCTGGCCAGAAGAACGAAAGTTGGCGGGCGGGCTTTGATTTGGGCGATATAACGCGGCTTGACACGGCGGCCATCGATGGAGGGCGGGGGCTGTTTGGTCACTGCTTCTTTTAACCAGTCATTGAGGTCGCGTGTTTTAACCCGCGCATTCCAGTCGCCATGGACCTCCAAAACAGCTGGCATGATCTTGTCCAGACCGCGACCTGATAAAGCCGAAACCGGCACCAGTGGCGCGCCACGGGTTTGGGGTAGAACTTTGTCAGCGCGCTCTTGCAAGATCGCGATGCGGGCTTGCTCGTCTTCCACTCGGTCCCACTTGGCCAGCACATAAACAAGGCCACGCCCCTCGCGGGCGACCAGATCGGCAATCTGTAAGTCTTGTTTTTCGAAAGCCTCGTCAGAATCCATCACCAAGAGGCAGATTTCTGCAAAGCGAATGGCGCGCAATGTATCGGTGACTGACAGCGTTTCGAGTTTCTCCTGAACCTTCGCTTTCCGGCGCATGCCGGCGGTGTCGACCAACCGGACCGGACGGCCATCCCACACCCAATCCACCCCGATCGAATCGCGTGTAATGCCAGCTTCTGGCCCTGTCAGCAGCCGTTCTTCCCCAATCAGCGCATTCACCAAGGTCGATTTTCCAGCGTTGGGCCGTCCGATAACGGCAATACGCAGTGGGGTGTTTGCGGTGGTTTCCACTTCATGAGTGAAGGCTAAATCTGAATACTCACCATCGCCTTCTATGAAATCAGTATCTTCTTCTGTGGCTTGCACCTCGCGGGGTTCAGGCTCAGTCACTGGAGCCGCAGCGCGCTCACCCATAATCGCTACAATGGCGGCAAATAGATCCGACATGCCCTCGCCATGCTCACCCGACATGGCAATCGGTTCGCCAAGGCCTAGCCGATAGGCTTCCAGCACACCAGCGTCAGAGGCGTTACTTTCAGATTTATTGGCCCCCAGAATCACAGGCTTGCCTGAGCGACGCAGAATATCAGCGAAAATCTCGTCAACGGGGGTTATGCCCGCGCGGGCATCGATCAAGAAGAGGCATAAGTCTGAGGCTTCTATCCCCGCTTGGGTTTGAAGTCGCATGCGCGCTTCCAGACTATCGTCTGCGGCGGTTTCAAAGCCCGCCGTATCAATCAAGATCAAATCGAGATCGCCCAACCGGCCACTGGCTTCGCGTCGGTCGCGCGTGACGCCCGGCGTATCGTCGACGATCGCAAGTTTGCGGCCCGCTAAACGATTAAACAGCGTCGACTTCCCAACATTGGGCCGTCCGACAACAGCGATTTTAATCAATGGGGCCACAATTTAGCGAACCACCAAGAGTTCACCATCATTGGTGTAATAATAGAGTGTACCCCCAGCTATGGCTGGCGACACAAAGATTTCTGATCTGGTGACGCGGCTGTTGATTGTTGAACCGTCCTTGGGCGAGATGATCTCTAAACGCCCATTGGAGGAAGCCAGCACTAGACGCCCGCCGATCATGACAGGCCCGGTCCAAGCGATGAGGTCCTTCTTTCTGCGCTCATTCTTATAAGCCGGTAATTGGCGTGTCCATTTAACACCGCCCGTCTTGGTATCCATAGCGACCAGCTCACCAGCGGTGGAGACCACAAAGACAAAATCGCCTGCGACCCATGGCGTTTGAACCGAGGCAATCGGCTTTTCCCAGACGCGAACCCCAGTGCGCAGTTCAATGGCCGCGAATGTGCCAGATTGGCTGGCTGCAAAGACGATCCCGCCGACGACCACTGGCCGCCCAGCAATATCATTAATCGAGGACAGGGAAGTGGTGGTACCAGCGCGGGTTAAGGCTTCAGACCACAAACGGCGGCCATTTGCACTTAACATCGCAATGACTTCGCCAGAAGCGAAGGGTGCGACCAAGGTTTCCCCAACCAGCGCCGGGCTAGGGCTAGACAGCATGCGAGCAGGCTCGGCAATGGCGGATTGGGTCCACTCAACCTCGCCAGTGCGTGCATCGACCGCCAAAAGCTCACTGTCATTGGTGGTGACAAACACCCTGCCCCCACCTGCCAAAGGCGAGGCATGGATCGGCGAATTGGCATTCACGCGCCAAACTTCATTGCCGGTCGCGCCGTCAAGGGCGACCAGATTGCCAAAGCCTGTTGCGGCGTAAATCTTGCCATCGCCAGAGCTAAGTCCACCGGTCAAAGCCGAAGCGCTTTCACGCCCGAAGAATCGGTTGCGGGCGGTACCTGAGGATGTGAGATTTTTGCGCCAGATTTGCCGACCGCTGGTCCGCTCAAGGGCAAACACAGTATTTTGGGAATCCATCACATAGATGCGCTCACCCACTACCAAGGGCGGTGCGGTTATGGCGCGGCGACTTTGCGCACCAGCCCCAACTTTTCGGCGCATAATCACGTTCAGCGGACCATCACCAGCAACATTCTGCGGCGCATTCGTGAGATTACCCCCCGTTGTTGGCCAATCAGCAAAATCCTGAGCTGCAGGTATTGTCACCTCCACGGCTTCCAACGCAGGGTCCTTTTTCAAGACTTCTTCGAGGCCTAGAACTGATACACGTTCGGCATCGGCCTTTATCGCGCCTTTAGGATTGCCCCCGAATAATCCAGCCGCACCGTCACGCAGTGATGCGCATCCTGAGATCAAAACCAAAGCTGATAAGGTGGCCAAAAAAAGCGCGCGGCGCGGCGACCTTGGGGATGACGATTGGATACTCACTGACCCCCTCCTGATTTTTGTGCCTCGGCGCTATCGGGCGCTGGCGATGGGGCGGTTTTCGCCGCGGCAGCGGCCTCGTTGGCTTGCGCCCGCTCTATGGCTTTGATCTGACGTTGTTGGGCTTCGGTGACAGCTTTTTGCCGAGCCATGGAGGCCTGACGCTCACGCTCGATTTCTGCCATCACTTCGGGTGATACGCCTTGTTGGTTTCCCGCCTGCGCCCCTGGGGCTTGCGCCCCTGGTGGAAGTGGGGTTTCGATGACGCGCACATTGGGCGGGATTTTGGTTCCTGGTGGCAACTTCACGCCCGGTGGTAAGCGGACAATACGCGGCGCTTCAGGTGTGCCCTCGCCGCCGCTTTGTTGGGATTGTTGGGCTTGCATCTGGGCTATCTGTTCAGGTGTCGGTTGACCGGGGCCGCCCTCTTGACCGGGTTGTGGCGCAATAACCATCGGAGTCTTTGACTTTGCCGCGCCGGCATCAATCACCGCAATGGCTTGGCCTGCCCGGGCGCGCACACCGTCTGGGGCATTAAGGTCGAGTTGAAGCAAAGAATAGGCAGAGCGCGCCGCGGCACTATCGCCCGCCTCCCAAGCCCGCGCTGCCAATAATTCTTTGGCCAAGGGCGCAAACGCCCCTTTGCGGTCAATGATGGGGGCCAGACGTGCGCTTAATTGCTCACGCGTTTCACTGTCTGCGGCAATATAGGCCGCACGCAAGCGCGCCAAATCCGCTAGATCGACATCCTTAACCGACTTTGCTGCCTCTTCAAAGACAACGCGCGCTTCGGCCGCTTTGCCTTGTTCTTGCAACACAGCTGCCCTTTGCAAGGCCGCTTGGGCTGCAAATCCTGATGGCGCAGATTTAGCAATGGCTGCCAAAGCCGCCTCACCGCCCGCCAAATCGCCCGATTGCAGCTTGGCCATCGCCGCTGCATAAGCCATACCGGCTTCTTCGCGATTTTTGGTGTTCTCGGCCTGATAAAATTGCCAGCCAGCACCTGCCGCCAATGCCAAAACGATGGCCCCAATGACAAAGGGTGCGGCCCGCTTCAAGACGTTTTCAGCGGTCTCTTTTCGCAGCTCGTCTTCGGCTTCGCGGAATAAATCAGACACGCAGACACTCCATTGTTTCTAAAACGCGCCACTAAGGCCATGGCGCAAAATAAGTGCGATAGACCTAAAGGTCATACGCGCGGGGGGCAAGGTTTGGGCTGAGGCAAAACTGCGACGCTTTATGGGCAAAGTCTATTACAGCTCACGTTTTAGCACATAGGTCTCCGCTTGGGCCGGAAAGGTGCGGGCGCGAACGTCCTTTGCATATTGACCAACGGCCAGCGAAATGACCTCATTTAGGTTTGCATAAGTGCGGACAAATCTGGGTGTCCAGTCAAAAAGGCCCAGCATGTCATCGGTCACGAGGATTTGGCCATCGCAGTGAGATGAGGCACCGATGCCAATCGTCGGGCATTTGACCATACTGGTGATTTGGGAGGCCACCTCTTCGTCGACGCCTTCAACAACAATGGCAAAAGCACCGGCCCGGTCAGCGCTCATGGCCTCTCGCACCACACGCTCGCGCTCTAATTTTGTGCGGCCTTTAGCGCGAAATCCACCGTCCACATTCATCGCCTGCGGCCGCAGCCCAACATGGCCCATCACGGGGATGCCGCGTTCAACCAGAAAAGCGATGGTGTCGGCAATCCCCTCCCCGCTTTCAACTTTGACGGCTTGGCACCCCGTTTCCATCATGACTCGGCTAGCACTGCGCCACGCCACCTCATGGCTTTCCTCATAAGACCCAAAGGGCAAATCAACGACGACCATGGCTTTGGTTGACGCGCGCATCACCGCGCGACCATGTAGGATCATCATATCCAACGTCACGCCGACCGTGCTGGATAATCCATGCACGACCATGCCCAACGAATCACCAACCAGCAAAATATCAGCATGATCATCCAATATCTTGGCTATAGGCGCGGTGTAAGCGGTCAAACAGACAAGCGGGTCGCCACCCTTGTGACCGGCGATATCGCGCACGGTGAAACGACGGGCCGCGTGAGTAGGGGTTTGTGCTGACATGATACTGGTCTTTACTCGAACAGGGCCGCAACGTGCAAATCGTTATTGGCGATGCCGCTAAAGCATCAATCCAATAGGCTCTTCAATCAGGCTTTTGAAGGCACTGAGCCACGCCGCACCAATCGCGCCATCGACAACGCGGTGATCACAGGTCAAAGTCACGCTCATCACGGTCGCAATGGCTAAAGCACCATTTTTGACAACGGGGCGTTGTTCCCCCGCCCCAACCGACAAGATGCAGCCCTGGGGCTCATTGATGATGCTCATAAAACTTTTAATGCCCATCATGCCGAGATTGGATATGGAGAAAGTCCCCCCAGTATAATCCTCAGGCATCAATTTCCGGTTGCGGGCTTTTTCTGCCAATATCTTCATTTCGCCGGAAATAGCGGCAAGGCCCTTAGACTGCGCCATGCGAATGACAGGGGTTATGAGGCCGCCTTCGATCGCGACGGCTACGGCGATATCGGCATTATGATGAATTAGGAGGCCATCGGGCGTATAGCTCGCATTGGCCGCGGGCACTTGTTTGCAGGCTAAAGCGGCTGCTTTGATGATGAGATCATTGACCGAAATCTTGGCCCCTTGGGCTTCACCCGCCACATTGAGCCGTTTGCGTAGGTCGAGCAGAGCATCGATTTCCAGATCAATATTAAGCGGGAAATGGGGCACATCGCGGAAACTCTCCGTCATCCGGCGCGCGACGGTTCGGCGCATGCCGTCTAGGGGCACGATGTCATAAGTGCCTGCCGCATACGGCAAGACTGACGGTTGGCTTGGTGCTGGATTAGCGACCGCGGCTTTAGGGGCAACAGGGGTTGGCGCAGGTTGAGCGGGTGCGCGACCCATTGCGGCCTCAACATCGGCCTTGACGATCCGCCCCTGTGGGCCGGTTCCAGTGACCGCGTTGAGGTCAATATTGGCACCTTGCGCGATGCGCTTGGCTAGCGGCGAAGCGATGATGCGATCTGAGGAAGAGGCTACGTTTAGCCCCTCCCCCTCGTGGGGGGTTGGGGTAGGAGGGGGCTGTGAAGGCGCATGGCTCAAAGGTTGCTCAGTCGGCAATGCCCCCCCATCCCCCGGCCCCTTCCCCACCAAGAGGGGAAGGGGAGCAGAGGCACTGACGACCTCCCCCGCCTCACCAATGCGCGCAATGACGGCATTGACCTTAACGCCAGACGTGCCCGCTGGAACCACCAATTCCAGCACAACACCTTCATCAACCGCTTCAACTTCCATTGTGGCCTTATCGGTTTCGATCTCGCACATCACATCGCCAGACTTAACCGTATCACCAACTTTGACATGCCATGTCGCAAGGACTCCCTCTTCCATGGTGGGCGAAAGGGCGGGCATAAGAATATCGATGGCCATGACGGGCGTCCTTTAGCGATTGCAAACAGCGCGGCAAGCCGCGACAATATCAGCCACATTCGGCAAAGACATGGCCTCAAGATT
>JBEINE010000126.1:0-8760 GCA_040378245.1 Hyphomonadaceae bacterium | reverse complement strand
TATGATTTAGGGTCTGTTTGTCCCGCTTTTTTTGATTCAAAAAAGCGGGACAGACCCTAGGCTTACGATAAGGTTGTTTTAGTCAGTTTGCTCTAGTATTTTGGGACGGATTGAGCGCGGCGCGCGCCACAGGGATCAATAATATGGGCCGACGCTATTTTGGAACCGATGGCATTCGCGGTGAGACCAATAAATGGCCGATGACGGCTGAAGTCGCTTTAGCTTTGGGCATGGCGGTTGGGACGTACTTCAAGAAGGGCGATCATCGCCATACTGTAATCATTGGCAAGGATACGCGTCGGTCGGGTTATCTGGTTGAGTTTGCTCTTGTATCTGGCTTTACCGCCGTTGGCATGGACGTCAAGATTCTGGGCCCCATTCCAACCCCAGCCATTGGCTTGTTGACGCGGTCTTTGCGGGCGGATCTTGGGGTGATGATCTCAGCCTCTCACAATGGCTTTCAGGACAATGGCATTAAGTTATTCGGTAGCGACGGCTTTAAACTGACCGATGCGCAGGAACGCGATATTGAAGCGCTGCTGGAAAACCCTGACCGCATTCAGCGTGCGGGGCCACAAGATATCGGAACGGTCAAAAGTTTTGAGGATAGCCGGGGTCGCTATGTTGAGTTTGCCAAAGGGGCCTTTCCCCGTGGCATGCGCTTAGACGGGGTTCGTGTTGTCATTGATTGCGCCAATGGCGCCGCTTACAAAACCGCACCTTGGGCGCTTTATGAATTGGGTGCTGAAGTTGTCGAGATTGGCGTGGCGCCCAATGGCACCAATATCAATGCCGGCTGTGGCTCAACCGACACGGCTTTATTGCGCCAAACGGTCTTGGAGCGGCGCGCCGATATCGGCATCGCCCTAGATGGCGACGCCGACCGCGTGATCATTATCGACGAGAAAGGGCGCGAGATTGATGGCGATCAGATTATTGCCGCGATTGCGCGGGACATGATTGAAGATAAGACCCTGACGGGCCCCGGCGTTGTGACCACCATCATGTCCAACTTGGGTTTGGAGCATTATCTGGACTCGCTCGGATCTAAATTAATCCGCACCGGGGTCGGTGATCGTCAAGTTGTGGCGCGGATGCGTGAGGATGGTTGCAACCTTGGGGGTGAGCAATCCGGGCATGTGGTGCTTTTGGACTATGCGACGACTGGTGACGGGCTTGTCACGGCGCTGCGGGTCCTGTCGTCCATGGTAACGCGGCGACGCAGTGCAAGCGAAACCTTGAGCGTCTTTACACCCTCTCCCCAAGCCAAGAAGAATATTCGTTATGCTGGCGCGTCACCCTTAACCAGTCCAGATATGCAGGCCGAAGTTCAGCGGGCACAAGAGAAGCTCAGCAGCCTTGGCGGCCGTTTAGTGGTGCGCACATCGGGTACAGAGCCTTTGGTGCGGCTCATGGCCGAAGGCGGCGACGAAAAGATGATTATCAGCCTTATTGACGACTTAGCTGAAACTTTACAGGGGCGACGCATAGCATCCTAGCGCGCATCTGGTTCTTTGAGACCCAGGTTACGCCTCTAAGTATCTGATTTAGCGTCTGTTTGTCCCGTTTTTTTGATGCAAAAAAGGCGGGACAGACCATAGAGCCATTCGCTGTTTCTTGGAGTCGAGAAACGAAGCGCGCTCTAAGGCTTGAAATGGAGGCTTATTTTGTGCAATTGCAGCATATTGCATATGCGCATCTTTGTATCACTGTCGGGCACCAGCCTGATATGTCATGTTGGGCTTGGGGTCCAATTAGGTCTAACGAGCAGGGGGAGCTGTCTTGCTATATTCATTGCTTGAGATGCAGCGCGCCGCTCTGACGCCGTGGCGTTTTGCCATTAGCGCTCAGCGCGCTTTGCTGACCAATCCGTTTAATCCCATGTCCTACACCCCGTTAGGCAAAAACCTCGCGGCGGCGGCAGACGTGTTTGAGGCGGTGACACGCCGTTACGTCAAGCCTGAATGGGGTATCGACAGCACGACGATCAATAGTGTTGTCGTCCCAGTTGAAAGGTCGGTTGTTTGGTCTTCGCCTTGGTGCTCCTTACTGCATTTTAAGCGGGACCCTGAAGCTTTGACCAAGGCGCGCGGAGCCAACTGGATCGAGCCGCGCGTGTTGATTGTCGCGCCATTGTCGGGTCATTATGCGACCTTGTTGCGCGGCACGGTTCAAGCCTTCATCCAAGACCATGACGTCTATATCACAGACTGGCATGACGCGCGCGAGGTTCCGATCTCCAAAGGCCGCTTCGATCTAGATGATTATATTGATCATATCAGGTCAATGTTGACCCATTTAGGTCCCGACGCCCATGTGGTGGCTGTGTGCCAGCCAGGGCCACCGGTTTTGGCCGCGATTGCGCTGATGGCTGAAGATGAGGACCGGGCTTTACCTGCGACCATGGCCTATCTGGGCTCACCCATAGATGCGCGCAAATCCCCGACTGTTACCAATAAGCTCGCCGAAAACCGACCCTTTACGTGGTTTAAGTCCGAAATGATCAAGACGGTGCCGGCCATTTATCCCGGAGCGTTTCGGCGGGTCTATCCGGGGTTCGTGCAATTAGCGTCCTTCATGCAAATGAATATGGACCGCCATGTTGATGCGCATCGTGATTTCTTCAATCAATTGGTGGCGGGCGATGGCGACAGCGCAGACAAGCATCGCGCTTTCTATGATGAATATCTCTCGGTACTTGATTTGACCGAAGAGTTTTACCTCCAGACAATCACGAAAGTGTTCCAGGAGCATCACTTGCCGCGCGGCATTTTTATGCACCGCGATCGCTTGGTCGATCCGAGCGCCATCAAGACGGTCGCCCTCATGACCATAGAGGGCGAAAAAGATGATATATCAGGCCTTGGCCAGACCCGCGCCGCCCATGATCTATGCACGTCAATTCCCGCTGAACGACATTATGAATATGTTCAGGAAGGGGTTGGCCACTATGGCGTGTTCAACGGTCGACGCTTTAACAGCGAGATTTATCCGCGCCAGAAACAATTCATTCGAACGTATTTTGATGCCGCCAAGGAACGAGAGCGCGCGAGGGGCTAGCAAGTTGGATTTCCACCGTCAAGCGGCCTACCCGGCTCATCTAACCAAACCGAGCCAAACGACGTGTTGCCCTATGGCGGCGAAGTAACCACCTGTTTTTGCGCATAGATCATATAGCCATGATGGCCGCCATGATTGGTGTGCTCCAACACAAAGCGGGGACAGCCGTTACGTGTCAGTAGCTCTAGAACCTGACCAAGATCATAATCATACATGGTGATCTGACCCAAATCCCGATTTGGGAACAGGCGCGATCGAATTTGGCGTAGGAGCGCTCTTAATGCCCCTGTAGTTTCGCGATGTGAGAGATGAGGCTCGCGGAATGTCGTTACGTGTAACGACAAAAAGCCACTAGGCTTCAGGCTTGTCACCAATTGCGCAATGAGTTCAAGGCCACGGACAGGGGGGATATGTTGCAGCACGATGTAGGAATTCACCCAGTCAAAAGGGCCGAAGGCTGCTGCTTCAATTGGGTTTGCGACAAGCCGTACATGGGCTTGATCCAATTCATTCAGCCTTTGCTGACATAGATCGCGCATGGATTGCGCGACATCGACGCCAACCGCGCGGTCGGCCATCGAGGCGATTGGAAAGAGCAAACGACCAAGGCCCGACCCGAAATCAAGGCAGGCTTCGAACCGATCTGGCGCGGCAAAATACCGTTGTAGGGCCACATGGAACTGGCGGATGTTAGTTTGCCCGCTTGCATAGAAGGCCTCCCGAGCCGCATCGTCTATCTGTTCGGCGCGAAATCGCTCATCGGTAATCACAGCCCAAAACGGATCGGTTTTGCCCAGATGGTTCCAATCTGCGTCAGTATCTCTTTGCGAACCCATTACAACCACATCCTTCGTCAGTAGCGGCCACAACCCGATATATTGCCTTGAGCGTCATGCTATCGGGGGACTCGCGCATTTCGTAAAGGGCAGGCCGTGGCCAAGCCTGCAATCAACGGCTGAGATCTTTTGCGGTGCAGCCAGAAACAGCTTAGAGAGGGCGCCATGAGATGATGTGGTCGCAAGTCAGCTTGGCATGACCCTAACGAGATAATGAAGCGAGGCGTTACAGGTGACAGTTCATGCCCACGAGGGTGATTTACCCAATGGCCTTGATTTAGGGCCGGTTGTCGCCGTCGACACTGAGACCTTGGGTCTATCTTTGGTGCGCGATCCCTTATGTGTCGTTCAGCTCAGTGATGGGCAAGGGGATGCTCATATTGTTCGCTTGAACCGTCCAGAATATGATTGTCCAAACCTCAAAGCTCTGTTGAGGGATCCACAATGCCTCAAGATTTTCCATTTCGCGCGCTTTGATGTAGCGATGTGCAAGCGCCATTTGGATATTGAGGTGGCGCCCGTCTTTTGCACGAAAATCGCCTCAAAACTGGCGCGCACTTATACAGACCGCCACGGCCTCAAAGATGTGGTGCGCGAATTGGTCGGTGTGGACTTGAACAAACAGCAGCAAAGCTCTGATTGGGGCGCGCCCGTCCTCAGCGAAGCCCAGTTGCACTATGCGGCATCCGATGTGCTTTATCTGCATAGTGCGATGGAGCGGTTGGTTGAAATCCTGGTGCGTGAGGGGCGGATGGCTTTGGCGCAGGCCTGCTTTGACTTTTTGTCGGTCCGGGCGGATCTCGATTTGCTTGGCTGGTCAGAAGCCGATATCTTCTCACACGCATGATCCAAGCAGGCGCCCTCCCGACGATACCTCACAAACGCTTGACGCCAGAGGCGGCACGAGCGCGGACTTTGCGCGTGAAAGCGACGCGCGGGTTTTTCGTTGGCGGTGCGGTTGTGTCAATCTTGGCTCTGATGGGCAGTGTTGGAGCGCGCATGCTGCAAACCGCGCTGGCACCCACAACATCCGTCGTAAGCGGTGACAATCTGGTCATCGACAAGCCCCGCTTTGTCGGTCGCACCAAACGAGGCGACCAAATCATCGTAACCGCCGATAGCGCGACACGCTCGCGAACGCTACAAGAGGGTAAAATCACATTGATAAACCCAAAACTACAGACCAGTGATGGTTCGCGAGCCAAGGGAAAAGCTGGTATTTGGTCGCAAGGCGATCAGAGCTTGTCACTGGAGGGAGGCGTCGAATTAACCCGCACAGGCGGGGACCGTGCGACGTCCACAAACGCGGTTTGGACCACGGCGGACGCGCACTTAATGATGAGCGGGGCGGTCAATCTCAGCCGATCAGGGGGCACGCGCGCGACCAGCAATTCGGCCATTTGGCTCACGGATCTAGGCCTTCTGGACCTCATGGGTGATGTCACAATCAATCTGCCAACCGGGGAGAGCGCTTCAGCACTATCGGCGCGATTGGATGAACGCCTTGGCGATATCAGTTTGGAAGGGCAAGCGCTGGTGCGGTTCGCGTCAGGCCAAGCCAATTCGGCGCGCGCGTTTTATAGCTCCGCAACGGGCCTTCTCAGCGGTGACGGGGGCGTAATCATCACGTCCAGCTTTGGCAATGGCCGCGCGCAACGCTATGTCTATGAAATGAGAACAAACCGCCTTAAACTGAGCGGCGACGCGCAAGCGACGCTCAAATAGCGGAAGATATTTCCAGAACCGTCAAAAGGGTGATCCTTACCAAAGGCAAATTATGATGATTGAAACATGCAATTCACGGCGCGGGACTTTGGCGGGGGCCGCTGCGATAACCACGACGCTATTCTTAGTTTTGGGCACAATGGCCTTGGCACAAGGGGTTCGGACTGGCGGGGGGCCGGTTGAAGTCTCTGCGCAGGACTTGAGTTTTGATCCAACTAGCGGTGTGACCATTCTGACGGGCAATGCGTCGGTAACCCAGGATGGGGCCGTCTTACGCGCCCCACGCATTCGCGTGACTTATTTGCGTGGCCCAAATGGGGCCATAGGGGACATCAACAAAGTCTTCACTGAGGGCGAGACCTTTTACGTCACGCCGACTGAGCGGATTCGCGGAGATAAGGCGATGTTCGATGCCCCTGCCAATACGGTCGAGTTCACCGGAAATGTAACCGCTATCCAAGGTCAGAATGTGCTGCGTGGGTCGTTCTTGACGCTCAACACCAAGACCAACGCCTCCACTATGCGCGGACTTGACGGTCGCGTCCGCGCTGTCTTTTTCCCGAATGCCCAAGCCGGTGCAGCAAAAAAGTGATAGCGTTCAGTTTGTTTGGTAAGTCGGAAGCCTTCGCCCCGGACCTGCCTCATATGGCTGTCAGTTCAATGGAGGGGATGAAATGGCCATAAACGACACACAGGACGTGAAAGCGGCGCGGCCCAAAAAGCAAGCGCGCGCCGATGATCAAGATGGCCTCGTCGCGCATGATCTTGGCAAGTCCTTTAAGGGGCGAGCCGTTGTGAATGGTGTCTCTTTGCGTTTGCGGCGGGGGGAGGTGTTGGGCCTGCTCGGTCCCAATGGCGCGGGCAAAACAACCTGCTTTTACATGGTCATGGGCCTTGTTGAGCCCGATTTTGGCACGATTGCTATTGATGGCCAGGATGTCACCCACTTGCCCATGTATGTGCGCGCGCGCTTGGGTCTAGGCTATCTGCCCCAGGAACCCAGTATTTTCCGAGGCATGAGCGTTGAAGACAATGTTTTGGCCGTTCTTGAAACCGTTGAGCCAAATACGCTGGCCCGCAAGGCCCGCTGCGATCAGCTGCTGGAGGAATTGCGCATTGAGCGTTTGCGAAAGCAGCGCTCTACGTCGCTTTCAGGTGGCGAGAGGCGGCGGCTTGAGATTGCGCGCGCATTGGCGACCGACCCGTCATTCATATTGTTGGACGAACCTTTTGCCGGGATCGACCCCTTGGCAATTGCTGATATTCGCGAGTTAATCGGATTTTTAAAACATCGCGGTATCGGTGTGTTAATCACAGATCATAACGTTCGAGATACACTGAATATTATTGATCGTGCAACTATCATATTTGAAGGCGAGGTCTTGTTTGAAGGCTCGCCTCACGAAGTATTAAACCAGCCTGATGTTCGCCGGGTGTATCTCGGAGAAGACTTCAAGGCCTAGATTTGGACGGCTAAGAATGGCAATCGCCCCGCGCATGGAGCTTCGACAAGGCCAAGGCCTCGTTATGACGCCCCAATTGCAGCAAGCGATCAAGCTGTTGCAAATGTCGACCGCTGAGCTTGCCAATTATATTGAGCAAGAACTCGAGCGAAACCCTGTCTTAGAGCGCTTGGAGGACGGCGATGATTTTGGCATCGCCGACATTCCCGATGAGGATCCCCGTGACGCACAAGCGGCTTTGGATGGTCTGGTGGAATTGTCTGTGCAGGCCAATGCCCCTGATTATAATGCTGAGGCCAGCCTTGATGCCAGCTATGAAGATGTCCATGGCGGTGCCGATCTTGTGGTATCTGAAACTGTAGGTGCCAGTGTCGACTGGAGCCAAGCGGGCGAGGTCCGAGGTGGCTATGATAACTTGGAGAGTCTGGAAAACACGCTCGTTCAAAATGTGTCCTTGCGTGATCATCTCGAAGCCCAAGCGGCGCTGGCGTTTAGCGATCACACAGATCGATTGATCGCCGGCTATTTGATCGATCATGTTGACGAGGCTGGCTATTTGCGTGCCGATATGGCCGAAGTTGGCGAGCGACTGGGTGTTGAGCATGATGATCTTGAGCGCATCGTGGCGGTATTGCAGACCTTCGATCCTGTGGGCGTTTGTGCGCGCAATGTTGAGGAATGTTTGGCAGCACAACTCAAAGAGCGCGATCTTTATGATGAGCCAATGCAGATTCTCGTCACTAACTTGTCTTTATTAGCGCGGCGCGATGTGAAGACACTTTATGATTTATGCGATGTGGATGGCGCAGAACTGGCGCGGATGATTAGTGATATCCGCGCTCTAACACCAAAGCCCGGTGCGACATTTGGTTCAACCGCATCTGCGGGGATTATACCTGATGTTTTTGTCCGCGAGGGGGCAAATGGGATGTGGATCATAGAGCTGAATGCCGACACACTGCCACGCGTCCTCGTCAATAATGCCTATTATGAGACGGTCTCGCGCCAAGCCCGTAGCGAAGACGAGCGCTCTTTTCTCAGTGAAGCCCATGCCGACGCCAACTGGTTGATCAAAAGCCTCGATCAGCGGGCGCGCACCATATTGAAAGTCGCCAAAGAGATTGTGCGCCAGCAGGATGGTTTCCTAACCTATGGTGTTTCCCATTTGCGGCCTTTGATTCTCAAAGATGTGGCGCGTGTCATCGACATGCATGAATCAACGGTCAGTCGTGTGACGAGCAACAAGTTCATTTCTACACCGCGGGGTGTTGTTGAGCTGAAATACTTCTTCACGACGGCCATAGGATCCTCTGATGGAGGTGAGACCCATTCCGCTGAAGCCGTTCGTCATCGTATCAAGAGCCTGATTGAAGGCGAAACCTGCGATGATCCGCTTTCAGATGATAGGATTGTTGAGATTTTGCGTGAAACGGGCGTTGAAATAGCACGGCGCACAGTGGCGAAATATCGCGAAGCCTTGCGTATACCTTCTTCGGTTCAACGGCGCCGCACGGCGCTGGACGTCGCCTAAAGGCACTAAAGCGCGTCTGGTTCTTTTAGAACCAGGTTGCGCGTCTGGGTATTTGATTAAAGCGCGTCTGGTTCTTTTAGAACCAGGTTGCGCGTCTGGGTATTTGATTAAAGCGCGTCTGGTTCTTTTAGAACCAGGTTGCGCG
>JBEINE010000087.1:0-12428 GCA_040378245.1 Hyphomonadaceae bacterium | reverse complement strand
TGGTCGGGCCGTTCCAGAAAGCTGGTGATGTAGAGTGCTAAGTCCTTCATGCTGGAGATGCCGAAGGTCAGCAAGACCGCGCATCCCGCCGTCATGATGAAAAGCGTGGCTATGTCCTGACTTTTAGGGACATCGCCTTTCTTACGGGCTTCTTGGAGCTTATGTTGACTGGGCTCTTCGGTTTTTTGGGACTCGTCTTCTTCCACCGCGCGCCCCCTAGTTCAAGGACTTGCCAGCAGCTGCGATGGCGTTAAGCCAAACCAACATGCCCGAGCCCACTGTTATGGTAAACACCATCAGGCCCAGCAGGACTTGGATGGGTTGGCCGATAAAGAACACTTGGATGGCCGGGGCGACCCGGTTGACAATGCCCAAGGCCATGTTGAAGACAATCCCGAAGATCAACAAAGGTGCGGTAATCTGCACGGCCAGTGAAAAGGCTTGGCTAAAGGCGCGCAAGGTGAATTGGGCCATGTCACCAAGGGGCAAGGGCGCGCCTGGCAGGAAATTGCTATAGCTTTTAGCGGCCCCGGTTATGAACCAATGATGGGTGTCGGTCTGGAAAACCAAAGTCGTGCCCAAAAGCGCCAAGAGCGTGCCAAAAACGGCACCTTGCTGATTTTGACTGGGGTCAAAGGCCATTGCCATCGAGAGACCGGTTTGAAAGCCCGCTATGGCACCTGCCGTTGCCAAGGCTGAAAACAACATGCGTGTGCCAAGTCCTAATGAAAGGCCGATAAAGATTTCCTTCAGCAACATCGCCGCCATGTCGCCAGCTTGAACGGGTAGAGGTGGCACTGCTGTGCCTACGATAGGCGCGATCAAAATAGCCATGAATAGCGAGACCATCAATCGGACGCGGGCGGGCACAAAGCTATCGCCAATCCCCGGCGCCAGCATCATCAATGCGCCAATGCGGGCAAACACAAAGCCAATCACCCATATAGTTTGCGGCAATAATTCCATGCTGTTTTCGGCGCTAGCCCGCACCACCTGTTGTAATCCGCTCCATGATTTGCGCCATGAAATCTCCCATCAGCGCCCCCATGAGTGGCAGAAACAATAAGAGGGCCGCGAATATCGCTAATATTTTGGGAACAAACACCAATGTCTGCTCTTGAATCTGGGTCAGCGCCTGTAACAGCCCGATGACCAGACCCACCACAAGACCCACCAGCATGATGGGTGCCGACATGGCGATCGTCAGCCAAATGGCATCGCGCGCAACATCAAGCACTTCGGGAGATGTCATAGCCAGCTTCTCCGACCCATCAAGAATATGGAGCGCATTATGCGCATAGAGCCTGTTAAATCAGCCTGTCTTGGTTAATGAATGGTTGATATTTTGCCTTTGATACAGACCGAAAGTCGTCCCAAAGCAAAAAATACCGCAAAAGGCGCCATGCCCAATCCATTTGAAAAAGGGCCTAAAGCATATCCTCATAAAACGCGCCAACGCCTAGCCCATGGTCCAAAAGATGGATTTCCAAGATCCACAGATCAGGCGACGGGGTTTTGCCGAAGTCTTTGAGCTTGCCCCTGTAATGAATGCCATGGGGGAAGTCGCCAATCCGGTGACCTGATGCGCCTTGTGTCCCCAATGTGCGCCCCAAGTCGGCGGCACAGGAACGCGCAAAATCATAAAGCGCTTGGCCAGAGATATCGCCTTCCAGCCAACGCGCTTTGACCTGTTCAAACACAGTTTTGGAGTCCCCAATCAATCCATCATAATGGGGCACGTGGCCCATGGTAAAACCGCAGCCAACATCGCCTTCATGCCCATCGTAAACCGGTCCGATGTCAAGGAAGAAGATATCATGAGCTTGCAGAATATGCGCCGCTTGGGGTGCTTGCCCAAAGGGCAATGTTGTATTGGGCCCAAACCGCACTTGACTGGCGTGCCACAATCGCTCTGCCCCACTTTCCTTAATCGCTTGATCGACAATGGCCTTGCCGTCGACATCATCCATGCCGGGTTCAATCATGGCGGCAGCGCGCGTCAGTGTTTCCCACGCCCGGTGCTGAGCGGCGCGTTGAAGGGCGATATCAAAGTCTGGTCCAGTGGCTTCGCGTGGGTCAGTGCCGGTGGTCATTGCGCTAAGGCCTGATCTGACCGGTCCCACGGACGACGTATTTATAAGTCGTCAGACCTTCCGCCCCAACGGGGCCGCGTGCATGAAGACGACCTGTACCGATCCCGATTTCTGCGCCAAAACCAAACTCGCCGCCATCGGCAAATTGGGTGGAGGCATTGACCAGAACAATGGCGCTATCCACCCCTTTCAGGAAATGCTCAGCCACTGTCGCATCCTCAGTTACGATACAATCTGTGTGACCGGACCCATAAGTCGCAATATGGGCCATAGCGGCGTTGGGCCCGTCAACAAGGGCAATCGATAGAATGGGGGCCAGATATTCGGTGACCCAGTCTTCCTCTGTGGCGGCCTGCATTGGATAAATGGCGCGCGCGCGATCATCACCGCGCAACTCACATCCAGTCTTGACCAGCGCGGCTGCAATGACGGGCAAAAAAGCCGCAGCGATGGTTGCGTCGAGCAATAGCGTTTCGGTCGCCCCACACACACCCGTGCGGCGCATCTTCGCGTTGACGATCAGATCAACGGCTTTGCTAACATCAGCTGCAGCGTGAATATAAGTATGGCAAATGCCTTCTAGGTGACTGAGCACGGGAACGCGCGCTTCTGCTTGAACCCGGGCTACAAGGCTTTTGCCGCCGCGGGGAATAATCATATCAATCGTTCCACCAAGCCCGCTCAGCATTTCGCTTACGGCGGCTCGGTCAGTCGTCTCAACCAATTGGATGGCGTCGGCTGGTAGACCAGCCGCCACAAGCCCCGCCCGCAACGCCTTGGTGATTGCAAGGGATGAGCCGATCGCGTCTGATCCGCCGCGCAGGATGACGCAATTTCCCGAGCGAACACACAGTGCGCCGGCATCGGCTGTCACATTGGGACGGCTCTCATAAATGATACCAATGACCCCAATGGGGATGCGGATACGCTGCATGTGCAAGCCATTGGGCCGTATCCAGTCCTTCATGATCTCGCCCAACATGTCATCTTGGACTGCGATCGCCTCAATCCCAGCTGCGATCGCTTCAAGACGGTCAGGGTTCAGCGCTAGCCGATCCATCATGGGTGCGGCGAGACCCTGAGAGGCTGCGCGCGCCAAGTCCTGCTCATTCGCGCGCAGAATCTCAGTTTGCGCCGCCCGCAAATGCTTAGCCATTGAGAAGAGTGCGGCGGTGCGGGTTTCAGGGCTGGCCTCACGCAGCGCTTTGGCCTCGCCCCGTGCGCGCAACCCCATATCCCGCAGGTTTGCTTCCAAAACATCATGTGAGGGTGCGTGATAATTCATAAGGCCTCTTTGCCGATAAAATTGGCGAAAGACAATTGCCCTGGCTTGTGGTCTATGTGCGTGATGACTGATTTGCTCGTCGAGACACGGTTTATCTCTGCCAACGGCCTTAAGTTTGAAACCCTTGTGGCGGGCGTTGGCGGGGAGAAGTTTGTCCTGTTGCTGCATGGATTTCCCGAGTCAAATCTGTCTTGGCGCTTTCAAGTGCGGTTTCTGGTTACTCTTGGCTATGAAGTTTGGGTGCCAAATCTGCGCGGTTATGGCCTGTCCTCAAGGCCGGTGGGGGTGGCGGCTTATGATCTGCATCATTTAGTGGCGGATGTGGTCGGTCTCATTGAAGTCGGGGCGCGCGGCCGGCCAGTTACTTTGATGGCCCATGATTGGGGGGCGATCATCGCTTGGGCACTGGCGGCTGATCACCGTGCACCGCTAGAAAAGCTCGTTATCATGAATGTGCCCCATCCCGCCCGCATGGCGGAGGGTCTGCGAACTTGGACCCAAATCAGAAAGAGTTGGTATGTGTTCTTTTTCCAGCTGTCTTGGCTGCCAGAGTTTTTGATCGCTCAACGCGACGGGGCTATTATCGGGCGACTGTTTTACGAGATGGCCGTGGATAAATCCCATTTCACGCCGGATATTCTCGATGCCTACCGGGCTAATGCCCTGTTGCCGGGCGCTCTGACCGCTATGATCAATTATTACCGAGCCGCCGCCCGGGGAAAAAGTTTTGCGCGCTATCGTCGGGGCGTCGTCAAGCCGATCAGCACGCCGACTTTGATGATTTGGGGCGAAGCGGACAGCGCTTTAGGCGTTGAATTGACAAGCGGATATGAAGGCCTTGTGACGGATTTTACCCTGAAACGTCTGCCCAATGTTAGCCATTGGGTTCAGCAAGAAGCCCCAGAGAAGGTCAATGCTATTTTGACGGATTGGCTGGGGAGATAAACGCACGGGAGTGTCGCGCTCCCAAATCGAAACAGGGAATTTGGTTCTCAGCTCAAGATGCTCACAAGGGTCGAAATGCCCCCTGAGATGAGGCCCAGCACAGTGATTGCGACGCAGGTGATCGTGAAACCATTGCCCATTTTCATGCCGATGCCGGCCCCAATCGCCAACGCCCCGCAACCCAGAACCGCTGGCATCCAAGCTACATCAGCCCCCCAAATCAAAGACATGCAAGCCACCATGGCGCCAATAAGTACGCAGCTCCACTGCGTGGCGACCAGAAAGGCTTGGTAAGTGCTTTCTTGGACGCTTGTATCCATCTCCCCGCGCACATAGTCGCTATCGTGGGCGTGGTCGTCGGCTTGAGTGTGGCTGGCCATGCTAGGTGTCTCCGTTTCGTGCCTTTTAGCTGCCACTGCGGGGGTTAGGCAAGATGGACAAGCCAGCTAAGGCCGCCTCCAATGCTGCCAAAGTTGCCAAGGGTTGATCCAGCATAACGTGATGATTGGCCTCAGGAATGGTAGCATAGCCGGTGTTTGGCGGCAGTAAGGATTTCATATGGCCCCAAACGCGCTCCGCCATCAAAAAAGACAAAGCGCCCCGCATGACAATGGTCGGGACCTTTAGCTGATTGACGCGGGTTGAAACCGGCGAAAGCGTAAAATCATTCCACAAAAACGGATCAAACTTCCACGTCCAACCGCCGTCGACGGGCTTCAGTGAGGTCCGCGCAATATGATCAAGCGCCCAATGAGTGTCACAAGGCTGGGGCGGCGCTAATCGAAATCGCGCCAGGGCCTCGGTCAGCGTGGCATAGACGCGGTTCGGGGCCGTGCGCTTGGGGGGGCCGGTCCATTCCTCGCCAGGTGGTGGAATACCTGTATCAAGCATGATCAGCCCACCGATTTTGCCATGATGGTTCACCGCCGTGACAAGAGCTGGGAATCCGCCAAAAGAGTGGCCAACCAGAATTGGCAAGCGCGCCGGCGTGGTTAAGTGTGTTGTCTCGATCACGGTGAGTATTTCAGTGACGAAATCATCCATCCTATAGCGGGTGCGCCAACCAGACCCACCCATGCCTGAGAAAGACATGGCGATGACGCGGTATCCTGCCTGAGCGATTTGCGGCGCTAAAAAGCTCCACCAATCGGCACTGGCCCCATTGCCATGCAGGAACAGCACACCGGGGTCACCTATCTCGCCCCAAGCCAAAACTTCAATATCCGTCCCTGTGACATTGACTTTTGAGCGCACTGGCTCCTGCGCAAGGGCCGCCAAGGCCCAAGCTGGATAGACAGGCTTTTGGCCGCCATAGGGCACAAGCAGGCCGACTTCGGCACTCCCGGCGGGCAACTCAGGCACAGAGGAAAGCTCGGATTTGGGGATGGTATCGTATGTCATGACGGCCTGCCTGCCTGAAACAAAGGTCGTGAGCAAGACATGTCGTAACGGAAATTGTGCAGTCGCGGATCAAACAAGATTTAACCCACAATCGTCCCGATTAAATCCGCGCGCTCACTTGCGGTCATAGGTCGCCATTTGCCCTCAGGTAAGTCGCCCAGTGTCAAAGTGCCGATGCGAATGCGCACCAGATCGGTCACATAAAGGCCAACGGCTTCACACATGCGGCGGATCTGGCGATTGCGGCCTTCGCGCAGCACAAACCTTAGTCGATAGCGCCCGACAATCTCTACATCAGCGCGCCGCAGCTGACGCCCATCGAGCACGAGACCAAAGCGGAGCTTATCAAGCATCCAATCGGTCAATATGCCTTCAATTGACACTAGATATTCTTTTTCAAGGCCTGATTGGGGCCCAATCAAGGCTTTTGCCAAGACCCCGTCTTCGGACAGGATCAAAAGCCCACGTGAGTCTTGATCCAGACGACCCACCGGGGCCAAGCGGCTGTTTTCATCGGGCAGCGTATTGGCTTGGCCATGTAAATTGGCCGGCGTGAGCAGGCCGACAGCGGGGATTTGGGCATAATTGGCGTCGGGATGCGCCGAGACGATGCCACGGGGCTTGTTAATGATGATGGAAAGCCGCGTCTCCAGCTGTGCGACGCCTTGACCGGCAATGGTCAGCGTTTGACCGGAACTTATCTTGCGACCGACATCGCCAACCTGTTCGCCATCAATAAATACGAGGCCTTGCTGGATAAGCGCTTCGGCTTCACGGCGTGAGCAGACGCCCGTTTGACCCATCCATTTATTGACGCGCATGGGTTCGCCGCCTGTGAAAGTCCAACTCATTCTCTTTTGTCTCCAAGGGTCTCACGACCTTCAAATAGGCTGGGCGCGTCACTTCAAGAGGATGTTCGCCTCAATTACCGGCTCCAGGCTTCTGCGAAAAATATTTCTCAAACTTGCCGGTCTCTTTAGCAAAATCATCGCGGTCCTCAGGTGGCTCGCCTTTTACAGTGATATTGGGCCAGATTTTCGCAAAATCGGAATTGATTTTCAGCCACTTGCCATCGGCCTCATCTTCGGTGTCGGGTTTAATGGCATCGACAGGGCATTCAGGCTCGCACACGCCGCAATCAATGCACTCGTCTGGATGGATGACGAGGAAATTTTCCCCTTCATAAAAGCAATCCACCGGACAAACTTCGATACAGTCCATATATTTGCATTTAACGCAGGCGTCGGTGACGATGTAGGTCATGTGCTTCTCAACAGCTTTTCACAATGGCTTTTCAAGGCCGGATTTGGCGGCAACATCTTCAAACGTCAACCTATTGGTCATCTAACAACAGGTGATAGAGCAGTGCGGCCTCTGCTGCTGGGCCGCGGCGGCTGCCAAAGTCCAGCACTTGTAGATGAAACGGCCGCCCCCCGATTGAAAATGCCAAGATGTCGCCTTGCGTGAGTGAATAGCCCGCTTTGATGATTTTGCGAACCGGCAGACCGCCACGTGCCAGCCTAATGCCTTTGCGGGTCACAAACTCAGTAGCTAGCGGACGGGTCTTAAAAAAGCGCGCCCGCCAGAGCCAGACATCGAGGCGTGCATGCTCCTCCGCCTCGGCTTCAGACTTGCCCCGTTCACTCATGGGGCTTGAGGTGGGGTCACTTCTGGAGTGGCTTCGGCTTCAGGGGGCGGAGACCCTGTAACAGGTGCGTGACTGGTCGGGTCGCGCCGCTTTTGGTTCCGCTGACGTTTGCGCTTCTTCCGGTCTTGCCCGCCTGCATCGCCAGTCTTTGCTTCTACCGATATCGGGGTTGGCGTTACGACTTTCAGCGCTGCAAGGACTGCAAACGGATTATCAGGATCGATTTTGGTAGCCGGTGCTGGCGGGGCTGCAGAGAAGCGCGTGGCTTTTTCTGGCTCGCGGCGAGGTGGACGATTGCCGCCGTCTTTGTTGAAAGGACGCGGTGGGCGGACGTGGTCACCCCTTGGCCCGGCGTTTTCAGGCCTGTCACGCACGGGTCCATCGCGCCGGGGCGCATTGGGGCGAGGCGGGTTTGGTCGCGCGTCTGTGTTGGTTGTCGTCTCATTGCCTTTGCGCGGGGGACCGCGAAAGCGTGAGTTGGTTGGACGTCCGGGCTTAGCGCGCCTGCGCCGCCATAAGGTAACGGTTTCCATGATGGGCGCGTCGGCATGTTGTGACGGTGCTGCCTCAGCATTGGGAATTGCCTCTAGGGCGCTATCTTCTGTCGTCTCAGTCACGGGCGTGTCGGCCATGACTTCTGCTTCTTGGCCACGAGCGGGGTCGGCTAGAACCTCAGCTTCTGGCTCTGGTGCACTAATTTCTGGCACCTCTGTCGATTCGACAGACACTTCAGGCTCAGTGACGACAGGCGGGGCGATCACAACGGGTCGCGTCACCTCAGTCTTTTCCCACCCTAACGCTTCGGCTAGACCCTCCGCGTCTTCATTTGAGGCCCCTAAAAGCGAGACAATTGTGGGCGGAAAAGCGCAGGGTCCTTTGGCGGCCTCTGCGGCATCAAACAGGGCGTCCGCAATCCGATCAACAATATCAAGCCGAACAGCGCGGGTTCCAAATGCCCGAAATCCTGCCGCTGCCAGGGCTTTGGGCGGCACAGGTGCCGCTAGAGTAAAGGATGTCACGCCTAGAGGCGGCAAGAAAGGGACTGCCCCTTGCTCAGGCCCTGCCGTAAAAAATGCAAAGAGTGCATGCAGCCGCGCCGGGCGTGGCTTTAGCATTAAGGGCAAATAGATGTTGGCGCGTCCGATGCGCAGGCCAACACCGCGAAGGGCTTTGCGGTCCTCTGGAACCAATTGGCGCAAATCCGCTTGCAGCTCGTCGCGCTCCATCACGCCACCCGCCTCGGCCACCCTATAGGCAATGCCACGCGCTAAACCTTTGAGTGTCTCGCCTTCAGCCGCGCCAGCGAGCGCCGTTAAGGGGGCCAAGTCTCGCGCCACGATTTCCAAGAGCCAAGCGTCTAAGCGTTCGCCCGCTTGCCGGCGGACATCCTCTGAACCCAGCTCGCCCCCGGTCAGTGCGGCCTTTGGTTTCAGCAGAGGTTGCCTCGCCATCAGGCGACCGATTTCTTCAGTCTGCCAAATGATAATGCCGGTATCGCTGAGCACAAAATCATTAATGCCCCCCGCCGCAATCAGGCTTAGGCGTCGATCCAGCTCTGGCCGCAAGGCTTGGAAAGCGGCGTTTTTGACAGCGCGCTCTTCAAGGCCGCTAGCCATTGGGTCGGCTTGAAACCGCAAACCCACGAGACGACCGACATGATGGCCCTCTACGCTGACTTCGCCAGTTTCCTGTAAACTCACGTCCATTGCGTCTTCCCGTTTTAAACCCTTGAGGAGCGCAGAGGTGCGCCTATCAATAAAGCGCTGCATCAGGCGCTCGTGTAAAGTATCAGAAAGTCGATCTTCTATCACCCGCGTCTGGCCTTGCCAGTAGATATTATCATGTACCCAATCAGACCGATTGGCGACATAGGTCCACGTGCGGATGGCGGCAAGGCGTTGTTGAAGCATCTCAATGTCGCCATCGGTGCGGTCAAGGTCATTGACTCGCCGAGCAAACCAATCGGAAGGCAGTTTGCCGTTTTTCTTCAGTAAATGCTCCGCCAAGCCTTCAATCAGATGCACATGCTCATCTTGGGCGGCTTTGCGAAAGTCTGGCAATTGGCAGATGTCCCATAATCGCCGCACGCCCACTGAGCCGGTCGCCAGCCCACGCACCCATTCCAGGGCGGCCAGGCGCGCGAATGCCACTTCGTCAATCGCCCCGCGTGAGCGCCTCAAAGACATGTGGGGCGGGGGGGCCTCTAAGGATTTGATCAGTCGGGCGCAGGTGGTAAAATCAAGATCGGCGGTGCGCCATTCCAAGCCATTGAGGGGCTCAAAATTATGGCTCTCGACCCGCTCAATCACTTCATTGTCAAAGGGCGCGCAATCAGCGGTCTCGCCGAAACTACCATCGCTGCGAAATCGGCCCGCGCGCCCGGCAATTTGGGCGATCTCATCAGGGCGGAGCATCCGATGACGGCGACCATCGAACTTCGCCATGCTGGCAAAGGCCACATGATCGACATCCATATTCAGGCCCATGCCAATGGCGTCAGTGGCGACAAGAAAATCGACCTCTCCGGATTGATACAGCGCGACTTGAGCATTGCGCGTGCGTGGACTGAGCCCACCCATAACAACCGCCGCGCCACCCTTATGGCGCCGGATCAGCTCTGCAATCGCATAAACCTCTTCTTGGCTGAAGGCGACGATGGCGCTGCGGCGTTCCAATCGCGTGATTTTTTTGACGCCGGTGTAAGTCAATGTTGAGAGGCGCTCGCGCCGTTCAATCTCAATGCCCGGTATCATCGCGCGGATCATGTGGCGCATGGTGTCTGAGCCTAGAAACATCGTCTCGCCAGTGCCGCGCGCCCGCAGCAATCGGTCTGTGAATGTATAGCCGCGATCAGGATCGGCGCAGAGCTGAATCTCATCAATGGCAATGAAGGAGAATGGTCGATCGAGTGGCATCGCCTCAACAGTGGCGACACAATAACGCGCTGAACTTGGAACAATGCGTTCCTCGCCTGTTACTAAGGCGACATGGCCGACGCCCTTGAGCCTGACGATGCGGTCATAAACTTCCCGTGCCAGCAAGCGCAGGGGTAGACCGATCATGCCGCTTGAGTGACCGAGCATACGCTCGACAGCGAGATGGGTTTTGCCCGTATTCGTGGGCCCCAGCACCGCCCAGACGCGGCTATCACGGTCAATAAGGCCCACCATGACGTTAGTTCGCAACTTCTTTGCTGACGTCACCAGAACAAGTAGCCATCACCGCGATGATCCGGCGACGATTTACTTTATATCTCCAACCCTTAAGCACCCGTTCGTCCCTTCAGGACAGCCGACCAGCATGTGGGCGGCCCTAACTTCAGTCGCGAGCCTTACGCCAAGACCTTCGCGAAACAGCCGCGCTCGACCATGAGTTGGGCGATCTGGATGGCATTGAGGGCCGCGCCCTTGCGCAAATTGTCTGAGACAACCCACATGGCAATGCCATTTTCAACAGTGGTATCCTGGCGAATGCGTGAGACATAAACGCCAAACTCACCAGCCGCCTCAACCGGGGTTGTATAACCGCCCGCTTCGCGCCGATCCATTACGACCACACCTTCGGCCTCTTCTAAGGCTTCAGTCGCCTGTTCGACGCTGATCGGATTTTCAAACTCAATATGCACGGCCTCGCTATGGCTGACAAAGACGGGCACGCGCACGGATGTCGCGGTGACTTTGATGGCGGGATCGAGGATCTTTTGGGTCTCAAATGTGATCTTGGTTTCCTCAGTCGTATAGCCAGACTCCGTAAAGTCGCCGCCATGGGGAATACAATTGAACGCGATCTGTTTGGGATAAACCTTCATTTCAATGGCGTCATTGACGAAAATGCCTCGCGTCTGCCGCCACAATTCGTCCATGGCTTCTTTGCCCGTGCCGGATACCGACTGATAGGTAGAGACAACAACGCGCGTGATTTTTGCCAAATCATGCAGAGGCTTGAGTGCGACAACCAGTTGCACCGTTGAGCAATTGGGATTGGCAATAATGCCTTTTTTTCTATAGCCCATCAATGCATCAGGATTAACTTCCGGCACGACCAAAGGCACGTCGGGGTCAGTGCGCCATTGGCTGGAATTATCAATAACGACGCAGCCTTGGGCAGCAATCTTGGGCGACCACTCTTTGGATGTGCTCCCGCCTGCACTCATCAGGCAGACATCCCAACCGGTGAAATCAAAAAAATCAAGCGCTTGGCACTTCAGCGTTTTGTCGCCGAACGATACTTCCCGGCCAATCGACCGACGCGAAGCAATGGCTGCCACGTCACTGACTGGGAACTTCAACTCGTCCAACAGATTGAGAAGTTCGCGACCAACATTTCCGGTCGCGCCAACAATTGCGACTTTCAAACCCATAATCATATCTCCGTTAGGGGCCTTCTAGCCCCAACGCGTTCTATGGGAAAGGCCCCGTATCCGCTCACGCGATCAAGACTTCTCGAAGGGTCGCCAACCACGCGCTATCAGGAATGAGGTTTCGGTTATCGATGGCAGATATGGCGCGGACGCCGATCAGTGCATTGGTCAAGACAGCATGCGAACATGCAGCTAACATCTCAGGCTCAATGGAGGCTTCCTCAATCAGTCCGGCTCCAAGCAATCGACCCCTGATAATGCCGGGCAACGCGCCGTCTTCTATCGCGGGAGTCAGGTTTTTGCCGTGATAGCGGATCACTAGATTGGCGCTGGTGGAACACGCAACATGGCCGCTGGTGCCCAGCATAATCGCGTCATCGCCGCCCAAAGCCTGAGCTTCTATGAGCGCCATGACATTATCCACGTAAGACAAAGTCTTATGCCGTGATGACGGTGCCGCAGAATTGCGCCTTATCGCTACAGTCATGACCTTGACGGGTGTGATTGGCACACTCAGCCCCGCGATTGTTGCCATGAGTCGCGGCCTTGGATCTTTTGGCCATGCTAAGCCGCGCGGCCCGCTGCCCCGTGACACGGTGAGACGAAGGGCGGCGACTATTCCCAGTGCATCGCGCCCAAGGTCTCGTAAGGCCAAGTGGATGTCCTTTGCAGGCAAAGGTAGCGCAATATCCAGCT
>JBEINE010000127.1:0-8672 GCA_040378245.1 Hyphomonadaceae bacterium | reverse complement strand
TTCCAGCCGTCAATGAGGTCTCTGACAGGTGTGCCGGTCTCCAATGCGCGCCAAAGGTCCTCATTGCCATAGACTTTGTTGAACAAGTCCTTTGTGGTGCCACCACTGGCCCGCAGCGGCGCGCCGCGCGTGCGGCGGATTATGTCAGAAGGACTTTGTTGCATAGGACCTCAGATCAGAGCCTGAGTTGAGCGACAGGCTGCTTGGAGTTGCGCTTAAGCGTTGGCGATTAGGGATTCGGCTCGTCCCAGATCGACACTGACGACTTGCGATACACCGCGCTCTGCCATGGTGATGCCATACAATCTGTCCATACGCGCCATGGTAATCGGGTGATGGGTGATAACAATAAACCGAGTTTGGGTGCGCTCGCGCATTTCATTCAGTAACCGACAATAACGGTCCACATTGCTGTCATCGAGCGGCGCGTCGACTTCATCGAGCACGCAAATAGGCGAGGGATTCGACAAGAAGACTGCGAAAATCAAAGCCGATGCCGTAAGCGCCTGCTCGCCACCGCTCATCAGGGTCAGGCTTTGGAGTTTCTTGCCGGGGGGGCAAGCATATACTTCCAAGCCTCCTCCTAATGGATCTTCGCTTTCAGTGAGTCGAAGCTCAGCGACACCGCCGTCAAATAAAGCGGCGAACAACACTCGAAAATGACCATGAACGACGTCAAATGCCGCGATTAATCGCTCTTTGCCCTCAGAATTGATCTGATCGACACCGGCACGCAGCTTGTCAATGGCTGTGGTCAGATCGTCTTTATCGGCAATTAAGGCCGACAGTCGGCCTTCCTGTTCACCGACTTCCTCCTCAGCACGCAGATTTACACCACCCAGCGCATCGCGGTCATAAAGCAGCTTAGCCAGTCGGCTTTCGCCTGTGCTGGTGGTCAAGCTATCAAAACCGGCGCCTAAAACGTCTCGCGCTTTGGTTTCGCAATCTTCGGGTGAGAGCTGTAAGGTTCGACGGACTTCATCCTTTAGTTCGCTCTGACGGATCAATTCGGACTCAAGGCGCGTCTGGGCAAGAGCACGCGCTTCGCGACAATCGGCTAACTTCTCTTGGGCAATACGCATGGCGTCGCGGCCTTGGCGAATAGACGACTCAAGTGCTGCGAGCTGATCATCGGCTGCGGATTTGCGCGCTTGCGCGACAGGAAACTGGCTCAAAAGATCCTTGCGACGAGCCTCGATGTCGATGGGGGCTTGCGTGGCGTCCGCCTTGCGTCGCTTGGTCTGCTCCAACTCACGAACCAATGCTTCTAGGCGCGTTTTGGCTTGGATTGAGCGTTTGTTCCAAGCCGCTACATCTTCACTCAGGCTGATGCGTTTTCGCGCGCGCGCGGCCATCTCGTTTTGAGCAGCCAGATAAAGTGATTGGGCGTGGTTGGCTGCGCTACGGGCCTGATTAGCCGCGAGTTTAAGAGCGTCAATTTCGTGCTCATCGTCAATCAAGGGCAGGGCGGACAATGTATCTTGGGTTACTTGGACCAAGGCCGCAGCTTGATCGCACTCCTCTTTCATGGCGCTGACTTGGGCTTTCGCCTGGTCGATCTGTGAGGTCGCCCGCGCCACCTCGCCTTCCAGGCGGGCGACAGCGTCACGCGCCGCACTCATCGCCGCAATCGCGCGCGGGGCATCCCCGCGTGCAGCTTTGGCAGCGCTACGGCATTGATCCGCATAAGCACGGGCCGCGGCATTGGCAGCCGCATCGGCTTTAGCTTGGGCAGTGCTAGGCTCTCTCAGGGCGCGCAGAGCCTCCAATCGACCACGTTGTTCCAATAGGACGGCATTGTTTGAGATCGCATCAGCGCGGCGCACAAAGCCGTCCCAGCGGCGCATATCACCAGCCTTTGTGACAACGCGTGCACCGGCGGGCAGGGCTGTTAACCTATCAAAATCAGCGCCTTCGACGAGACCAATGGCGGCCAGCCGCGTGGCGAGCGCTTCTGGTGCAGAGTCAATAAAGTCCGCCAAGGCGACAATGCCATCTGGCCAAGCACACGTGACCCTTTCAGCCCCTGTCCACGCGATGGGCGCGCCGACTTCAAGTGCACCTTCCAGATCATCGCCAAGGGCGGCCACTAAGGCCCGCTCAAAACCGGCTTGCGGCTTGATTTGATCTAATGCTTTTGTCCAAGCGCCCTTGGTAGGTTGGCGGGTAGCCGCCTCTAAAGCACTGATCTCACTATTGAGTCGATCCAAGGCATTTTGACTGATGCGGGCCGCCTCCCGGGCACTCGCTTCGCTGGCTGCTGCCTCCTCACTTTGTTTTTCAGTCGCGTCAGCGCGCTCGCCTGCGGCAGCGGCCAACTCGGTTGCAGTGTCCGCCTCTTTTTGGGCGCGTACAAGAGCATCGCGACCCGGCTGATTAGCCAAAAAGCGATCAAGCCCTGCCTGCGCCGCGGCAAGCGCGCTTTGCCGACGCGCCAATTGAGCGCGGGCTTCGTCACAGGCGCGCACTTGCGCCGTGCGCTCACCAGCCGCCGTAGCGCGCACCGTGACGGCTATAGTCAATTCACCCTCGGCAGCTTGGCGTGCCGCCTCGGCCCGATTGGCTGCGAGCTTTGCGGCTTCAAGCGACCCATCATGTGTGTCATCGACTGGCAAAGCGTCGAGTTCAAGGCGCAAACGTGCGATTGTCTGGTGCGCATCGTCAAGCAGGCTGGTTTCGCGCGCTTGATCGGCTTCAATCCGAACCGTATCGGCAATAGCAACCGCTAGGCTGTCCTGAGCGGCCTTTAAATCGCGTTCAAGCCCAAAACGCTGCCCGTCTAATCTGCGCAGCACAGCTTCGGCAATGGCCTGCTCTTCGCGTAAAGCGCCGATACCCGCATCGGCACCCTCGGTCGCTTTGATCGCCTTATTGGCGGCAAGGGTCGCGTCGGCTAGGCCGCGCTCTGCCTCGATCTGAGCCAGCTGGGCCGCCTGAACAATTTGCGCCGCCCCCGCCAAGCGCTTGGCGAACAAGAAGGCTTCTAGACCTCGGATCTCCTCGGCGATCCCGCGATAGCGGGCGGCCTGCTTGGCCTGACGACGCAAACTAGCCAGTTGATCATTCATGGCCGCGATTATGTCATCCAAACGCTCAAGATTGGTCTGCGCGGCCCGCAGCTTCAGCTCAGCCTCATGACGACGCGTGTACAGCCCAGCAATGCCCGCGGCCTCTTCCAAAATGCGGCGGCGGTTTTCTGGTTTGGCATTGATCAATTCGCTAACTTGGTTTTGTCTCACTAAGGCGGGCGAATTGGCCCCGGTTGAGGCGTCAGCAAATAGCAATTGCACATCGCGCGCCCGCACTTCCTTGCCATTGATCTTGAACGTAGAGCCGGTCGCTCGCTTGATCCGGCGCGAAACCTCCAAAGTTGGCGATTGGTCAAAGGGCGCTGGCGCGCGTCCATCGCTGTTGTCGAGCACGACCGTGACTTCTGCGATATCGCGTTGGGGACGTTTGTCGGTGCCCGCGAAAATCACGTCATCCATCTCGCCGCCACGCAAAGCCCGCGCCGACGTCGCCCCCATCACCCAGCGCAGGGATTCCAGAATGTTGGACTTGCCACACCCATTGGGGCCGACAATGCCCGTCAGGCCCGGTTCAATTTTGAGCTGAACGGGATCAACGAAAGACTTAAAGCCTGTGACCCGTAGGTCTGTGACCTTCATCGTTTTTCAGCTTCGGTTACGGGTGTGCCCCAATGCATGGCGCACAATACTGCGATGCTCATTCCAGCTGACAACCAAAAGCACATTGATGACCCAAAAAACAGCAAATGCGACCCTTTAGCCCGCCTTAGTCAATGCGGCGTCAAGAGCTTTCTCGAGGTCGCTGGCTTCCATTTCCCGCCCCCCTGGGCCCTCAAACTTTGTGCCATTGATAAAGATTGTCGGTGTACCCGTAACGCCTGCCTTTAGGCCGGCCTCCCGCACATCGGCTAAGGTCTTGAGCAAATCCTCATTCTTGAGGCAGGCGTTGAATTGACCCTCCGACATGCCCACTGAGGCGGCTAAGGTCTTGAAATATTGCTCTGCACCTGTGGGGCCTTGGGCTTGTGTCACCATGTCTTGTTGCTGGCGCATGATGGTCGAGATAACCAGATCGCGCTTATCGGCCCCCGCACAACGCGCAATCAAATGACCGGCCATGGCAAGCTCAACCGGCGGGGTTGGAAATTCGCGGAACACATAGCGCACTTTGCCCGGAGTGATATATTTTTCCTTCAGCGTCGGCAGAACATTGTTATGGAAGTTCGCACAATGCGGGCAGGTGATGGACGCATATTCCACCATGACAATTTTGGCTTCTTTGGAGCCTAATGGAATGTCAGTCGCCGTTTCATATTTACTCAGCCCGCCACCCCCGCCAGCGCCACTATTAGAGGCTGGATTGCACGAAGCCGCAGCCAATAGCCCGGCGGCGAGAACGAATGCGGCAACAGCTTTGGTCATTTTGCGGGTCATCAACATCGTCTATCTCCAGAGCATCGAGCCTAAAGCTGAATGCTATGCCATCATCAGTGATTCGGGTCTTATGACCCCATCGACATCCTTAGTCGATATCGGCGGTGGCGTCAGCCAAGCGTTTCAGCGCCCGCTTCAAATCATCTTCAATCACATGTTCGAGCTTTTGATCCAATGCGCGCTGCTCTGCGGCATCAAGTTGCCGCGGTGTTCGTGTCGGCTTGGATGGCGTGGCTTTCGTCAGAGGCGCGCGAATAAAGCTCAGTTTTTTGATCTTTACAGCTCCGGCCAAGCGTACAAGGCCAATAATCTCTTGCGCGCGCATCGCCATAAAGGGTGCGGCGGCAGCCGCAACTTTAACAACTAAAGTCTCACCCTTAATCACATCAGGTTGAGAGATGGATGCAATTTTTTCGCCGACAATCTCACGCCACCGCGCCTGCACCTGCATGAGACCAACCCCGCCCGAGCGCTCATTTTGTGGCAGAAGACGGGCGGTGAGTTTGGCTAATGTCGGCGGGCCTTGCCACTGCGGCTTTCCGCGCCGCTGTGCCAGCCAGCGCGTCGCGAGATTTTCCATCGCCGGATCGAGGTTTCGTGGCGCAGGGATTGGTGGCTTTGGTGACATAAGGCCAGTGTAACCTCAAAGACAAGGCTATGCGAGTGGGGCGTGTTATTGTTTCATCTTTCGCGTATCGCGGCACGATGATGGCCTCGACCGATAACCTCAGACTGGCTCTGCTTGCCTGGTATGACAAACATGCGCGGGTTTTGCCTTGGCGGGTACAACCGGCTTTGCGGGCTTTAGGCATGGCACCAGAGCCTTACAGGGTTTGGCTGTCTGAAATCATGTTGCAGCAAACCACGATCACTACAGTAAAGCCCTATTTTGAGACATTCCTGCTGGCCTTTCCAACCATTGCCGATTTAGCTCAAGCACCGTTGGAGCACGTGCTGACTTATTGGGCGGGGCTTGGCTATTATGCGCGGGGCCGCAACCTCCATGCCTGCGCCATTGCTATAGACGGGGTAGGGGCATTTCCTACTCATCCTGAAGCGCTTATGGCATTGTCGGGCATTGGTCCTTATACGGCCGCTGCGATTGCCAGCATTGCCTTTGATTATCCAGTTGTTCCCGTGGACGGCAATGTCGAGCGCGTATTGTCGCGCCTTTTGCATATTGACGCGGTCTTGCCGGCTGCCAAACCTATCTTCAGAGCGGCCGCCAGCCAATTTGCCGATAGCCATCGCCCCGGCGATTTTTCCCAAGCGCTGATGGATTTGGGGTCAGTTGTGTGCACACCGCGCAAGCCCCGATGCCAAGAGTGCCCTTGGGCTTCATCATGCTTGGCTTATCAGGCGCAGGACGCTGAAACCTATCCCCGAAAAGCCGCCAAGAAAATCAGACCGAACCGTTATGGCGCGGCCTTCGTTCACATAAATGATGATGGGGTCTTGGCGGCGCGCCGCAAAGACAGTGGCCTTCTTGGGGGTATGTTGGAAGTACCCGGTTCTGAGTGGACCGATCAGCCTAAGAGTGAGAGCGAAGCTCTAGCTTTTGCCCCCATCCAAGACGCGCCTTGGCAATTGGCGAGCCCAATAGAGCACATTTTCACACACTTTCATTTGCATCTCGATGTTTATGTGGCCCACAGCCAAAGGCCCGATAACGCTCACCGGGTTGCCATAAGCGCCCTCAAAGACGCGGGCTTTCCAAGTGTCATGATGAAAGCGATCAAAAGTGCACTGATGGCGTCAGATCTTAAGATGTAAACCTAAAGTGCATGACATCGCCGTCTTTGACGATGTAGTCCTTGCCTTCAAGGCGCATTTTCCCAGCTTCTTTTGCGCCCGTTTCGCCCTTAAAGGCAACAAAATCAACATAATTAATCGTCTCGGCGCGGATAAAGCCCTTTTCAAAATCGCCATGAATGACCCCCGCCGACTTTGGCGCGGTCCAGCCCTTGTGGATCGTCCATGCACGCGCCTCTTTCGGGCCGACCGTGAAATAGGTTTGTAAACCCAACAGGTCATAGCCTGCGTGGATCAATTTGTTCAGGCCCGGTTCCTCAAGGCCCGCAGCTTCCAGATATTCGCCCGCTTCAACGTCGTCGAGGGCGGCCAGTTCGGCCTCCATCTGTGCGCAAATAATCACGGCTGTGGCATTATGGGCCTGCGCATAGGCCTCAACTTTGGCAGAATATTCATTGCCACTGGCTGCTGATCCCTCATCCACATTGCAGACAAACAACACAGGCTTTGCGGTCAAAAGCTGAAGCATATCATAGGCTTTTTGGTCTTCTTTGGCAGGGACAAACAAGCGCGCTGGTTTGCCCTCGTCCAAGAGTTTCTTGGCGGCCACGCACAGTTCCAAAGTCAGCTTGGCGTCTTTATCCGATTGCTTGGCTTTCTTCTCAAGATTTGGGATGCGCTTTTCTAAACTCTCCAAATCGGCCAGCATGAGTTCGGTTTCGACAGTCTCAAGATCGGCCAGCGGGTCGATCTTGCCTTCAACATGGGTGATGTCGTCATCGACAAAACAGCGTGTTACATAGGCAATGGCATCACATTCGCGAATATTGCCCAAAAACTGATTGCCGAGCCCTTCGCCTTTCGACGCCCCCCGAACCAAGCCCGCTATATCGACAAAGTTCATGCGCGCCGGAATAATCTCTTTGGAGCCAGCAATCGCGGCCAGTTCATTCAAGCGCTTCTCTGGCACCGCGACTTCACCGACATTGGGCTCAATCGTGCAAAAAGGATAATTGGCGGCTTGAGCCGCCGCCGTTTTGGTCAGTGCGTTAAAAAGAGTGGACTTGCCGACATTAGGCAATCCAACAATCGCGCATTTAAAGCCCATGACCCTCGTCTTTCGTGTAAGCGCACGCAATGAGCGCGCAGCCAGAATCCAAAGCCGCCTCTTAGCCAAAGCACGCTTCAAAAGCACGGAACAATGGCAGACAGGATTGGCTTATGGTCTGGTCGTCTTAAGTTTTAAGTTTCACCCCCACCACCACGCAGCCAAGATGGAATTGGGGGTGCGGGGGAAAGTTTTGAGACTTCAGTTTGGAATGCATCATGCTGGGCGTCCAGCAACAATGCTGACTTTTGGGCAACCGCATCACACAAAGCCTTGACCCAGACCATTTCAGCGCCGGAGAAGTCGTCCAACACGAATGATAGCATTTTGTCCCGGCCCGGATGCCCAATGCCCATCCGCACCCGCTTAAAGCCGGCCCCAGACTGCGCCACAATGGATCGCAGACCATTATGCCCAGCTGTACCCCCGCCGATCTTGACGCGGCATCGCCCGGGGGCGAGTTCAACTTCGTCGTAAAAGACAATCACATGGCTGAGTGAGATCTTGTGGAAGGACATATAGCCGCCGACACAGCGCCCGCTTTCATTCATAAAGGTCTGAGGCTTGACAATGATCGCCTTTTGCGGCCCGCTTGGTGTTTCAATGAGCCCTTCACGCGAGACACCTTGCAAGCGGCTTTTTTCAGCGCCAAAATTATGCTGACGCGCGATTTCATCCACGGCCATAAAGCCGATATTGTGACGATTCTTAGCATATTTAGGGCCAGGATTTCCAAGGCCGACGATCAGAAACATGGACGCTTTTGCCTGCTGAAATGCACCAATGGCGCCTTGATTTAGCAAAAAAGCCCCAGCATTGCACTGGGGCTTTCAATAATTGCTATTATCAAAACCAATTAAGAAGCGGCTTCCTCGGCGTCTTCCTGCTTGCCGCCACGACCGACGATGGTGGCAACTGTAAAGTCGCGGTCGCGTATCGTTGGGCGCGCGCCATCTGGCATGCGTACAGCAGAGATATGGATCACATCGCCAATATCGGCTTTGGCCAAATCAACCGTCAGTTCTTCTGGGATCATGTGAGCCGGCACATCAAGCTCAACCGTGTGACGCACAACGTTCAACGTCCCACCCTTTTTGATGCCGGGGCAGGTGTCTTGGTTGAGGAAATGAACCGGCACATCAACAGAAACAACTGAACCTTCTTTGACGCGATAAAGGTCAAAATGCACAGGCAAGTCTGTGACGGGGTCCCATTGGATATCCCGTGGGATCACAGGCTGGCTCTCGTTTCCATAGCGAAGATCAATCATATGAGCCAAAAACTTGCCCGAACGGATCAAGCGCAACAAATCCTTGGCAGAAGTTGCAATCGCTACGGGGTCTTGACCA
>JBEINE010000015.1:0-27827 GCA_040378245.1 Hyphomonadaceae bacterium | reverse complement strand
TAGGGGCTGTTTATCCCGCTTTTTTGATAATAAAAGACGGGACAGACCTTCGAGCGCGTCTGGTTCCCTTAGAACCAGGTTGCGCGTCGAGGTATTTTAGAGCGCGTCTGGTTCCCTTAGAACCAGGTTGCGCGATAGGTATCTAATTTAGGGGCTGTTTATCCCGCTTTTTTGATAATAAAAGACGGGACAGACCTTCGAGCGCGTCTGGTTCTTTTAGAACCAGGTTGCGCGATAGGTATCTAATTTAGGGTCTGTTTATCCCGTCTTTTTTGATTCAAAAAAGACGGGACAGACCCTAGGATAGCCCGCGCAGGGCCATTCTCGTATTTGTCGGATTGGCTTCAATCAATGTCATGGCTATGTTTTGTGCGGTGGGCGCATTGCGTGTCGTAACAACTTCTGTTGGAGTTATGGTACGCAGACGCGATGCCAGTGCGCTGTCAGGTGCGAGCTTTACGCTATAAGCCCCGACGGGGACGCTATCAAAGCTGAAAAAACCATCATAGGCACTTTGTGTGCGTGCGACTTCTTTTTGGTTGCGATCCAATAGGACGAGCTCCAATCCCCCAATTGGATTTGCCGACGTCCCTAGGCCCGGCATAAGTGACACAATTCCCTCGACCGCACCCATTGGCCTGAGAGGGACAGCCAGATCGGCTACAGTGCCTTGGCGCGGCCTCGTATAAGTGGGCTGTCCGAAGAGATGAGAATCTTCCAAGTCGTCAGTAACGACTTGAACTTGGGTGCGCCCAATTGCGTTTACGGCCTCAAGAACAGCAAAGCCATTCGCATCGCTGACACTGCCAGCTTGGCTGGCATTGGTCACGATTCGGGCCTGCGAAACAGGAATGTCCCCAGCCGAAAAGCGGCCATCCTCATCGAGATCTTCAAAAATACGAGCCCTAACGGTGCCGTTTGGCGCCAAAGAGCGTGACGTCAGGCCCCAGCCATTGCTACGACGGCCGAACGCAAACGACATACTCACCCCAAGCCTGTGCGTGTCGGCGCCGTCAGTCTCCGCCACGACGTCAAGATTGACCGAATTAAACATTCGCCCAGCCGCTATTGCGTAGATGAAATTATCTTCGCTCGCCAGCCAGCTGGCCTCGGCGCGCCACCGCCAAGACTCATCGCTAACGGCAAAAGACCGCTCAACAATTGCGCTGAGTCGGTCCAACTTCACGTCAGGATAAAGTGAGAAATTCACCGCACCGCGAAGGCCGAAAAGCCCGTGCCGCGTATTATAGGCGAAGTCGCCAGAGATTTGATCCCGCCGTTGGCCTGAAGAGCTGTGGTTCCAGCTCAAGGATTGGGCCAGCCAGGCATTGCCATATGATAGCGTCAACCGCTCGCGTGCTCGAAAGGCGTACTCGCCGCCATAGTAGCGATCGGCCTCAAATCGCCCCGAAAGAGTTCCGCTGACCCCTTCGGAAAACCTCAGATTCTGATCCAGACTGATGTCCAGCTGAGCCATCTGATTCCCAGATATCCGCTCGCTCTGAAAGCCTTCCTCTGCGAGTAGGAAACGACCCCGCAAGCCATAACCATTTCCGAGGCTCTGCAATTCCAGCTGACCGGCCAGACGTTGCGCCGCCGTCGCAAAAAGCTCCGTGTTGACCGCCATACCTGCAAAGGATGTCTGGGCTGAGACAGACCCGATAGATAAGCGCCGTCCGCCATATTCATAGCTATCTAGGCCGGCACCCAGGCTCAGATTGTCGGCTATACCAACCGCGCCCCGCAGATTGACCCTAACATCTGAGTTCGGCTGCCTGCGAGCCAATGTCAATTCAGGTTGATAGATCGCGGCTCGGTAATATGACTTGCCCTTAGGGGCCAAAAAATTCGTTGCATTGATTCGCCGATTGATAACCCGGCGCTGACCTTGGGGTCCATATTGGATAATCTGAAAGCTATTCTCGCCGAAAAGCACGGGTACGTCTTTGAAGGCATAGCCGCCGGTTGTTCCATTATTGCGCGCCTCCAGTAATTGACCGTTTCGATAAAGCTCAACATCCCAGCCTGTTGGCAAAGGGCCCTGAAAATCGGTGCGATCAAAGGATGTCGGTCGATTGAGTGGAAATGTCGAAGCACTGACACCAAGGCCCTGTCCCCCAGCCGATCCAAGAGCACTACTCAGACCGGAGACGTCACCGACTGAAAATTCAGTCAGCTGAGGAATGCCGAAAACGCCGCCATCTCGCTCTTCGCGATATAATCTGACGCGGGCGGTTTCCCGATCAAAGCCGCGTTGAGAACCGCTCAATTGCGCCTCGGCGGTCATAAACGCCAGCTCCCCGACTGAAAATGTGGACCATGCCAGAGAGTCTGACCACGAAGAACGAGGTGTTCGCGCGCCGGCAAATACTAAGGCCACATCTGTATTGGGTGGAACAAACGCCCGGTACGGCAGAGGCGGCGTTGTTGGCACCACAGCATCAGAGCGAGAAGCGCCGTTAGGACTTGTCTCTTTGCGCTCTTGTCGCTTCAGCCGCTCAAATAATGGCAGGGGGTCCTTAGAACTGACGCTCAGAAGCGAGCCGCTGGGGCTATACTCAAGCCTTATACCAAGCAATTTGCCCAGCGCGCCGGTCGTCATGCATTGACCTGTCGATACAAGCCCAAGACTTTGGGGGTCGAGCGTTATTGGCTTGCCCTCAATGACGCCAGTAGCGCTTCTGAAGTCGAGCGAGATTGTTCTGGTTTCCCGAATGAACCAACCAGAAGCCGATTGGCGCGACTGATCAACCATGATTGGAAAATCCAGAGCGTTGAACACCTGTTGAATATCAACACATAAAGAACTTCCCAAAAAAATTGCGGTTATGTCATCAGCAACTCTAAAGCGGCCAATGTTGGCAGCTACAAGTATTTCCTCTTCAGCGGATGAAACGGTTAGACTATCAATGTAACCGCGCAGGGACTTAACGTCCGCGCACGCGCTATCAGGTGTCAGCAAAATACCGCACAGGCTTGCCCACGCGAAGACCGCGCCGAGACTAATTGGCCTGGCAATGCGTTTAAGTTTGCGTCGAGCTGCCCTCAGAAAACCCGGCGCGCTTATGCTCAAAGGGCTACTTCCGCATTTGGCCCTATTGGAACACCGTCCTGATTAACTTCCTGATATTGCAGCACTGCGCTGCCCTCTTTGAGCCTTGCGGTCTGTTGAGCTGTCAGGCTCAAGGTCAGGTTTCGCGCATTCACCGGGGAGTAAATGGAAACGGCCTTTGACAGAAATATCGCGTCACCCCGCCGTTGACGCGTTGATAAAATTCTTAGATCGACAAAAGCTGAGCGATTGCCAACTGATTCCAAGCGCACGTCGATATTCAAGAGATCGGGCCGGTCGGGCACCGGGACCCGCACCACTTTTGCGATCGAAACCCTGGCTGACGTTTCACCCGATCGAACGATCACGGGAATAGAAATCCCCAAAACACTGGTGATTGTCGCCGTCAAGGGCGCGTTGGGGTCTGGATCAATCGTTGGTGGTGCAATGATGGGCAATTCGGTCACGATCAGATGAGAGCGATACTCCCCTGTCGCTAAAGACGTCGGTCTGCGCAGTAGAACACGCAAGGTCGCGCTTTCCTTGGGCAGAATAATGATCTGCCGGGACGATAGTCGTAACATGGGAGAAGCCACAAATGGCTCACTGGCATCAAGGATGACCTCATATTCACCAGTTTCGCTCAAACGACGATCTTCAAGCCGAACCCGATATGTCTGCGTCTCAGACGATTGATTCATGATGGTCAGCTCTTTTGCCCGGCCCCCACCCTCAAAAATCAATCGAGTTGGGGCCAGAAGAAAGCCTCCGGCAAACGCGGGCAGGCTGGACAAACTCATAGCCAGACCAAGGCCTAATGCGGCGAAGATCGTGTGATGCCATTGGGTGGCTGAGATCAGTTTGTGTGATGTGCGCATCATAAGTTTCTCCTATCGCAGAGATAGGAAAGATTGGTTCTCAAATTGTTAACCAAAATTACCAAACCAAAAAGGCGCAACCCAAAAAGGTTACGCCTTTGATCAGATACGAAGCTGAAATGACGACTTTGTAGGTCGCACTCAGTAGTCGATGGTAATAGCCGCCGTACCAGTATAGGCACCGGCGGTTTGAGCGGCAGCCGTACCCACCGCGAGCGAACCGCCAATAATCAAATAGGCAGTACCGGTCGCAGACAATGTACCAGCACCAGTGGTCGCGCCCGCTACACCTAAAGCACCATAGCGCCGTGTCGTGGTCAGCACCATCGCAGGTCCAGTTCCGGTTAAACTCACGGTCGCTGGAACAGTTACGGTTGCAAACGTCGCGTTGGGGGCGCCTGTGATCAAAACGCTGCCCAGACCACATAAGACTGTGGCCGAACAATCACCACCGATAGCCGTAGCTCCCGTTGCAACACGAGGCGTGGTGCTAATTGGCGCTGCTGTTGTCGGACCCGTGGCCGGGATGGTTGCGGCCAAAGTGAGAACAATGGTTCCCGCGGCTGCGCCGGGCAAGATGTTACCAAGACGAATCGGGGCTGGTTCAGTTAATGTGATCGGTACCACAATCGTGGCACTGGCTGGAATGTTGGCAGTAGCCGCATATGCGGAGGACGCACACAACGTACCAGCTACAACCATTAGTTTTAGTGATAGAGCGCGCAGAGCCAAGCGCGAACTTGCATTTTTCATTGGTTTTGACCTTTTTGACGTTAACATTCTTAACCGTTAAATCAAAATGGTGAACTATGAGTGAATCATCACGATCCCTCACATTTGCGTGTATTCACTCAAATGAATGAAACCAAAATAGCTCACATCATTGACAAGAAATAAAATCCGTTCCCTGCATAAATAACCACCGCTTCAAATAGAGCCCAGATCGAATAAATAACCTTTCTAAACCTACCACATATATTTCAAACCTCCAAAGTCTTACGCCAGTGACCTTATCTATCATGGGGATAGCATCAGACACAACAAGTTTTCCTGAATAAGCTCTCAAGACAAGCAATAGATTTATTTTGCCTTCCATCAGTAGCGCGCAAATAGACCCAATGTCGCCCTCAAAAATATACAGTTTAGCCTCCACATGCTCCTTAAAAACGCCTCAATCGTCCGATTCTATACTCATGAATAAATAAAGTTTTAGGTTGTAATTCAGGTGTTTACTAAATCGCAACGCTCTGGCCTCAAACTGAGGAAAACCACACAAGTCGATTTGAAAAGCTAGGTGCGCTTATGAATTGTCGCTCCATTCTTCCCGCGATGCTTCTGCTAAGTGCCCTCTCGGTTTCCAAAGGCCAAGCCCAAACGGTGACTAACGAGACACCAATTGCTTTTGGCCAGATGGTTGTCGGCAGCTCAGGAACCGTGACCATACCCTCTAACGCCGATACTCGGTCGGCGACCGGCTCAATTGCCTTGGTCGGGACAGCTTTGGTGCAGCGCGGTTATGTCGACGTGACCTATACCCCAGGGGCAGTCGTGACCATCTCTGTGCCGGCGTCACTCGTGATGACTGGGGCGAACGCGCCGACTTTATCCCCCACCATTGAGGGCGGAATCAGCCAAACCATTCCGCTAAGCGGGGTCCTGCGCATCTATTTTGGCGGGACGATCACCTTCTCTTCGTTTGGCTCAACTGGCGTCGTCAGCGCCATTATTCCGGTGACCATCACGCCTTAAGCCACCGATCTCAATTTATTTAGGGCGATCCTTAACCACCCAATTGGGCTTCTTTGGATCGGGCGGAGGTGGCGAAGATGTCTTTTTGGTCGAACCCTCGGCCTTTGTGGATGATTTTTTCGACTTGGCTGCTGGCTCGATCTTTGAGGCCTTCGCCGTCGCTCCTACTTTTGCCTTGTCCTTTGCGCTCTTGGATGACGTGCTGGGCGAGCCCTTCTTCGTGGATGTCTTCGCGGACGGCTTAGCGGCTTCTGGCGGCGATGCCGTTCGCTTTGACTTGGTGGGTGCATCGCGGCTCGGTTGACGTGTTGCAGGCTCTTCCTTAGCCTTACGTCGCGACGAGGCGGCTTTCGGGCTCTGTGATGCCTCAGGGGCTTCCCGCAACTTCTTGGCCTTTGGCGACGGAGTGGTCGAAGACTTTGTGCCCTTAGGCTGTGTGCTCTCCAACGGCGGAGAGCTCAAGGTTTTGGCCGCTGATGCACTCTTTGTTCTGCTTCGGCTCCCTGATCGAGGCGATGACGGCTGTTTCAAGCCCGGCTCGGCAGCAGCTGTTTCTCCACGGGTCGACGTCTCTCCCACAGGTCCTGCTATTGGCGGCGACGGGGGCGCGATGATGGACGCAGGCTCCCGTGTGATTTGGGGTGGCGCGACTTCACTTTTTGACGGAGGCATAGGCGTAGGCGCAGGCATAGGAGCGCCGCGCCGTCGTCGTGTGTTTCTGGGCGGCGGCGGGGGATCACCGCGAGGTCCAATTGCAGGTTCGCCGCTTTGGGGAGATAGATTTGGCACTTCACTTGTTCCGGCTGGGGCCGTTGCCACAGGCGGTGGAACAATAACGGGGACAGGAACGGGAACTGGAACAGGAACGGGAGCGGGAGCGGGAGCGGGAACGGGAACGGGAACGGGAACTACACTTGTAGGCTTTCGAAACCGCAAGGTCATTCGATCGCTTTCCCCGATCGCATCAAATCGGGTGCGGTCAAAATTCGGGTCATCGCGCTGTCCTAAAGGTGAAGTCCGCGAGACCGGGGGCAAAGTCCATACGCCAAATGGATGATCCTTGGTGTCTTGACTATTGGCGTTGACTTCAGAGCGACCGATAAACTCAAATCCGGCTTCGCGCGCCAATTGGATGACAAAGTCTTCACGCACATAACCATCACGCGCCAGTGGGTCCTGCGGTTCGTCGGTTCGACCGCGATGCTCCTCAATGCCCAAAATCCCGCCGGGCTTTAGCACAGCAAAAAAATCACTAAAGGCTTTCTCAGCCCAGCCTTGAGCCATCCAATTATGAACATTGCGAAACGTCAAGACGCTATCAGCTGTACCGGGCAAGCCTAATGGCCCAGACCGAGGTCCGAAAGGGATGACACTGACAGAGCCGAATTGAGCTGGGTCCGACGCAAAGCGCATGCGATAGCCGTCGATTATCTGACGAACGACTGACGAATTTGTCGAATTGGCGTCAAAATGCCCGACCACCAGACGACCCCGCCTTCCTTTAGATAGGGACCCAGAATCGATGTGTACCAGCCCTGGCCTGGCCATATCTCAATCACAGTATCGCTGGGCCGGACACCGAAGAATTGTAAGGTGGCAGCCGGATTACGCCACCGATCGCGTGATGCCTCTATCCTTTGTCGACCTGAAATGGCTCTCTGTAATGCTCTTTGGGCTGCCGGATCGAGCACCGGCACGCCTCCAAACGTGATGGGATTGGGTTCAATCGTTCCATTGGATGGGTTGCCGCGGGTGGGCGCAACGGCTTGCGAAAAAGCAGGGACGCAGCCCGAAGCCGCCAAAAAAAGCGCTGTTCCCACGCGCCCCCAAGCTCGGCATCCCATCGGCCATTCCCTTCCAGTGCAAACTCAACTCGTCAAGCTAAAACGCTCTTGACCCGCATTTCCAGCTAAGCCGTTTTCCATAGGCGCCTCAAGCCTTTCCGACACTTCATGAGCCGCCCCCACCCCTTGAACCCTTCAGCTGCCCTCACCAAATAGACGGCGTGGCGCTGACATTCAGGCCATATCCGCCGATCTCGTGCCCATCAGGGACGGGGTTATTACAAAAGCATCACACGTGTATTCGATGCAAACTCACCAATGTCGCTTCCAAGGAGGACATCATGCGTACAATTGACTTAACACCCCTCTATCGCACCATTGTCGGTTTTGACCGAATGGCCAATCTTCTCGAAACTGGAGCCCGCCTAGACAGCGCGCCCGGCTGGCCGCCCTACAACATCGAACAAACGGGCGAGGACTCTTATCAGATTGAGCTCGCTGTTGCTGGCTTCGGTCCCGACGATCTGTCTATCGACCTGAAAGAAGGCATATTGACGGTTGTCGGCAAAAAAGTCGCTTCCGACGAAGCTCGAAGCTATTTGCATCGCGGCATAGCCGAGCGTGGGTTTGAGCGGCGCTATCAGCTGGCGGATCATGTTCGTGTGACGGGTGCCAATCTTGAACATGGACTATTGACGCTCACTTTGGTGCGCGAAGTTCCAGAGGCTCTAAAGCCTCGCAAGATCGCTATTCATGTGGGTAAAGCGGCGGCCAGCGCTAACGACACCACCTTGATTGAAGGCGAGAAAACCAAAGCCGCTTAAGTCGGAGTGACCTAATGAGTGTGGAGGCCGGGCCAGCATGGTCCGGCCTCTTTGCGCTTAAACTCTTGACGTGTTCATGATGCCCGCTGCAGGATAGATCAAAAAATTCTATGAAATGCATTCCGGAGGCAACATGAAAAACCGCAAAAACTATTTCCCGTTCGCCATGCTCTTTGGCTTCTTGAGCCTGAGTGGTCTGGGCTTGCCTCTCTTTGCCGAGGCCCAAGCTCGAAGTGCGACCGTACAAACCCAGCTTTCGTTAAAGCAGCGGGTAGAGGCCATGACCCATATCTTGCAGGATGGGGTCGACAAGAATGTGGCTGCGGGCTTTGCCATCGCCCTAACCGACGCCAAGGGGCGCACCGAAAAGGCCTTTATTGGGTTGGCTGACCGCGAAACAAATCGCCCCATCAGTAATGAGACGGTTTATCGCCTCTATTCCATGACAAAACCCGTGACCACTTTAGCGATCATGATCTTGGTTGAAGATGGAAAAATAGATTTGGACGCGCCCTTGGCGACTTACATCCCATCCTTTGCTGAGGCTCGGGTTTATGTCAGTGGCGACAGTCCTGAAAGTTTACAGACGGTGGCACTGGACCGTGCTTTGACCGTCCGCGATCTCATGCGGCAAACCTCTGGCATGCCCTGGTTAGGTGCTGAGAAGCCTGTTGAGCGGCTTTATGCTGCGGCCGGCATTGAACGTGCGCCCGGCGAGCTTGTCCCGGGCTTTAAGGGTCGCCGAGTCGCTGATTTGCAAGATCTGGCTGATCGTATTGCAGCCACACCCTTATCCTCTCAGCCCGGTGTCGCCTACACTTACGGTAATGCTATCGATGTCTTGGGCCGTGTGGTTGAAGTCGCATCAGGGCAGACCCTAGGCACATTCTTTAAAGCGCGCATTTTTGATCCCCTCAAAATGCCCCACACAGCATTTCAGGTTCAACCAAAAGATGTCGGTCGTTTGGCTAGCGGCTATTATAGCAAGTCCCCCAAGCCCTTTAAAAGCGATTTCTTGGCCAATGTTGCGTTAAGCGAAGTGCCTGTTAGCACCATCACATTGGCGGATGCCGGCGCGACCAGCATTTATAATGCGCCGGCCCGCATTGAATTTGGCGGTTCTGGCCTCGTAGGTACATTGGACGATTATGTCCGCTTCGCCCGAATGGTTGCCAACAAAGGGGCTTTGGATGGCCGTCGTCTGGTAAAGGCTGAAACAATCGCCGAAATGGGCCGCGACCAATTAAGTCTTGCGGCTTCCCAACGCTTACGCCAGTCCGGCCGGAGTTATGGCTTAGGCTTTGGGCGGATACTCGATCCCGTTTTGTCCAATAGTGGAGCGCCCATTGGCACGATGTTTTGGGCAGGCGCTGCCGGGACCTATTTCTGGGCTAACCCTAATACTGGCGAATCTGGGGTTCTCATGACCCAAGTGCTGGGCGATAATCTCAACATCTACCAAGGGGGCGCCATTCGCGCCGCCCATGGTGTTGTAAGCCCCTAGGAATCTGGGTGTTTAGAATGGCCTGATGCGACGACCATATGGTCCACAAAACCCGCATCAGGCCGCTCTTTGGTTAAGAAACCGGCTCTGGCATCACAGATGAATGCAAATGAGCAATCTTCCAACCATCACGACCATGGCGATAAATGAAGGAATAGCGCGCTTTCACATTTGAAACGGCTTTTGTGGTCGGGTTCGTCAGCGATACGGTCCAAGTGCCGACGCGCGTGGCTATGTTGCACCCGACGGTGGTGGTGCTGGTATCAATCTTTCCAACAGGGCTATTCTTCAAAAAACCAACAAAATAATCTTTCACCGCCTCTGGTGTCGTGCGTGGTGTATTTGACACAGTTGCCAGAAGAACGGCCTCGGGCGCAAATAAGTCTGTTACGGTTTGGGGATCCTTAGTTGCCCACGCCGCGTTAAATCCTGCGAACAACTCTTCAACTTGTGCCACCGAAGCCATTTCACAATCTTCGCGGGTCGACAGCGCCGCAGCGTCTGTTGGACCTACCACCAAAGAGCCTGCGATTAAGGCTGATGCGATGAGATATTTCATAAGACACTCCTCTTTGTTAAGGCCTTCCACCCTAATCAAATTCAAATGGATATTCCACCGTCGTAACGTGTATGTGATTCATCGGTTATTGGCCGGTAAATGTCAGCCCGCCTGAATGCGATTTCCCAATCTAGGTTCCTGAGACGCGCTCATGTCTGAACATGTTGTAAACCCTCAACAAAGTCAAACCAACATCGTTTCCGCTATCGCGGCTCTGGAGCAGGGCCTGCTGATCGGCCTGCCCACAGAGACCGTTTATGGCCTCGGCGGAGACGCCACCAATCCAAAAGCCGTCGCAGCTATCTTTGAGGCGAAGAACCGGCCCAGCTTCAATCCACTCATCTCCCATGTCAGCGATCTGGAAGCGGCAAGCCAAGAAGGCGTATTTTCACCTTTAGCGCTAAAACTGGCAAACGCCTTTTGGCCCGGGCCCCTAACATTGGTTGTGCCGCGCCGTGAGGGGGGCCGTGTCTGTGATTTGGCCTGCGCAGGTTTGGCCACGATTGCACTGCGTGTGCCCAATCATCGGGTCGCGCGCGCGCTTTTGGGGCAATTTGGCCGACCGATTGCGGCACCGTCAGCCAATATTTCCGGCAGGCCGTCTCCGACAACGTGGCACCATGTGACCGATGAGTTGGGCGATAAAGTCGCACTTGTCCTCGACGGGGGCCCAAGTGAGATCGGGATTGAATCGGCTGTGGTGGCTGTCATGGACGATCATGCGACCTTGCTGCGGCTTGGGGGGCTGTCGCGCGCTGAAATTGAGGCCATTGTTGGCCCTGTTTTGACGGCCAGTGCTGGGGAACACGCAGCGCCAGCAAGCCCAGGCCTGATACTGCGTCACTATGCGCCCAAGGCACCCGTTCGGTTGAACCAAACAAGGGCCTCAGCGGGCGAAATCGTCATTGGCTTCCATGGCAATTTTGGTGATCCTGCATTCAATCTGTCACCGAGCGGCGATTTGAGAGAGGCTGCAGCCAATCTTTTTGCGTATCTGAGAAAAGCCGATACGCTAAACCCAAGCGCCATCGTCGTTGCACCCATCCCGATGGATGGATTGGGCGAGGCCATCAATGACCGGTTGAGGCGCGCCAGTGAAAGCTAGGGTCTGTCCCGCCTTTTTTGAATCAAAAAAGCGGGATCAACAGACCCTAGATCAAATACCTCGACGCGCAACCTGGTTCTAAAAGAACCCGACGCGCTCTAAATGAGCTTGAGACGCTTGAAGCATTAGTCCTTGCGACAGCCGCCAGTTTAGGAGAATACAAGCCCCAAATGCGATGATCTGAAAGGCCCGCTTGTTCATGACCCCCTATAAATCTGATGCTTTACTGCGTATCAAACCCTCTGCCACCATGGCCGTGACCCAAAAGGAACGCGAACTTAAGGCACAGGGTCGCGATACAATCGGACTGGGAGCGGGAGAGCCTGATTTTGATACCCCCGACAATATCAAAGAGGCTGCGATCAAGGCGATCCGCGATGGTAAGACCAAATATACCAATGTCGACGGCATTCCCGAACTGAAGGCGGCGATTTGTGCGAAGTTTGCCCGCGAAAACGGATTAAACTATGCCCCCGAGCAAGTCAGCGTCGCGCCCGGTGGCAAACCGATCATTTATAATGCCTTTATGGCCACCCTAAACCCAGGCGACGAAGTCATTATCCCAGCCCCCTATTGGGTCAGCTATCCTGATATTGTGCAATTGACCGGAGCGACGCCGGTTTTAATAGAGGCGACAGCGCAAGAAGGGTTCCGCTTATCCCCGGCCAAACTCGAAGCGGCCATTACCCCAAAAACCAAGTGGCTCATCCTGAATTCTCCATCTAATCCAACGGGGGCGGCTTATAGTGCTGCGGACTTGCGCGCCTTGGCCGATGTTTTGCTCGCCCATCCCCACGTCTTGATTCTGACCGACGATATGTATGAGCATTTGTTGTTTGACGGCTTTAAGTTTGCAACAATCGCTGCTGTTGAGCCCGCTCTTTATGATCGGACGCTGACGATGAATGGCGTTTCCAAGGCCTATGCCATGACCGGTTGGCGGATTGGCTATGCGGCCGGTCCGGTGTGGCTGATCAAAGGTATGGCCGGCATAATGAGCCAATCGACATCTAACCCGACCTCCATTAGCCAATATGCCGCCGTCGAGGCACTCAATGGCCCGCAAGATTTCCTGCCAGTGCGAAGTGCGGTTTTTCAGGAGCGCCGCGATCTTGTGGTTTCGATGCTCAATCAATGCAGCGGCTTGATCTGCCCTAAACCAGAAGGCGCATTTTATGTCTATCCATCATGCGCGGGCCTGATCGGCAAATCGACGCCAAGCGGTGCCCTTATTGCCACTGACGAGGATTTCGCCCGCCAGCTTCTTGAAGCCGAAGGCGTAGCGGTCGTTCACGGAGCCGCGTTTGGCGGCAGCCCAGCCTTTCGGATCAGTTATGCAACCAGCAATGCGTTACTGGAAGAAGCCGGCATGCGGATTCAGCGATTCTGCGCGGATCTCAGATAAAGCTGGCTGCAGCTGCAAGAGACTTGTTAGTCAATTTTCGCACCGACGGTGTCGCGCTTAACGCGGCTGGGCAGCGGCAGGACCACGTCCAAAGCCTTTTGGACCAGGATCAGTGGTTCCTCAGGCAAAGAGGCGCCTGGAGCCTTACTCATTGGCACGGCAGGCCGCGTTGTTGCGAAGGCTTCCGGCGTTAAAGTACCAGTGGCGGCGACCAGTCCAATCATTGCGGCCTTGAGATCACGATCCGCGCCAGCACGGGCCAATTCAGCTTCCAATAATTCCTGCTGCTGGATCAATACATCCAATGTGGTTCTCAAGCCGACCGATTGCTCAAGCTCTGCACCTTCATAGGCAATGCGCGCTGCATTAACCTGTTCGGTTGTGGAGACAACGGCTTCTCGCGCAACGTTGACTTGCCGCCATGCGTTTGAAACCCGTTCCACCACGAGGCGCTCTGTATCCACAGCAGCAAAGCGGGCGGCGTTGGCATTGCCCAAAGCCTCAGTAATGCGCGAGCTGGCAAGACCTCCGGTATAGAAGGGTACGGAGATTCTGGCAGTGATACTGGCATTCCCGCCCCGATTTCCGTCAAAGCCTTGATCAAGGGCACCCGACGCACTGGCTTGTAAAGTCGCGCGAACTCGGTTTTCGGCCTCAATGACGCGCGCCCCCGCCTTAGCGATGGCTTCGCCCAGTCGGGCGGCGATGACGTCTGGATTGCGCGCTCGCGCTAATGATTGGGCCTCGTCAAGGCTTGCTGGCAGGCTTGTCAATTCAAAACCTGGGCGCAATTGCGTCGGCATCTGACCAATGAGGCGTTCGATAGCCGCTAGTGTCGTATCCAAACGGGCCTGAGCGCTGGCAAGTGCGGTTTTGCTGGCCGCAAACCGCGCCTCGACTTGGGCGACATCAGTCTTGGTAATGTCGCCGACGTCAAATCGAACACGGGCCTGTTCCAATTGACGCGCTAATGTCTCACTATTCTGGCGACGTATCGCAAGAGCGTCCAAATCGCGGGCCAAGTCGGCATATACCGTGACAACATCGCGCATGACAGCAATTTCAGATCCGTTGAGCCGCGCGTCGGCTTGGGCAATCTGCGCCTCCGCCTGACTGAGGGCCGCTTGAACACGACCAGCCAACCATATCGGTTGAGCGACGGACAAGCCAATCGTTGCGGGGTTGGTGTCGCTTGAGGCGACATCACCCAGTCCTCCAGTCAAACCGCGCGTGCGTGACCATGATCGATTATACCCATATGTAGTGTCACCACTTATTTGGACACGACGCTGCGAGGTGGCTTGAGCACGACGCTGGGTCAGGGCAGATACACTCGCTCGTTGGGATTGAAGGCCGGGGTTGGTCTGAAGCGCCATGATCACAGCTTCAGGCAGAGTTTGCGCACCTGCGGCGCCTGACGACAGGCCTGCCATTGCACAGGTCAACCCAAATAAAGCGGACCGAGCCTTATAATGTTTCATTGAAATACCTCTGTGGCACGGCGACGCCGACTAATCAGTTCGCCCGACTTATATGAGCACAGCCGCCCATATGTCATCGGCCTCGCTGCAAAGAATGAGTGAATTGATAGGCAAAACCAACATGGCTTTATCTGACGGCACAAAATGGGGTCTTGATCTGGCCATAATCCTGTGCAGTGTGCAGTGCAACGCAGTGGTCCATCGCGCGTCCTTAAGCGTCAGAATTGGGTTTTCTGTGGAAGCCCTCTTGATTTGACGCGTTTTTGGTTTCGCGCCATTTGACTACGGACAAAGATTGTCCGAGCTTAAACTGTTTGGAGCTTCAATATCTATATGACCCAACCAATCGACAGACGATCCATGGTGTTGAGTTGTTTGGGTTCGGCTGGGCTTTGGGGCATGGGCGCTAACATGGCTCTGACGCGCCAGGCGGAAGCTCAGCGGCCTCGACCAAGGGGTGATCGCTTCGACGCCCTATGTCGCGCCTCGACGGGGGCAATTGCAGCCCGCTTTAGCAATTTTGCTGTGCCGACGCCGGAAGGCAACACCTGTTCGGCCCGTATCGCTTTTCCGATGGCCTTGAATAGACGATTGCCTGTGATCGTTTTTTGCCCCGCAGAGGGCAGTGCGGCCATCCATTATGACCAATTCACTGGCGCTTTGGCAGCTCAGGACTTTTTCATCCTAACGATTGATCGCAGTTCACAGAACACAGCGCCGTCGCGGGTCGTTCTCAGCCAAGGGGAACAAGCCGAGCAGCGGCTGCGACGATCTGCTGAAGTTCGGTTTATGCTCGATACAATTGATGCCGCCGCTGCAACATTGGGGCCGAAAGAAGCTTTAATTGACGCGTCTCGGATTGGGGCGATCGGACACCGCGACGGGGCTTGGATTGCAGCCGGTCTTGGCGGATGGGACGCCAATGGCGCAGCCAGCACAGCAACACGCGACGGCCGGATTCAGGCCATCATAGGGCTGCTGCCGTCGCAAACCCCACAATTGACAGCGGCTGCAGCACAACGAAACCCAGACGGTGTCAGTGGTATGTTTATCGGTGATCTGGCGCAGATGACACCACCGGCGGCTGGTTCAGGACTTCTGGCTTTTGGCTTGCCCGTGCAATCAAATTCATTTGGCGACTTAATCGGCAAGCCAGAGCCTGGCGCCCAAAGGCGCGCACGTATTGAACCTCAGGCCTTAGCAGCGGCCATTGCAGGTGCCGTCCTGTTTCTCGATTGGACGTTGCGCGGTGACAGCAGGTCGAAGAAGGACTTGCTGTCGCTTAATGGTCGTTACGTAGAGGGCTTGCCAGCGCCTATCCAAATGCGCAGAGCCTAGGGCCGTTCACCGTTTTTTGGAATCAGGAAACGGTGTAAAACTGGCCCTATTTGAGAAGTTTAGAGCGACGCGCTCTAGCAGCCTGTTTTGAGGCGATTGGGTTACAATGCGGAAATCTGCTGTGGTAGGTGATGATTAACTCATTTTGATGGACTATATTGCAAGAATGCCTAGTACTGACCCGACGGCGAGAGTGAGACGATAATGACGACGGCCAACACTCCTGAAACCACTGAAGCGACCGCGCCCAAAGTCGCGACAAGCAAAACGCAGGCCTCAAAGCCTCAGCGCTGGTGGATTGCCCCTGTTCTGGCCGGGACCTTGGGGCTTGGCGCGGCCTTGGGGGCAACAGCGGTGGCATGGTCAGCTGGCGGGCGGGCGGTCAGCACGGCTGCTCTGCCTCAAACTGAAGAGACGTTGCGTCAGCTGGAGTTATTCGCCGATGTTATGGCGCGGGTGCGGACAGATTATGTCGCGCCAACTAAGGATGACAAATTAGTCGATGCGGCGATTGGCGGTATGCTGCAATCATTGGACCCCCATTCCGCCCTTTTGGATTCAGAAGCCTTTGCCAATATGCAGACCCAAACGCGGGGGCAATATGGCGGCATTGGGATTGAAGTCACCAGTGAAGATGGCGCTGTTAAAGTGATTTCTCCGATGGACGATAGCCCTGCGGTCCGCGCCGGTATCAAGGCTGGCGATAAGCTCATTGCCGTTGATGGGACCTCAATTCTGGGTCTCCCCCTTGATGAAGCTGTCAAGCGCATGCGCGGACCTGTGGGAACATCCATTGATGTGACCGTGGCGCGTGACGGGATCGAGCCATTCATTGCCAAAGTGACACGCGAGACCATTGTATTGAAGCCAGTAACCACCAAGATCGAGGGCGACTATGGCTACATAAGGGTGGCGACCTTCGTCAATGAGAATACGGGTGCCGCCTTGAACAAAGGTATTGATGATATTCAACGCCAGTTGGGCGGGCGCTTGAAAGGTGTGGTGTTGGATTTGCGCAACAATGGTGGTGGCCTGTTGGATCAAGCAATTCAAGTCACCGATGCCTTTATGGATCGTGGCGAAGTGGTGTCGACAAGGGGACGCAGGCCTGATGATATTGAGCGCTATTTTGGAACACCCGGTGAGCGCCTAGCGGGCGTGCCCCTTGTGATCCTGATTAATGAAGGCACGGCGTCGGCCTCTGAAATTGTTGCGGGTGCGCTCCAAGATCGCGGTCGCGCGACCATTGTCGGCATGGCATCATTCGGCAAAGGCTCGGTGCAGACAGTTATCCCGTTGCGCAACGGCCGCGACGGTGCCCTACGTTTAACAACATCGAAATATTATACGCCTGCTGGCCGTTCGATCCAAGGCGCTGGCATTGAGCCTGATATTGAGATTAGTGCAGTGCGCATCACTGAGGAGCAGTTAAAAGAGCGTCGTGCGGCGTTTCGAGGTGAAGAGGATTTGCCCCATGCTCTGGATAATGAAAGCGGTGCCAAGCGCAAACCTCCTCACATGCCAGCGGACATGCCGCCAGCTGATTGGAAGGAAACTGAAGATTATCAGCTCAAGCGCGCCTATGAGCTCCTCGCGGCTGGCCTACCAAAGCGCACGCCCGTTATGACAACACGGCGCGCCGAGATAACGGGGCCTGCGGTGGCCCCATCAGTACCGGAATCCAAGACCTCTCCCAAGCCGAACTGAGGCCATGGTCGCTCTGAGCGTCGAGTTTGCACTGCCTTCTGGTCGGCAGGTCATTGCCATCATCAAGGGCCGTCGTGGGGCTCAACGTATGACACTGCGGGTGGATCCTATTTCCCACAGGCTTGTTGTGAATGGTCCCGCGCGGGTTTCAAAACGCGACGCCTTGAACTTCGTCGCGGCGCATCATGATTGGGTTGAAAGGCGCTTTGCGGCTCTGCCTTCAAGTGCACCTTTTTTGGAAGGTGCGCATATATTGTTTCGGGGTCGCCCGACCTTATTACGGCGCCGGGACGGACGCGGGGCCGCGATCTATAGAGATGGGGAGGCGCCTGAACTTGATATAGCTGCGGGGGACGCGCGATTTGAGCGAAAGGTGGAATTGGCCTTGAAGGCCTATGCTCATAGCGATGCTTTGTCTTTTTCCGATAGGCTAAGTCCACATCTAGGTGTAGCGCCTCAATCTCTGGCTTTGCGCGACACCCGCTCTCGTTGGGGGTCGTGTAATTCTAAAGGCGATATCATGCTGTCATGGCGTCTCATAGGTGCGCCGCCAAAAGGGTGTGAATATGTTGTCGCCCATGAACTCGCCCATCTGCGCGAACTCAACCACTCAGCGCGGTTCTGGGGCCATGTCAGTGCCCTTGTTCCCGATTGGCAAATGGCTCGCGCTTGGCTGAAGGCCAATGGCGCGCAACTCCACGCGCTGGGGAGGGGCGGAGGGCTATAGGGTCTGTCCCATCTTTTTTGAACCAAAAAAGCGGGATAAACAGACACTAAATCAAGTACCTAGGCGCGCAACCTGGTTCTAAAAGAACCAGACGCGCTTTAGCCAAACTCCGCCGCCGCAGAGAGCACTGAAGCAGGGGAGCTCTTAAGCGCTGCAAAACCGACCCACGCACCAGCGCTGGCAAATAGCCCCACAGCCCCGCCAATAATTGCGGCGAGCAATGGCACATTCAAGAGCCAATCAGCTTCTAGAACCCGGGTCACGATCCCATACGCAGCCCCCAAACCGATTGCAGAGCCGATCAATGCCGCGATCAGGCCAGCTCCAGCTTGCTCAATCGCCATAGCCCCGATTATGCGGGCACGGCTGGCTCCTAGGCTTTTAAGTATAGCGGCCTCGTAAAGTCGCCGTCGACTGCCTGCTGCCAAGGCACCCGCGACAGCTGCGACACCAGCAGCCAGAGCCACCGCAGCAATGGCTTGTATCGCCACGGCCAGACTTTCAAATAAATCTCCAGCTGCAGCCAATGCGTCACGCACTCGAACAATGCCGACGGCCGGGAAATCTTTGGCCAGCGCCGCAGTCATCGTCGCTTCTTGGGCGGGTGTTAAGCGGGCGATCGCAAAATGGCGGAACGCCGCCCCCTCAAAAGCGCCCGGCGCGAATATCACTGTAAAATTAGCGCCAAATCCCGCCCAATCGACAGTGCGCAGATTATCGATCTTGGCCTCAATCTCACGCCCTGAAACTATGACCCCCAAAGTGTCACCCACTTTAGCGCCAATGCCTTTGGCAGCATCCGCCTCCAAGCTGACGCGCGGATTATTGGGGTCGTCCCAATTTGTCGGCCACCACTGACCCGATGCCAATTTGGCCGTGGCTGGTTTTTCGCTGAGCCACGTCGCACCGAACTCATTTTCAACGATCCAGCGTTCAGATGGATCGACTTTTTCTGGGTCCAATTCGACGCCATTGAGGCTGAACACACGAACCGTCAAAACTGGGGTTCGGGCATAATCAGCGGGCTTGAGGCCCGGCGCATTGGCCTTAATCAAAGCGTCGAATTGTGGCACTTTCGCATCTGGAATCTCAGTATAGGCAACGCTGGGCGCACGCGCAGGGGCCGTATCGCGAACCTGCGCCACCAGATTCGACTGAATCTGCCCCAATGCGACGAGCAATGCTAAACCAAGGCCAAGAGCTGGCGCAGCCGCGGGTGCCAAGGAACCGGGTCCTCCAAGGGAAGCCAGACCCAGCCCCCAAGCCCCTCCGGGCTTTGGCGCACGATGCGCAAGAAGCTGGGCTAATCTGCCCAAGCCATAGAAAACAATCCAAGCCAAACCAGCACCTAAGGCCAACAAAACCGCCATAATCGGTTCGGGGCTGGTGACGGCAAATAGCCCCCCCAGCGCCACGAGACCAGCCAAGGATGCTAGGCGCTCCGGCAAAGGGCTCGCTTCATCTGCGCCGCCGCCACGCAGCAAATGGGAAGGCGGGGTCGCGCGCGCGGCGCCTAAGGGAGGCGCGGCAAAGGCGAAAGCGCATAGCAAGCCAATCCCAGCTGCTGACGCGAGTGGGAGCGGAAACAGCGCGAGATTTATCGGAATGGGCAACGCAGACCCATAGGCCCAAGACGTAAGAAAGGGGGCCGAGCCACCGATGAATATGCCCAGAACAGCGCCAACGCAGGCCAGTACAACGATTTGTAGCCCATACGCCAAGCGCACATCACCACCCGATGCCCCCATGGCTTTCAAAATGGCGATAGAAGAGCGCCGCGTCTGCAAATGCCCTTTAACCGCACCTGATACGCCCAGACCCCCAGCCAACAGGGCCGAAAACCCAACGCAGGACAGAAACAATTCAACGCGATCAAGAGCTCGACCTAAGCCATCTGTTGAGCTGGCTTTATCAGTCAAGGCGCGCTTATCTTGGGGAAAAGCGTTTTCAAAGGCGACCTTCGTCGCGTCAGAGGCCGTAGGATTATCGAGTTTCGCCCGCAAGCTCGTGGAGAACAAGGACCCCACCTGACCGATGGAAAGGGGCCCGAGAGCCGCCCTAGAAATCATTAATCGCGGAGAAAAGGCAAAGCCGCGGCCCAAAGCGTCGGGCTCACTGATTAAAACCGCGCGAATTTGGACTTTGCCATAAGGCAGCTCCAACACATCGCCAACTTTGAGTTTGAAAGCATCCAGCAAGGCCTGTTCAGCGACCCCGCCCCACATACCGTCTTGCTGGGTCAATAAGGGTTGGAGAGGTCCAGCAGGTGATAAAGTGACACGGCCCTGCAATGGATGGGCTTGGTCCACAGCCCGAATATCGATCAAGCGGCGAACATCGCCACTTGTGCCCATTGTGTCAGCGTCAGTGGCCAGAGAAATCTGGCCCCTTGCCCTAAAGAACGCTATTTGTTCAGCGCTAGGCTCTCTCTGGCGCAATTCTAAGTTGAAATCGCCACCCAGAATCCGGCGTTGCTCAGCATCAAGGCCAGAGCGAAAGGCTTGCGCCATGCTGCCCGCAGCCGCAATGGCCGCGACCCCGATCGCCAGACAAATCAGAAAAAGCTTAAAGCCTTTTATGCCGCTCCTTAGCTCGGACGCGGCGATGTGAACGGCATAGGACCAGCGAGTCATGACGCCACCAGACCATCTTCCAAACGGATAATGCGGTCGCATGAAGCCGCGAGACTGGCTTCATGAGTGACCAAAACGAGGGCCGCCCCGCCGGTGCGAGCGCTCTCAAACAAGAGGTCGCGAACCGATCGCCCGGCCGCTTGATCGAGATTGCCCGTCGGCTCATCGGCAAAAATCAATCGTGGCTTGATAACGGTCGCTCTGGCCACTGCAACGCGCTGTTGCTCGCCCCCTGACAGCTGACTGGGGTAATGTTTGAGACGATGTCCGAGACCCACCCGTTCAAGAGCCTCGGCCGCTGCCAGACGGGCGGGCTTCCCCGTCATCAGATCGGCGGTTTCTAGGGCCGTTGCGACGTTTTCAAGTGCCGTCATATTGGGAAGGAGGTGAAAAGCCTGAAAGACAATACCAACTTGGCCCCGGCGAACGCGGGCAAGCTCATCTTCGTTGAGACCGACCAGTTCTTGGTCCAAAAGCTTGACGGAGCCGCCACTTGCGGGTTCAAGCCCAGCGCTGACGGCCAGCAAGCTGGACTTGCCAGACCCTGACCGGCCTGTCACTGCAACAATTTCTCCGGCATGAATCTCGCCATCGATACCTTTTAAAATATCAACCGGACCGTCAGCCCCCGGCAAAGATAAAGTGACACTTTTGAGCGCTAAGATGATTGGATTTTGGTTCATTGGCGCTATTTAGACCAGCTTGGGGCTATCGCAATCCCAATCAGACGTTAAATGGACTACATGCTGCAAAACTCCCTATTGTTGACCCACAGACGCGCTTTGATACTGGGCGTAACCGGCTTAGCCCTTGGCGGGCGCGGGGCACTGGCGCAGTCGCGGCCCTATTCAATCGTCGCATTGGGCGATTCATTGACAGCAGGCTTGGGCCTCACCCGGTCGCAGGCCTTTCCGGCTCGCCTCAGCGCGCGCTTAAAGTCAGCGGGTTATCAGGTTTTGATCGCTAATGCTGGCTTGTCGGGGGACACGACAGCAGGGGCTTTAGCCCGATTTGACTTTGCCGTCCCCAAGGGCACGAACGGATTATTGTTGGCCATCGGGGCCAATGATATGTTGCAAGGCATGAGCCCCGCGGCGGCACAGCGCAATATTGACACGATCATCGTGCGCGCTAAAGCTCGCGGGATTACGGTGGCTCTGTTAGGCATGCGCGCACCGACGAATTGGGGCCGTGCTTATAGGGCAGCGTTTGACGGGATTTATCCGGCCTTGGCGCGTAAGCACAAACTGCCTCTCGACCCTTTCGTGCTCGAAGGCATCGCGCTTAATCCAGCGCTGAATCAAGCCGACGGCATTCACCCTACCGCTGTTGGCGCGGATCGGATTGCGGCGCGCCTCGTGCCATTTACCGCGCGGGCATTTGGCCTTCGTGCTGGGGCGCTAACTTCGAAAACTAAATAAAATTCGGGATTTAGATAAATGTTGAGACGCCCCTTAGGCCGCACCGGCCTTGATGTTCCCCTGATTTGCCTTGGCACCATGACCTATGGCGAGCAGAATAGTGAGGCCGAGGGTCATGCGCAGATGGATTATGCCTTGGATCGGGGTATCGATTTTTTTGACACCGCAGAGCTTTACCCAATTCCCCCACGGCCGGAGACCACAGGCGCGACTGAGAGGATCATCGGCACTTGGATGAAGGCACGCGGCAATCGCGACCAAATCACGCTCGCAACCAAAGTGGTCGGACGTTCACCGATGAATTGGTTTAGGGCCGATGGCTCAGCTACTCGAGTCAATAAAATCAATATAGACGAAGCGATACAAGGCAGCCTTCATCGCTTGCAAACAGATTATGTCGACCTTTATCAGATTCACTGGCCAGATCGTCACATCAATGTGTTTGGGGGCTGGAGCTATAAGGATTACAAGCAGGATTACACATTGTTTGAAGACATACTGGAGGCCTTGGACGTTTGGGTGAAGCGAGGCGCCATCCGGCATATCGGGGTCTCAAATGAAAGTCCTTGGGGGGTGATGCGGTTTGTTGAGGAGGCGCAGCGCAACGGCCTGCCACGGATCGCGTCGATCCAAAACGCCTATAATCTTGTCAATCGCGTGTTTGAATTTGGCCTGGCAGAAGTCGCAATGCGCGAAAACGTCGGACTTTTGGCCTATTCTCCATTGGGCCAAGGCTATTTGACGGGCAAATATCTGGGTGGCGCACGTCCTGCTGGTGCACGCTCAACCTTGTTTCAGCGCGGGCAACGTTATGAAGGTCCAGGCGCTGAAGGCGCTATCAAGGCCTATGTTGACTTGGCGGGTGATCATGGTCTCACCCCATCGCAATTGGCCTTGAAGTTTTGCGCAACACGTACGTTCATGACCTCGGTCATTATCGGTGCAACAACGATGGAGCAATTGGCTCATGACATCGATGCATTCGAAGTAAACTGGAGCGACGAGATTGAGAAATCAATCAACATAATCCATTCAACGACTCCCAATCCTTGCCCTTAATGGCGGGCCTAATCTTGCGGGTTTAGCCATGCCCAAAAAGGGTGGGAGGTGGCCAATGTATCAGGAAATGACTTTTTTCCTCCAAGAAAAAGGAAAAACGAATGCTAGGCCAATCACCTTTAGGTAAAATCTATACCTTGAGAGCTTGGCATCAGCCGCACGTTTCCTTAAGAGGTAAGAATCCGAAGTTGAATGGGTTAAGGAGCGACAGTATAAATGGCTTCAGTCACCCCTCGGCCCAATGGTCTAAGTCAACAAGTGACCTCACAAAACGCGGGCTCACAAAACACGGGTTCTGGGACGCTGAACGACACACAACGAGATCATTTTAGCGACTTGATGGAGCGGGTTGGGCTTTACAGAGATAAGGCCGCTTATCGGGCGCTTTTCGACTATTATGGGCCTCGGGTTAAAGCCTATCTCTTTCGCCTTGGTGCAGACGATGCATTGGCGGAGGAATTGGCGCAGGATGTTATGGTGATCGTGTGGCGCAAAGCTGAGCTGTTTGATCGTAGCCAAGCCTCGGTGTCGACTTGGTTGTTTCGAATTGCCCGAAATAAAAGAATTGATGCGATCAGGCGTACCAGAAAGCCCGAACTTGATCCCAATGATCCTTTGCTATTGCCCTCCGCACCGGTTGCTGCCGACAATCTGATGTCTGGCGCGCAGCGTGATCAATTGGTTCGAGACGCAATGGTTGATTTACCAGAAGAGCAGAAGACCTTGTTACGACAGGCATTTTACGATGGCCTGTCGCACCGAGAAATCGCTGAGCAATCGGGCACTCCGCTTGGAACGGTGAAATCGCGTCTGCGACTCGCCTTTTTGAAGTTGCGCGCCAAATTAGATCCCGACAGCTAAGCCCCCAATATCGGCGTTCTCCTCCGTTTTGAATTTATCAGCTAAGGTTCCAGATACGATGTTTGCACGCAATACAGACATGATCGGATTGATGGCGGCTATGTCTGGTCAACTGGATCCAGCCTTAATGCTATTGAGCGAAACCCAAGCGAATCTCGTGGGGAGTCGTAAAGGCAATGCCGGAATTGTCGACGCAATTGGTGCTTTAGCGCTCGAGAATGAAGCGCCCGCTAGCGTGCGCCCGTCATTTTCGAGCGGGGTTTTCGCCAAGATTGAGGCTTATGAGATCACCGCTCGGAAAGCTCTGGCGGCTGCGCAAGCGGCAGGTCAAGCGCTGGACGAACTTCTGTCGCTGCCACAACCCTTGCGGGACATCTGCCTTGATGCGGCGGGAGAAACGGGGTGGGCATTTGTTGGCCCCGGGTTGAAATCCATGCGCCTGAACACCGGCGGTGCTTTGCCAGCCCGACTGATGCGCATTGAGCCTGGACAGGGCGCGCCTCATCATGATCACACTGGGGCTGAATATACTTTGGTGGTGAAGGGCGCATTTTGTGACGGCACGGGCTATTTTGGCGTTGGGGACTTATCGATTAAGCGCCCTGGCCAAATCCATCACCCAATAGCGCAAGGGATTGAGCCTTGTCTGGCCCTAACAGTTGAAGAGGGCGGGGTTGCCTTCACCGGCGTGCTTGGCATGTTGCAACGGCTTTTCACCCGCCATTAGGCGTGTGAGTGCGGGCCTTTGTATCGCCCGAAAGAGGCGTTATGAGGGAATGATGAGCCGTTCTTTTGTCGCCCTCGCGGGTCTTTCCCTTGCCGGTCTTTCCCTCGCCTTTAGCGGTGCCAATGCGTTCGCACAAGATGCCACAAGGCCCAGTGCGGTCAGCGTACAAAGCAGCGTCTTGCAGGAAGTCGGGCCATGGGGGGCGGCGGCACTGCCAACGGGTCTATTACCACTTTCAAGTGACTTGTGGCGCGGGGCAGACCCCGCGACTTTGGGGATTTTATTTGCCAGAATCACGCCCGATCAGCGCTTCCCGATCCTGCAAAAGCTAACCCGACAAGCGATTTTTTCGGGTGGACTGGCACCAACGCCGGATCGCTCAATTGCCCAAGGCCGGTTTGAGGTCGCCAACCGGCTTGGCCCAGCGGAGGCAGCGGCGCGTTTGATCTTCGGCGTTCCCCGTTTGGCTTCAGACCCGGGGCTTGCCAATATTGCAATTGACGCGGGTCTACGAGTTGGGCGGATTGAAGAGGCCTGTGGGCTGGTTGAAAGTGTTGCGCCTGCGCCAACAGGGACACTTTGGCTTGAATCTAGAGCTGCCTGTTACGCGCTCAATAATGAAGCCGATGCTGCCAATTTATCAGTCGATCTCGCTAAAGCGCGCGGCCTGACAGATACTTGGCTCAGTCGTGCCATTGCCGCAGTCGCAGGCCCGCTAACAGCGCCCCCACCCTTCAGGGTCGACAGCGGGCGGGCCATGGCGCTGAGTTTTCGGAGTCAACTCAAGCCACCCCTGACGTTGGCGGCCACGCAAGACCCCATGGCCTTGTCAGCTCTGATCGCTAACAAGGCCTTCATGGAGAGTTTGTCGCCTGACGAGCAGCTGAGCCTAATACGAAATGGCGCCAGCCGTGGGGTTGTTCCCAGCTCGGCTCTGGCTTCATTTCAACCCGAGCTTGACCCTGCCATCACGCCGCCCTCAGTTTCCACCCAGATCAGCGACAAAATGCTCTCCGCGCCTTCTCTCACTTTGCGCGCCATTGTGGGGCAGGGCGCTGTGTCAGACATAAGGACAGTTGTAGCCGATCAGCCGGGCTCTATTGCATTACAAGAGGTGCCGCTCCTTATTGAAGCGGCTTTATGGGCGGGCGAGGGTAATCTCGCGTCATCTATTGCAGCGCTGGCGCCAGGCGCAATTGATCCTCGATTAGGCTTGGTATTGGCGCTGTATCAGCCCGAAATCATGGCGCAAAGTGTGCAACAGCGACTGGAAGCGACATTAGGCAATCCGACAGCGCGTAGGATCGCCCTACGGGACGTTGTGATCGCTTGGGCGGGGGGCATTCCCGCGGGCGACGGCCTATCGCTTTTGGTTCAAGCCGGTTTACCTTGGGGTCCAGCCGGCAATGCTGGGTTGCGAGCCGCGATGGATTTAGCAAGTTCGAGAGGCTCAAAAGGTGAGGTCATCTTATTGGCAAGCCTTGCTTTACAAGGTGTAGACCCCGCCTCTAGCGACGCTGAAACCGTGGCCGCAGCCATCAATGCTTTGCGCAAAGTTGGCCTATCTGGTGGTGCTCGGGATTTGGCGCGTGATTATCTCTTGGCAAATCTTGTGACTCTGCCAGCGCCATCGCCTGCGAAGCCCAAGCGTCCCGCCCAAGCCGTCAAACCGCCGCCCGCTCGCCCGATTTCAAGTCCGGACGAAACGCTCATTAACGCTTCGGGAACCCAACGCGTATCGCCACCGTCGGCGGCATCGAGCCTTCGCTCAAGTCTGCCGACAGCCGCGCCAAAGGCCCCGCCAACTAAGACGCCACCTCCGAAAGCTCTGGACGTGGAAGGCCCAGAAGCTAAGGCGCTGGACGCTAAAGGGCTGGACGCCAAAACCAAACCAACATGGGTCACCCCCTGATGCACCACCAGATTGAAGCATTTCTGGAAATGATAACCGTAGAACGATGTGCGGCGCGTAACACCATCGACGCTTATCGGCGCGATTTGCTGGATTTCTCTGAGTTTGCCTCAGCGCAAGGGATTGATTTTGAAACCATTTCGAATGATTGCGTGGAGGCCTATGCGCGTAACCTCGCTGGGCGCGGGATGAGCAGCGCAACAACCTTGCGCCGACGCGCGGCCTTGCGCCAGTTTTTCACTTTTGCCCATAGCGAGGGTTGGCGGAAGGATAATCCTACAAGTCGTTGGGACGGGATCCCAAAAGCGCGCGGGCTGCCCAAAACACTCCCCACCAGCGATGTGGAGGCATTAATCAGTGCAGCGCGCACCTTGGGTGGATGGCGCGGCAGGCGAGCCCTTTGCCTTTTGGAGCTCGTCTATGGCTGTGGCCTGCGGGTCAGCGAATTGGTTGGCCTGCCGATGACAGCGGTACCCAAAGCCGAGGAGACGGCGATATTGGTAACTGGCAAGGGCGGCAAAGAACGCCTAGTCCCTTTAGGCTCCCATGCACGGGCAGCTTTGTCAGCTTGGCTGGATATTCGCACGAGCACACTGCCGCAATCGCTTGGGCAAAGCGAGCGCTCGGTCACCCTTGCTTCAAAGTTTGTTTTCCCAGGCAGAGGCAAATCCGGGCATCTGGGACGACGTGAGTTTGGCCGCCTCCTCGACGAACTGGCCATTTCAGCAGGTCTGGATCCAGACAAGCTCAGCCCGCATGTCCTGCGGCATGCATTTGCAACTCATTTGGTCGAAGGGGGAGCGGATTTGCGAACGGTCCAAATTATGCTCGGCCATGCGGATATTGCAACGACACAGATTTACACCCATGTGGCCGATTCGCGCCTCCATAGATTAGTGGAAACGTCACATCCCTTGGCCAAACCACGCCTAGGAGGGCCATCAGCCACTTAGGGTCTGTCCCGTCTTTTTTGAATCAAAAAGGCGGGATAAACAGAGCTAAATGAGATACCTAGACGCGCAACTTGGTTCTAAAGGAACCAGATGCGCTCCAGATTGCTGACCCACATTAGGGAGTTGAAAGCCTTGCGCGCTGTAGGTG
>JBEINE010000211.1:0-4519 GCA_040378245.1 Hyphomonadaceae bacterium | reverse complement strand
GTGACGGCGGCGGTGGTGGTCTATATACGACGGTAGCTAGCCTGACAGCTTTGCGCGCGGAAACTTGGCCTGTCAGTCGGCCAACAACAGTGCAGCTTGTAAGTAATTGGACCACTGGCGACGGTGGCGGCGTGTTTCGGTGGGATGGCGCATCTACTGCACCCGATAATGGCGGTACGATTATTAAAGAGGCTGCCACGACAACAGGCCGATGGGTACGCCAAAACACGTATGCTTTGCGCCCTCAATGGTTTGGCGCGCGCGGTGATCTAAGGATTTTCGAAGGTACTGCGACAATGGCGGCTGGGTCTGATTTGCTCAATCAGCCGGGGGCTAATTTCACTGCGTCTGATATTGGTCGCAATGCGTGGGTGCAATACGGCGGTGCAGGTGGCGCGCCGCTTTGGTCTCAGATTGTGGCTGTCAATAGCGCCACACAATGCCGGCTTGCTAATCCCTGTGTGGGGGCGTTGACGGCCTCCGATTGTGCGATTGGGTCCGATGATACTGCTGCAATATTAGCGACGGTTGGCGCGGGCGAGGTGATTGATTTTGGGTCGGCGCGTTATGGTGTGAGCAGCGTTATTACTATCGGCGACGGCACGCCATCGACGGTTTCAACGCGCCAAAACTGGATACTAATGGGTGACAAAGGCGGTACTCACACCAATGTGCTAAAGAACCAGCAACGCTGCGCGTTAAAATACATCGGCACGGGTACGCCGAACGACATGATTGCATTTGCTGGACCCGTGCGCGTAAACATGTCTGGAATTGTGTTTGACGGGTCTTTGCGGGTCAAGCACGGATCATATAACAGCCATTGTTTTGGATCGAAGTTTACCGATTGTTACTGGATCAAGAATACTGAAATTGGCATTGTTGAGGTTGCGTATCCGTATGTATCTTCGTTTTGCTTTTTAGGTTCCTCCGAAAACAATTGGGAAAACTGCCATGTAGCCTCGGCGGGTGTAACTGGATTTTTAGGCCATCAAGTGGGGTTGGCGGTAGTTGCGGATGGCGTTGGAGCAGCCCTAGATGTGTCGCGCACATCTTACACTAACTGCTCTTGGATTGTTGCTGATGATGTCAACTCAATCGCGATGCAGATGTCTTATTGTGATAACTTAATATTCAACAATTGTTTTTGGTTGACCATTGGCGAGCGGCGCGGGACGAGCATAAAAATTGTTGCGCCAACTGGCTCCAGTGCAGCGTTGGCATCTTACCCCTTGATGATCGGGATCAATGGCGGGGCACTTGTTGGTAAAATAGTTATTGATCCGTTGTGGCGGCCCGATTTAGCGGGCGGCGGCAATCGCGGCTTCCATTTTACTGGAATGAATGATGGCGACGGGTCTGCGCCGGGTTACATTGGCAGCACGCCCTTGCCGGACCATTATGCGTTTTCAGGAACAATGGCGAATGGTACAATCATTGGTCGGCGGCAATTGGCGTTGGCCCATGTTGGCGAGACCAACTACAGTGTCACGGCGCTACGTCGGGGCACTCCAAATTTAGGCTTATCAAATTCAACGGCGGCGACAAATTTATTGACCGTGCCTTTGGCAGCGGGCACGTTTGCGGTCCGAAACGCTGAGCTAAACCAAGGCGGCTTGCTGTGGGACCGTGCCGTGAGGCTTAAGTATAACGGGGTGTTTTACAATGCCAGTGGCGCTTCGACGACGCTGTTAATACGTGTGTTTTTAGGATCGGCTTTGGTGTTTGATAGCGGCCTTATGTCAATGCCTAATGACTCTTTTTACAGAGCTGTAAAGCTCGATGCGACATTATCGCCGTGGCTCGCATCTCCGTCTACATTGCAGTGTGACGGGAGGGTGATGGTTGCCAATTCGGGTGCCGCCGCCTTGGCGGGCGCGCCGTTTTTAACTCTCGAGCAATATCAAACGAATGTCGCGACCAATCTCAGCGTACTACAAAACCTCATCGTTCAGGTTACGCATGGCAATGCAAATGCAAATATTATCAGCTTCTGCAACTCGTTTCTGCTGGAGTTGATTTAAGGCAGCGGCGCGGCAAAGAATAGGAGACACTGACATGAAAAAGTACGCTAAAATCCACACGGCCTTCAAGGCATTTCGCAAAAACGCAACAAGTCAAAACCGCACAAAGATAATGCTTGCTGTTTTGAATGCCTGCGAAACACCAGACGATCATGAGATCGCTCATAGCCTGACAATGGAAATCATCAATTCAGCTAATGGCGCGTCAGATATTCACAAATCGCTCATGGCCGCATCGCGGACAGTAGGTGTTGACGTCACTACCTTGGGCGGCGGGAATACTTAAGTCATGATCGACCCGCAACCTCATGTGGTGGCGATCACGGGCCTTGCTATTGTAACGGCCTTGATCTGCCATTTTGCCAGAAATAGGCTTCGTGTTGCGGGTCTGGTTCTGGCCGGCTCTTTTGGTGTCATCATCACAGGCCAATTGGTTTTTGGCATGAAGGCCCCAGCTCTCACAATCCTAGCGGCGCTTTGCGATATGATCACGCTAGGTGTTATTGGATGGGTGATGGTGGATGCCAAGCATAGGTTAGGTCTTCACTTAGCTGGCGTTTCTATGTGTGTTAGCCTCATGGCTCATGTGGCCTATCATTTTGTAGGCATAGGTGAAGGCGCAACTTTAACTTACTTTGTGGTCACAAATACCTGTATGGCTTTATCATGCCTTGGCCTGATTTGGTCTAGCCTAGAAACTTTGGTGGCGCGCAATGGAATGGTTGGCAGCTATGATCATTCTTATGCTGGCTGCCATAGCTGGAATTATAGGATGGCTCAAAGACGTAAGGCGAAGTCACTATGAACGCCGAGGCTCTTCAAATCATCTTGACCGCCGCTGAAAAGCCATCTGTCATCACGTTTGCCGTGGTCTTTGGTGTGCTCGCGTGGTTTTTGCTTAATCGCGGTATAATTGTGCCGGGGGCCGTGTCTAAATTGCTTATACAAATGGCTCATTTAGAGGCCGCAGACAAGGCATGTCGCGAGCGTAACGAGGACTTGCTGCGGCGCATAGAGGCTCTTGAAACCCAATTGAGTGTTCATATAAGGGCGATGTCATGATGGCGTTTAAGTTCCCAAGTTGGCGATGGATAGCCAATGGTATTCGTATTTTTGCGCCCATACCATTGACATTGAGCGCGGCGGCTTTGGTGGGTATCCTTTGGAAAGGGAGTTGGCCGATAGAAACCGCTGAGCTGCGCATTCAGTTTCTTGGGCTTGGGATGCTAGTTGTTTTGGCCCTGTTAGGACTCGCCTTGTTTTTAAGTCGCGAGGGCATATCCTCAATATCTTTGACGGGGCCCGGCGGTATTGGCATGAGCGTCAACAAAAAGGACAAAGAAGATGAGTGACAAGTTTTGGTTGTGGGATCAATCGGCTGGGCTAATGCTTGATCCAGACGGCAAGCAATATTGCGGTGGTTACAGCGGCAAGGGCGAGGGATTGAACAATCCTGCCATGCAGCACGTTGCGGCAACAGGCCCTATCCCACAAGGCATGTGGCGCATTGGCCCTCTAGAGGCGTTGTCGCGCCGCACTGGCAAGAACATCTCTCGCCTTGACCCGTTGCCCAGCACAAAAACATTTGGTCGTAGCGCCTTTCAAATTCACGGCGACAATGGCAAGGGCAATCGGAGCGCATCGTCTGGTTGCATCATCATTGCACCACAGTTTCGCGTGCCGATGATCAATAGCCCCGTCAATCTCTTAAAGGTGATAGCATGATCAACTGGCGCATCTACCTACTCGGCGGCGTGATCGCGGCTCTGTTTGGCGTGTCAATGTACATCGCCCACTTGCAGACCGAAAAGCTAAAAGCTGAGAAGTCAGCTAAGGCCGCTGAGGCTCAGGCCATTGTTAGCGAGACGACCGCACAAGCGGTTGACCGGGTCACAATCACAGAACGCATTATCAGGGAAGAAACTCACAATGTCACACGCGAAATTGAAGCCCTACCATCGGGCGAGGCACTTGTTCCTGATGATGTTGCTAATGCTTGGGCTACCGGCATTGACGAGCTGCGCCAGCGCTCAAGCAACGCTGACGGTGACGGTGCCGGACACATTGAAGAGTTGCCCAAGGACTGAGAGGCCACAGGCGGCTGGCCTTACGGTTGGACGCTTGGCGGCATACTCAGTTCAGCAGGAAGCCGATCTTGCCGTGTGTGAGGCTCGTGGGGACGCCTTGGTATCAATAATTGAGGGCATCAATAAAGCCCTTGCGCCTAAGAAGCCTTGGTGGCGGTTTTAGCGGCCTCAACACGCGCGGCCAGTAGCCCAACAAGCGCCACAATAACATCAACACGCGCCTTGATGTGCCGATCTTGAATGCCCCTAAGTTCTTGGCGTGTACGGCTCTGGCAGCGGGAACCAATGGCTGACATTTGTCGGGTCGCATGTCCCAACTTCATACCATCCATCGATCATTGAATCATCGTATTCCACAATGACCCAAGAATTCCAATTGGGCTCCCACGCAAGAATAGGTTTGTCCCC